>NZ_OY781063.1:1245001-1556251 GCF_963676285.1 uncultured Sphaerochaeta sp.
ATAGCCTCACCAACATTCATCTGCTTTCTATCTCCATGAGTTGTGGGATTTCTAACACTCATCATCACTCCCATCGCCATGAACTTGATACCTTGTTGAATATTAATCTCATCTTGGGTACTGCAAGGCGTTATCTTTATACTTGGATTGTTTTCAGAAAAAGCCTTAGCCATCAGATCTTTCCCATACTCCAATTTTGGGGCGGCATGAATATCTTGGACTAGTTTTTCGAATCTCTCGAAACTTTTCCTTACTGCCTCGTTGTACTGACCTGATGAAAATAAGTTGAATATATCGTCTTGTAATACACTTTGATAAAAAGGCAATGCTTTGAAAGCATTTATCATGGCAACACTAGGCGGACATAACTGTGAAGGATTAGGATGCTCCAATGCTGATAATTCTTTTTCGATTGGAAACCCCAACGCAGCCATCTCTTTCGCAATCTCACTCAACAATGATTCCTGAACCGTTTCTCCTTGATTTGCTTTCCATTGCATTCCACGCTTAACAATTTCCATAACCAATTGCTTGGGGGTATTTTTTCTATATCTGAGAACATTGCTCAGAAAATAGCTTATGTCATTTTTCTTGTTCCTTTGCTTTTTGAAATACTTTGACAACCTCCATTCTTTTGCTAGATTCTCAATACTGAAAGAATGTTCACCAAACGTTGTTGAAGGTGCAATAAAAGACAGATGATCTGCCAAATTATTGATATGCTCCTTTCTCTGTCTGGTTATCTTAAAAATAACTTTTGGAGAATTCTTACGAACAATAGTTTTCTTTGTATGACTATCTTTGGCACTCTTCATCATTGCACCCCTCCTTATAGGCCTCCCAATTCAATCGACAAAAACCATCCACTCCTCCTGCAGGAAAGAAATCTGGATAGATTTTTCGAAACTCAACTTTTGCCTGGTCATAGGATAGTCCTGAGAATTTACCGTTTCGCGCAAGAAACAGAAGAGCAATGCCTGGAGAACGAGACATCCCTTGGTTACAGTGCAGCAATACCTTCAAGCCTTTGTCTAAATTATCAGATATAAATGCAAGTGCCGTATTCACCAAGGACTTGGGGATATAAGCAGGATCATGTGCATCAATCATATTTAACGACATCTCAGATCCCCTGATAGCAACCAAATAGTCTGGATGGTTCTTTGAGGCTGATCTCCCTGAATAGCCCAGGGCTCTACGGTGATATGGCTCTTTACAAGCATGTACAGTAGCCCAACCTGATTCATGCTCAATTAACGAATAACATACTTCATTCCCCACCCAGAGATTTGGGTATACTTCTATCATCGAGATACCTCACTACTAAACCTCTGGAAAGGAATCTACAAACAGATTATTTCCAGGAAGAAATCAATCAGGAACAATGCAAGCTCTTTGGGGGGTATTGGTTGATTTGTTAATCCGAATTATAACACGAACTCATTGAAATAAAAGTATTTTATTCAGATATTTTTTCCATACAACTCATTACATCTGAATCTCTTATATCATCCAGAGATTATGCTAATTTCTCGTCATAGTTAATATCATATGATAAATATCTACCACTCATTAGCAAGATATGTGTTACAGGGGCTTTTTCTGCTCACTTTTTGGTTTCACTGATTCAGTATTGGGAAGCACATACGTCTACACTCTGAATTGTTGAGAAAGATACTCATCTAGTAGCAGTCTATCCTTAGAAGAAATATTTGAAAAATACGCAAGTGATTTAAGTGAATCAGGGATTTCAGAAATATCGTCTTTCTCTACCTTATTTCGTTTCTTCAGCTCATTGAGGACCATCACGTACGCTTTATCAAGAGGGATCTCAGCAAACCTTGCATAGCTCGCATCATAGTAAAACACTGGAGTAGCTGAAGGGAGTTCTCTGTAGTACGCAAGGAGTATGTTCTCGTACTCCTTCTTTCGTAACAAAGAAAATAGAGAATGATGATTAATGTTTGATGCATCTCTTATTGGGTCTTTCTTGATTTTATTACTCAACCGATTCTGCTTGTTCAAAACGTATATACCTACAGGAGTATCAGATAGTTCAGAATCAAGCTTAGAGAAGGAAGATTCCGATGTCACCACGCACACATGGTCAAAAGCTTTGTAATAGTCTTCTAGCTGTCCTCTAAGTCGATTGAATGTGTCCAATTCTGTTTTAATCTCATACACAACAGCTTTGCCGTTAATCAAGACAAAGTCTGCAATTGAATTTCCTATGGGGATCTGTGTCAAAGCTGTCGTAGTGCGTACGCTATGCTTCCCCAAAAGCAATTTCATAAGCAGTGTATTCTGATAGAAATATTCATTTCTGTAGGATTGAGACATGAATTGATACATTTGAGATAGTACTTCACCATTGCTTAAAGCTTCTGGACAAGGTATGTATTGATGAGCAACTTGAGTAAGCGTAAGAGGAGTTCTATACCCCAGAAACTCATTGAATGAATTTTGGGTAAAGAGCTTATTGATGATTGTATTATTTGTAGTCAATCGATGCATCCCTTGTTCATTCCTCATATCCAATTGTCGCATAAAGAACGGTAATTTTCAATCAATATCATGCTAATAGACTTAGAAATATCACCCTATGTACAATAATCTTACTGATATCATGCATTATATTCTTGATACTTGCATCCCCTATTCAGGGGAGCATCTGGATGGAACATGGTCTCCTGTTGGCCAGTAGAGCCTACAACAGATATATACACTGCTACAAACCCATCCAATTCAATTGAGAGAAGAGGAAGATGATTTACCCCTCTTCTCATTCCATGATTTTCAGTTTCTCTGTAGCCCATTCTCAAGTTGGCGCTCGACATACACTTTAAAGAATAGGTACCCACTGGAGTAAATTTTACTTCTCTACAAAATCTTGCTGTATCTTCGATTTCTCAATGAAGCAGCAATGACATTCCTCTATACATACAAGGCTAATACATCCACTCTCTTTCTGTACCTCGTTTCGTGCTGATAAAATCTCTCATTCGAGCAATTGAGTTTACTAGGTCTTCACGTGTATAACGATCATTCAAATCATTGTCGGAATGGTGGATTTGATGTCGGACATATTCAGATAAGCAAAGATCTTGAGTGATGATAGTTAAATCCCTTTGATTCCTATACTTTCTATAAGGACGAATTGTCTCTGTTTGCGTCTGGAAGAATTCAGCCTTCCACTCCTGATACTCTATGAAACCATAAAGCTCATCATGATACTCCTCTGTAACTTCTCCGAACGCAATATAACTTACCTCATTGAGTGATAAATACTGGAGTACGCTAAAATCAGCAGAATGTACTTTCTTTGATCTGTTAGCATATTCAAGTATAAGTCTGATACTGTCCATATCAAGGCTCTTCACGACAACTGAGCTGTGTGTCGTAATGATCACTTGATTTCCCGCTTTTGTAGAAATTTCCTTAAATGCTTCAATAAGTAATCGTTGATTATCAGAGTGCTGTGAAGTCTCTGGCTCTTCAATGGCAAATATTACTCCGTTGTGGGTAGCTTCCTTCTTTCTCTCTGCTTCTGCTCGGAAAAAATTAAGCAGTATCAACCTTTTCACTCCACCCCCACGTTTATTAAGTGGTATGTCATCATCCCCCGTAATGGAAACGTTCTTAAACACATCCACCCATTTGAGGTTCTCTACTGGCGGTATGTTTGGGTTTAAGGTATTTGCAACTTCAGGGTTCATTTCCCGGAGCTTTGCAAGAGTCCGTTCTGAAACATCTTGCAATGTTCTTGATACTTCCTCTGCAACTTCAGAAAGTTTTCTTTGCAGCTCAGGATCAGTGAGTATTTGCTTGACTGCTTCTTTTAGAGGATCTTGGACCTCACTATCACCATCATCATTTTTTCTGTCAGCTCTGAACAATGAATATACTGGCAGGTAGCTTGCAATATTTTCCCATGTCCTCTTTGCATCCTCTTTTGAAGTATCGATTTCAATATCATCAAGTTGAAGGTTGTCTGCATAGTAGTTCCAAATCGCTGAACGCATCACAGCATTAACCGTTTGATTATCACAGAGTATACCTTGAGTCTTGATAATACTTTTTAATTCACTCTGTTTCTTTAATAGAAGGTCAGAACAGTCTGGATTCGTAGGATGATGGGCTCGAATATACACCTTTGGTGTCTGGCTTCCGTTTTTGTATTTCTTAACAATCTCGAATTTACCTTCTTGATTTAGGAGATACTCAGCTTCTAAGGTTGTTTCATATGAAGCATCAAGCACAACCTTCCTAGGCAATTCAGAAAAACAAGCCGAGATTACAACTTCATCACCGTCTGAAGCATATACATTTACATCAGACTTATCCATTTTGTTATAGGCACCCTTATCATTAAAAAATATATCGAGCGCATCAAGAATTGTGGATTTCCCAACATCATTACGACCGACAAACGCAGTTAAATCAGTAAATGGGATTTTGATACAATCCTTATATCCTCGAAAGTTTTCAATTCTGACTGATGTAAGTTTCATGGACACCTCTTATTTCTATTGATAATTATGAACTTCGTTTGAAAAAATAACTAATTCATACCGTAGATCAGGTATAATGAATTCCGTGAGAGCACATCTCAAAGTACTCAAAACAATTTTCAATTAGTTCATCTTAGAAGAACATATGCGACACAAGGCAGGACTCCAATACCTTGCGAATGTGATCTACTCTTGTGGTAGTTTCAAAAGATTATCGTGTTCTGTATCATTTGGCTCTGAACGAACATACTTTTCGTTATTTTTGCTTAATACCGGAACAAGATCTGGATAGGGATAACGATCAACCTCTATTGATCCTGGAGAGGCCTTCACCATATCATATACCTTTGCTTTGGTCTTCCAGGAAGATGAAGACCCTTCCTTGATCTTTATCTCAGAAATATCATTACACGTTTTTGGGCTAGTACACCCACTGTTTAATCTAATTGCAATAGCTTTTGAAGACATCTTTTTCCTCTCTTTTCTTTGAGTCAGCATACGTTTGCTATGCCCATAATTTTATGGGCAATCCATTTACCATTCTCAAGAACAATCGAAGATCTTTATCCATGCAAGCAATATGTACTTGATACATAATCAGAGGAGCCCGTCTGACCATTATTTTTTCTCTCTAACCACAAGAGTTATTTCTCCTCACAACAAATCCTCCTGCTGTTTTATGCTATTGATAATGCTTGTAAGCAGCATATCTAGGGATTCACTTGCCTTATTAATCTTTATCTTCTTCCCCTCTATGTTTCCTAGTTCCAGGGAGGCAACATACAGTTTTCCTGTCCAGATAATGGAACCTGCTACATAGAATTCTGCTTGTGCTGCCTTGGTAATACTCGGGAAGTTGTAATCGTGGTTACTCTGTACATCCACATCAGATTCCAAGAGCACTGTAAACTGCTCATCTATCCTCTTACAGAGGAATTCCCATGCTACACGAGCCGGGATCTTGCTGGAGTCAGGTTCATATTGGAAAATTGCAAACTTCCTTGGGATTGTGAACGAATAGGAAGCCTCCACGATAGGGACAACTTCAGTAGTGGTGGTTAATGATTTTGCCGGGACTTGTGTAATCACAGGTTCGGAAAGCTGCTTTGTTTCAGGTACAAGAATTGATTTGCTTGCTGGTTCTGCAGGAGTTGTCTTACTGGGAGAAGATGAGGTACTGGGAGATGAATACGTAGTTGTACGAGGAACTGTATAGCTCACTCCATAGGATGAGCTCTGATGAGAACTGTGTGAGCTATGTGAGCTGTGCGATCTATGGGAACTATGAGAAGAATGGGACCGATGTGCAGCAATCCTCACGATTGACTGGATGGGTTGGAGAATATATTTGCTGAATGATTTGGATTGATCTGAATTATCCAGATTCTTAATCCCTTGGACCTGTATGGTAGCATCTGCAAACAGTATGTGAGTCTGAAAGAAAAAGAGTATTCCAAAAATCACTGATAATATGCGAATCTTGATTGCCCTCATACATACACCCCCTCATCAGAATAATTTAGACTTATCGGAGAGATATTGGTTGGAATATATTCAGGATTGCTGGTTGTGAAGAACCCACCACAATACCCTTTTAGGTCACACTCCTCGCAAAGCTTGGAATAACCGGTCTTCCAATCAGAAATGGTTGCTACGGTAAATCTCCATAGTTGCCTGGGAAGCAAACAGACTGGATGGTTATAAATGAAGACCGGAACATCTCTCATAACAGCTTTTTGCAAAGCTACAAGCAGAAATGGTATGTAAGTCTCACAAGGAACGAATACCTGTTCTGCATTGATTGCAGCATCTCCAGAGACTTCCATCCCCATAAGACTGACATGGTCAACAAATGGAAAATTATCGTATACATACTCGATGAATGAAGGAAGTCTGTCATAATTCATCTTCGTAATCAGATATCGAATTTCAATGGTATATCCATAATATGCAAGATGATGAAGTGCTGCATGGACCTTTGCAAAAGAACCTGCTACACGAGTATGAGCATCGTGAATCTCAGGGATATCACCATACAACGTTATACAGAATGTCGAGGTTTCCTGCTTAAGAATATTCGAAAGTTCAGTCGCTATATCATAATCTGCAAGGGTAATCCCATTGGTAAGTATATCGATATGTATGGAGGGATGATGAGCATACAGCCTCTTGATTATTTGTAGCAACACTGGGAAATCAACTGTAGGTTCTCCTCCTGAAAGTGCAATGGTGTGAACATCTCCTGGGAACAATGCGATGATCTGAGCATTCCGTTCCGATAGCAATGGATTCCTGGTCCTATCGAGTTGCGGGCAGTTGATACACCTCTCGTTGCATTCATTGCTCACCAACAAGCAATTGTCATTGCTTGCACTGGAAAAGTGAATAATACAGGTCCCATCTGTAAACTCGAGAACATCTCCCTCATGCAAACAGGGGTCTGCCTTATACTGGAATATTCTGGTTCCTCTCCTTGCGTCTTCTTCACTGCACAATAGAAAGGACCGATGTATTCCATACATCTGTATCGTATACCTTGCAGTAGGAGTCTTAAGACTTTTTCGTACAACTTTTCCTATTGCTTGAAGAGGCATTTTCGTTTGAGGAAAGATCACTTCAAATCGTTTCATAAGCAGAGTTCCTCATAGGAAACACCTGTTAGCCAACTGAAAAACACCTTTTCAGAATCTGGGTTATTCTTCAATTCTGAGAAGAGCAGTGTTATAATTTGTGAGTATTTTTTGCAGCTCTGGTAGGGAACATTGAGTTTTGTTTCCTGGTATTTACGTACTGGATCAATACCACAATAGGGAATATAGGGGCATCCATAACAGTGGGCTTCAGTTTCTACCATGTTGCCACGGATAAGCTTCTGTAGCTTCTCTCCCAAGAATATATCCTGGTACGTATCGCTGAGCACTGACCCTAAACGAAATGAGTCATCTCCACAGCGAGCAAGCATACGTGCCTCGTCCGATGGATACACGCCCCCGTCAGTATCATAAACTACGCAGCTGATGCCCGCGCCAGGAGGAGACTGGATATCAACAAAACCACTTGAGAATGGTGTGAGTATTTTTTGTAGAAAGATCGATGCAAGTTCTTCCCTGATAAAAATCCCTTCCTTGTTCAGGATAAGGATGTAATCAAGTACATCCTTATATGCAGCAAGAAAGTCTTCTAGGCTATATCCTAACTCACCCAAAGTCTTCTCTGCCAAACCATAGGGATTCAACAATCTGATGAATATTGAACGAAATCCATGATCAACATAAGCATCGACACATTCTCTCAATCTTGGTAATGAATACTTTGAAACAGTAAGTAACGCCGATACCCTATCAGGAGAATATTCCGCACAAACCTTCTGGTAGTTCTCAAGGACCTTGGAATAATTTGACTGAGTGTTGTATGGGGTTCTATTGGTATCATGGATATCCCTAGGGCCATCAAGCGAGGTGGAAATACAAAAGCTATGCTTCTTGTAAAACTCCAAATGTTCTTGAGAAAATACCAAGAGATTGGTGCATACCACATACTCTATATTTTTCCTATACAATACATTTAGTGTTGTTATGTATTCAACAATGAACATCATGATGTTGAATTCAAGGGTAGGTTCTCCCCCTTGGAATTCAATTTTCAGGGTTGTTGATGGGGATTGCATAATGTACTCACAGACTCTTCTTGCAGTTGCCATGGTAAGCATATGATGCTCCTTTGCATCGGTGGAACTGGAAGCATGACAATATATACATTTAGAGTTGCAAGCATAAGTCAATACGATAATATGCAACTCAGTAAATGTGGAGAGAAAAGCCTTCTTGGTTCTGAGCTTAATTGCAGATTCTTCAAGAGCAAATTCCATCGACTCGTCCTCTACAAGGAAAAACTTGCTTATCAGGTCATTCTTTATATTTGGGGGAAGCATATCAGGGTCTGAGATGAATCGCCTGAAGAGGGGAATACTGAGGAAATAGAACTGTCCACTTTCATTGGTTACCAACATGGAATCTTGAATTCTACCATAGCGAAAGGGCAATTTCGTCATAGCACATCAGTTCCTTTTGGAGATAGGCTCAAAAGCCTTTCGATAGAGTATCTCTCGTAAGGGAGCCATAGATTCTTCCAATGCAAGTTTAACTTCTTTCTCCATGCACAGGCGAAAGAACTGATTAGAGAGTCCTGAATCTTGTTCCTTTGGACCAGAAAGTACCCAATGGGTATCCGTCTCTTCAATTAAAGAGGTACTGTTCGATTCTCCATATGCAAGCAGAAGCGCTTGTTTAGATACTACGTTCTTTGAGATGGTAATTGATTCACTCATGGTAACAATCCACACTACCTTCCTTTTTTCAAATTGGGAGATGTACAACTACCAAGTCATATGACCTGGTGTAAGACATCACTTTACCTTGAAGAATTAGTAGTGGTTGGATTGTAGAGTATCAAGATAATTCATACTAACCATAGAATCATTTAATGTATTTGTAAAGAATAATAATTCCATACATATTAAGTTTTTAAAGAAACATATAATATGCTAAATATTCGTCACAATTTAGCATATTATGCTAAATTTTGAGCACCGGAGACAGATGCAATGAACCAAAGAAATCACAACCGTCAAGAGCAAAAGAGGACGTTGAAAGGTTGGCCTGAGAGAGCAATCCTGCTGTACACAGGATACTTGGTCCTATAGCTCTTTCTTGGGTGCCAGGGAAACCAGAGGTAAGGATGGTATTTTATAGATTATTGTATAATGGAAAGTATCCTAGGGAGCAACTGTAACATCCCTGTGTATCATTGGTATTAATTTATTGCTCAAGCAAGGTTAGGCTTCTGGCATAGAAAACATTAGAATCCTCACCTTTATTGCATTGAATACCTAAGAATATTGGAAGGTTTCTCAGGTTAAGGATTCCCCTCTTGCTCCCCCATATTCATGAGAAAGACCTGGAGATTAACACCCTTATTCTTCAGGCCAAGCTTCTCCCTGAGATTATTTCTATGGTTTTCTACTGTCTTCTGTGTAATCTCAAGAGTATTAGCAATATCCTTGCTGGACATACCCATACGAATGAACTCAGCTACCTTTACCTCAGAGGGAGTAAGCACCTTATAGAGTTTGCCCATAGTACCAGAAGCATCAACAATCTCATCAAGGTTCTTCTTGATGATGTCAAGACAAATGAGGGTAAGAGGATCCTTAACCAACTCCTGCTGCTTCTCAAGTTCAGGAAGAAAATATTCTTTTACCTTCTTTCGGTTCTCTTCTGAAGGCTCAATGGTTTCGAGCTCTTTCAACTCCAATAAGAAGCCTTGTACCATCTGCATATCCTGAATCTCTTGTTCTGTCTGTTCCCTACTCTCCTCACCAACAGGCTGTACCAGAGGAGTCGATTCAACAGCAGGATGCATCTTTACCTGGAGAAAAAACATCCCAGGTAGTGAAGCTTGAGAAAAAAGAATAAATTCCAAGAAACCATCATGGGTGGTAATCTCAATATCATCATCGATAGAGAGTTCCATTATTTTTCGGATCTTATCGATATTCTTCTGTTGAAGCAGATATGTAAGATCCTCGATCCGTTTGATTCTATTACCGTTGGGAATGTTCTGAAAGAGAATAGTCCCTGTATGATCAAAAACCAAGAAGAAAATATTGTTCTTCTCTATCAAAGCTTCTAGAATCGAAACATATACCGCCCCCTGTGGGGGCACATGACTTGTATCTAGAGAAGGTTCTTTCTTCATATGCTCTCTTTCACTAAACATATCCACAGTATAGTTGTTGGAACAAACCAACTGCAAGGCGTTTTATGCGAATTCCGATTCATCAATCCTGATGGTAACCGGAGTTCTGTTCTGTTGAGCTTGCAACGATCCTTCTAGGAGAATTTGTGCAGTCGCTTTTGCAGAACAGGTTCTGCTTGAATAGGCACAAAGGTAGGTAACCTGTTTTGGATAGAGAGCGAGCTCATAAGGGCTTCTCAGACCTACAATAACAATTTTTCTTAGATATCTTGCACATAAATCTTGTACCAACTGTTGTTGCTCCTGCTTCATGAAATCTTCTCCAGGAAGCGGATAGTCCTCCGTAACCACAATAAGAGCTGTAGCTGCTTTCAGAGAAGCCTCTTTCTCTTGTACCTGTTCATAGGAGACTATCTGTATCCTACGGTAGGCCTCAAGCTCATGAACAAAACTATCAAAAGCAGAAGTCTCCTGATTAGGTCCAATGCCTCGGCTGTTTACCATGTTTCGGTAACTGGAAACAGGTGTCGCATTGATGCAAACAATCTCACCTTCGGGAGGAATAGGCCAAAATCCTGTTTGAAGTAAGGACACGGCCTGTTTGGCTAGACCTAGTTCAATTTGTGCATGTTCCTGAAAACGTTGACTTGGTATTCTAGGAGTACGCACCTGCATTTTGTTGAACTTATAATCAAGAATCCTCATAAGCTTATCTGTCACCAGACTGTCATTGAGAATACCTGTCTCAATAGCTTCCTCCACAAGATGAAGACTACGAAGTTGTTTACTTAAATAGTCACCTGTCTCGAAATCATAATGCTCTTCACTGAGCATCACGATATCGACACCAGCTTGGAGAGCGAGTAGCGTTGACTGGGCAGGATCATAGGTTTTCCTGATTGCTCCCATGTTCATGCTATCAGAGAGTATCAACCCAGAGAAACCAAGATCCTTTCTCAGGATATCCTGTAAGATTTTCTCTGAGAGGGTTGCTGGGTTGTCCTTATCAATTTGTGGATACCGAATATGACTGGTCATGACTATCTCTGCACCGGCCTCAATACCAGCCTTGAATGGCACGAGGTCGGAGGAAAGTAAGGCCTCATACGGTTTATCAATATAAGGGATCTCACGGTGGGTATCGCCACTGGTGGCTCCATGGCCAGGGAAGTGTTTCAGACAAGTAAGAATGCCTTGCTTCCTTGCTCCCCTAACAGCTAGAGACACGGACTTAGCCACTTGTTCAGGATATTCGCCAAAGGATCGAGTGCCGATAATGGGAGAACTGGGATCGCTGTTCACATCAGCGCAAGGGCCGAGCACTGTATTATACCCAACACTTAGCATCTCTGTTGCGATGATTCCATACATGGAAGCAACAGCCTCAATATCTTCAATTGCATTGAGTGCCATGTTTCCAGGCCCAGGGTGGGATTCAGGAAGCAGCACCCCCCAAGCACCCTCCTGATCAACTCCCAGCAAAAGGGGAATTCCATGCTTCTCCATACTCATCGTCTGAAGTTTCGTCGTTATTGTTTCAGCCTCATCGAAGGTCTGGGCATTGTCCTGGCTGATATAACATCCACAGATTCCATATTGCTCTACAAGAGGACGAATAACTTCAGGGTCCTTACCAGGGTAGGCAAGAAGAAAGAGCTGTCCAGCTTTCTGTGCAGGACTCATGGATTGGATAATTTGCTCAATTTCTGCTTTAGTTTTCTTCATTTTGCTTTCTCCCTCATCGTTAATGCCACTGAAACAATGATGATCAAACCGCGGAAAATCATCTGTTGGTCGACGGAGAATCCCATAAGTATCAAACCATTGTTCAGGATGCCCATAATGAGGGCCCCAAGGAGAGATCCTATAACAGATCCTTTACCACCGTTCATGCTGGTTCCACCAATGATGACTGCAGCAATGACGATCATTACATCGTTTTCCCCCAAGGTATACCGGGCACCGTGCAACCTTCCTGAATAGAGAATACCAGCAAGTGCAGCCATGACAGAGTTCAACAGCATGACAGAAATCTTGATGTTGGGCACCTTGATGCCTGAATACATGGCAGATATCTTGTTGCCACCGGTTGCAAGAACCCTTCTTCCGTATGGGGTCTTCTTCAGCAAAAGATGCCCAATTATCGTTAGACTGATTGTCCAGACAAAGAGAATTGGCAGCGGTCCTATATCCCCTGAACCAAAGATAAAGGTAAAAACATCGTTGTTAATCGGGATTGACTGCAAATTACTTACCCAGCGGGCAAGTCCCAACACGATTCCATTCATACCCAAGGTCACCAGGAATGACGGAATATTCATCTTGGCAACCAACAGCCCATTAATTAGCCCGATGAGAGCTCCGATGGCAAGCCCACAGACTATGGCCAGTAGAATGCTACCAGTACTGTTGAGTATTTTTGCAGTGATGATAGCTGAAAGAGCTACCACCGAACCGAAGGAGAGATCAATCTCACCGGTAGAGAGAACAAACGTCATTCCGATCGCCATGATGGAAGTCATAGCAGTCTGGCGAGCGATGTTCATAAGATTGGATCCTGAGAGGAACCCCTTGTCAAAGAGTAGCACAGAAAAAAGAAGAATCACCCCGAGAAAGATGTAATAGATGACCAGCTCTCTCCATTTTACCTGTTTCATTTTTTGCGATAGCATCGTATTCATTCGTAGTTCCTCACATCACTGGACCATATATAGGAGATTGTCTTCGGTTGTTGAACCGGACATACATTCTGAAAGCTTTCCGCGCTTCATAACATAAATGGAATCGCAGTAGTCTGCCAATTCGTTGAACTCAGAGGACACCATCAAAACGGCATTGCCCTTTGCAGCATAGGCATGGATTATTTTCATAATCTCATGCTTCGCTTGCAGGTCGACACCAAAGGTGGGGTCATCAAGCAAGAGTACACGAGAATCACTTGCAAGACATTTTGCAACCACAATCTTCTGCTGGTTTCCCCCTGAAAGATACCTAACCACTTGATCAGGACCCTGAGTCTTGACACCAAGTTGTTTGATATATTGCTTAGCGATTGAGTCTTTCTTCCTCTCATCAACAAACAGGAGCCTCTTAATCCTATGAACAATTGGCATCACCAGGTTTTCAGAAACTGGATAGTCCAGTACCAGTCCTTGTTCCCTTCTATTCTCCGGAACAAGAGCAATCCCATGTTCTATAGCATCAGAGGTAGAATGCAAGACGATAGGTTTACCATCAAGCCGAATCTCTCCTTTTAGTAGTGTATCTATACCAAAGAGAGCTCTCAGCAGTTCTGTACGCCCACTTCCCAAAAGACCAGCAATCCCCACAATCTCACCTGGGTACACGGCAAGGGAAACGTCATTGATGGAATGGGTGGTAATATTCACAGCTTCTAAAAGCGGTTTTGCTTCTCGTAAGCCTTGTACATGTTCCCAAGAGACTTTTCCACCTTGGTCATTGGTCATTGCTGCAACAAGTTCTTCCAAAGTGATTGCTTTTGTTGACTTGGAGAAAACAACTCTCCCATCACGAATCATGGTCACTCCGTCACAGATCTTAAAAATATCCTGCAGGTAGTGAGTGATATAGATGATGGTAATTCCCTTCTTCTTCAGAGTATTGATGACAGAAAAAAGCCTTTCGATTTCAGATGTAGACAGAGAGGCAGTCGGTTCATCAAGGATGAGAATCTTGGGATCATTTGAGAGAGCCTTGGCAATCTCTACCAGCTGTTGCTGCCCAATGCTCAGATCAGAGACGAGGTCATCCGGTCTAATTTCTGCATTCACGCCAATGCGCTCGAGCAACTGTAGGGCGTGTGCTGCACTGACTTTGTCATTGATGAAAGGGCCATATCGGAATGGAATGGATTTGAGAAAGATATTCTGTGCCACTGTCATAGTAGGAACCAGACTGAGGTCCTGGAAAACCATTGCAATGCCAGCTTGGAGAGCTTCCTCTGGGCTGTGATACTCGCGCTCTTCTCCATATAAGGAGATAGTTCCTGCATCCTTGGTATACACACCATTGAGAATTTTTACCAGGGTCGACTTCCCTGCTCCATTCGGACCCACCAAGGCATGCACTTCCCCTTTCTGTACAGAGAAGTCAACATTGTGAAGTATCTGGATTCCGTTGAAGCCAATGCCAATTCCTTTGGCTTCGATTGCATAATCATTCATGTCTCTTACAGTCCTTTCAAAGTATGTGCTTGCCAAAGTTTCCTTCGGCAAGCACGGTTATGGTTACTTCAATGCCTGAGAAATCTCAGAAGGAAGGTCTCTATTCAGGGACTGCTTCCATGCTTGCGAAATATTCTCCTTTGTGATGGAGATAGCTGGTACGGTTACAAATGCAGGGGTTTCTTTACCGAGCATGCTCAGAGCCCCCATCTTTACCAGACTCTCTCCCAGGACGAAGGGAAGGTCTGCAACTACACCCTTCATGTTTCCACCCTTTGCCATATCCATGACGTTATTTGCCCCAAGGTCGATAGTGAATACTCCCACGTCTTTATTTCCAGCAGTTCTCGCTGCTGCAACAACACCTTCAGCAAGAACATCCCACGGTGCATAGATTGCATCCACCCCTGGGTATTGGGTAAGAATGGCAGAGGCCAAAGTCTCAGAGTCATTTGCATTTACAATACCACGCTTGGCGACAATCTTGATTCCAGGATAATCCCTTCTGAGGACAGCCTCAACAGCCTGATCGCGTTGATTGGTAACATAGTAGTTTGCATCATGGAACATGAGTGCGACCTCTCCTTCTCCATCCAAGTAGGTACCAATCATGTCAGCAACACTTTTTCCCATCTGGAAGAGATCATCGGTAACGATACCAGCATAATCTTTTCCATGAGTGAAGTTGCTCGGCAAGTTACTGATAAGCACGACATTAACTCCCTTGTCGATAGCCTGCTTAAGAGCTACGGACCCGCTGACCGGGTCAAGAACCAAGGTGATGATAATATCCGGATTGAGTGCAAGCGTCGTCTCAATATCAGTGCGTTGCTTATTCGGGTCCTGTCCGGCATCTGTAACAGCAACAACATTCATATTAAGTTCCCGGCTCATAGAGCGAGCACCTGCGATTACTGCATTTACCCAGTCAGAAGATTCGTGCATGAGAATGGCTACTTTATAGCCTGACTGTTTAACAGTTGCTTTCTCTTCATCACTGAGTACTACGTTTGAGTAATCCGTCGGTGCTTCCCCATTAGGACCTTGTGTCTCATAGACATACTGAGAGGTATCGACAGCAGCTTCCTTTGTTCCCTGTGAATAGAGAGGAAGAGTCATCAAAATGGTGAGCAAGATTGCTAGAATCAGAACGATAGATTTTTTCATTCGTTTCTCCTTTTGTTCGGTTGATATCTCTATGCTACCCTGCTTTTTTCTATCCGTCAAACTTTTTCTAGGTATTTTATAGGTACTACCTAAGTATCACTACTCACAGTTACTACCCAGTACAAAGAGAGTATTTTCAATGAGATGAGTGAATCATCAGTAGTGTATCTATCACGTATTCTTCACGCAAAACTCTCCATACAGAGAAAAACCCCGGAATTCCAGTACCATCAGGTAAAGGAAACACCGGGGTTTCATTTTCCGTACAAGATCATTACCCCAGCACAATCTGGGGATAACGACTAACCTTCCCTACTGAATCAAGTTTCCAGGAATCTGAATCAGGTTGGATGCTGGTTTTGTTCCAGCAAAGTAGTCTGCAATTACCCCAACAAGGGTAGCCGCCATGGTATCAAAGTCCTGTTCGATGGTGGCAAGGAAAGGTCCTTTCTTGGCAATCTCTCCCTTTGCAAAATCAGTACCATCGATACCTACAACCTTGACTGTCTTAACACCAGAAGCATCAAGAGCCTGAGTGGTGCCATAAGCAGGTTCATCCCATCCAGCCCAGATACCCTGCATCGGGGTCTTTGCAGTGATCAAGTCCTCAGTGACCTTCCGTGCATTGTCCACAGGACCTGGAACTTCGATATGCACTTTCTGAATTACCTCGATACCAGGATAGCTTGCAAAGACCTCTGCAGCTCCTACAGCACGAGCTCGTACCCCAGGATGCGGGTCATGGGTATACATGACCACATTCCCCTTTCCGCCCATTGCCTCAGCAAGTACCTTGGCTGTCTGTCTACCAAGGTCAGCATTGTCAGAGGTAATATTGAGCAATACACCATCAACCAATCCTGCATCCAGGCCAAAAACGGGGATATTCGCCTGCTTTGCAGCATCGAGACCCTTGGTCATCTGCACCGGATCACCCATTCCCAAGACAATAGCATCCACTCCTTGGGCAACAGCATCCTCAATACGGCTTACCAGTAAACCAAAGTCACCAGCCGTGTCAGAGACAGATACCTTCCAACCCTTTTGTTCTGCATCAGCTTTGAACTGCTCAATTACATAGGCAGTTGTAGCATTAGCCATGTAGGGGGTTACTACTGCAACCCGTGTGGAACTCGACGTCTCACTTGTCCCTGCAGCCATCAACAGTGAAACACTGCTGACCAGAACCAACAATACCAGTACCAATGTTCGTTTCATTTGTTAAATACTCCTTTTTTTCTATCACTCTATATTTGCTATGTTGCAAAATTCATTCTTAAGTGCGAGATACAGATTCTTGAACCGAGGAAAAGCCTTCTTATGGTATGCATGAGCTTCCTGGTCTGGGTAGAACGTTTGTTCTATCTGCATGAACTGTTTCTGAAGTGAATAGGATTCAAACCAACCTAAAGCCTTCCCCGCCAACACCAAGTTACCCCGTACCCCGGCATTCGAAGCATCAGCCATCTTCATGACCGGTACACCCAAGACATCAGCGAGAGTCTGGGTAAGTAAGCTGTTCTCAGCTCCACCTCCACTGGCAACCACGCGAATGGATTGACTAGTCGACGATTCCCTGAGCACCTCATATATTGATGCCAAACCATAAGCAATTCCTTCAATGACCGAGCGGAACATATGTGATTGGCTGGTGTCACGGTTCAATCCAATAAAGGCACCACGTGCATGAGGGTCGTTGAATGGCATGCGCTCTCCCTGGAGGTACGGCAAGTAGAAAACCCCACCAGAACCAACAGGAGCCTTAAGAGCAATTTCCTGCATCCGAGCATAGCGATCACTGATAATAGCAAAAGTTTCCAACAACCAGGAGATATTTCCTCCGGTAGTACGCATAGCTCCAATAGTAATGGTCTGTTTCCCATCTGGATGGCGAAGGTTGAATACGCCCATACCGGGATCGATCGCAGTGGGGAGCGTCGCTGCAACCCATCCTGAGGTGCCCAAGTAACAAGAGAAAACACTCTCGTCAGCCGCCCCTACTCCCACCGTTGAGGAACCAGCATCACCAGAACCATGAACAACCGACAACCCTTCTGGAAGCCCTGCCTGACTAGCTGCCTTTTTGGTTACCGTACCTGTCACTTGGATTTCTGTCTCCAAACAAGGAAGTTGATCACTCGAAATCCCAATGTATGCAAGAATTTCTTCACTCCAGGTATTGGTCTCGTAGGAAAGCAACCCTGTGGTAGCTGCATTCGTGAGATCAGTGACTTGTTTACCGGTTAGCTTCCAGCACAGGTAGTCGTGAGCTCCCAACAAGAAATGCAGACCAGAAAGGGATCCTCGCTTACCAGATACATACATCAACTTGGGAGGCAAGGAGGCTGCATCGCTGCTGTTGCGGGTAATCTTCATGGCACGCTCAAGAGTGAACTGCTTTGTATATAGCGCAAACTCCTCTTGGGCTCGGGTATCCGAGTACAGGATGGCATTACCCACCAACTGCTGATCAGCATCCAAGATGATCAAATCCTGCATCTGCCCACTGAGTACGATAGAACTGAGTTCAATCTCGGCGTTCCTGCCGAGTAGTTTCTTTGATGAAGAACAGAAAGCATTCCACCAGAGCTCTGGATCCTGTTCAATGGCATTGCCTTCGGCGATCAAGGGGTACTCCCCTGTCGCTGAGTCGACCAAGGTCCCATCACTCGCAATGATGGAGCTCTTCAACGCAGTTGTTCCGACATCTACGGAAAGCAAGTATTGCTTTGGTGCCTTCTGGCTCAGATACGGAGAAAACTGCCCCAGATACCTTGTCACTTCCTCTGGCCCTGCCTTTGCTGCCATAACCAACCCGGTCCCGATGATGATTGCCTCAGCCTCAGTTTCAGCGGCTTTCTTTGCATTTGCAGGAGTGCTGATACCAAACCCCAAGGCAACGGGAAGGCCAGCATCCTCACATAGGCTTCGTAGTGTCTTTATTTTATCTTCAAGCTTTTCATCTACCTTGAAATTCCCCCCGGTCGCTCCCTTCATCGATTGTAGGTAGAGAAACCCGGTGGTATCAGCAATAATCTCCCTCATTTCCTCTACTTCGGTCTCATATCGTACGAAATTGACGGTGGCCACCGATGTACCAGCGAGCAGGCTTGCCAGTTCATGTCGTTGCTTGGGAGGAATATTGGGAATGAGCACGCCATCAGCTGCTTCCTCGATGAGCAGGTTGGCAAAGGCTTGAAGACCGACTGCTTCAACTGTCTCATAGTAGAGCATTACAATTCCCACAAGACCTGCTGAACGAACTGCTTGTATAGCCATCCGTATCACTTGATCCACTTTGGAATATTCTTTTTGTACAGACAACAAGGCTTCCTTAATGGCCTTTCCATCAAGGTAAGGTTCCTCAACAGGTATCCCAATTTCAAGATAACGCAACCCAGCTTGAGCACATGCATCCAGAATTTGAACGTAGCTGTCCTTATCGGGATAGAGAGCTGGCAGGTATCCTACTAGGGAAGGATGCTGACCTTGACTGCGAAACATCGGAACATATTGTTGCATAATCACCTCTGTCTCTTCTTGGCGATCGAGGAGAGTAGTACAGCAAAGATGATGATGGCACCGGTAAGAATCGACTGTACATACGTATTGATCCCAAGGATGTTCAGACCATTTCCCATGACCCCGATAATGAATACACCCAAGAGGGTTCCCAGGATGTTTGCTTCTCCTTCCCTGAAGGAAGTCATCCCCAAGAAGACTGCTGCTGCAGCATTGAGCATGAAAGGACTACCTGCCTGGGGGTGAGCGGAGAACAGCCTACTGGTAAGGACAATCCCTCCCAGGGAAGCAAAGAATCCAGAAACGCCAAACGCTATAAGCCTTACCTGTCTTGTCCTGATACCCGACAGGAAGGAGGCTTCCTCGTTACCCCCTATAGCATAGAGACGCCGGCCATAGGTAGTTTGTTCAAGCAGGAAATACACTACGATTACCGTAATGGCCATAATCAAAACAGAAATGGGAAGAAATCCAATACTCCCTTGTCCCAGTGCTCTGAAATTCTCTGGCAACGCAAAAATTGTCGTGCCTTTGGAGATTAACAAAGCCACACCACCATATGCTGTCATGGTGGCAAGCGTTCCCACAAATGCTGAAAGACCGCCATAGGCGATGAGCACACCATTGAGCAAGCCTGCTGAGGTTCCCAGCAGCAATGCAATGAGGATACTTACGACAGTACCAACACCTGATTTCATAAGCAGTGCTGCAACTACTCCAACCAGCGATGCAATTGCTCCTACAGAGAGATCAAAATCACCAGTGATCATGACGACAGTAACTCCAGAGGCAACGATGGCGAGCGTGGCAACTTGCTCGATGATGTTTTTCAAGTTCCTTCCCGAAGGGAAAACATCGGGACGAAGAGAGGAAAATACGATAAGTAGCAGGAGGAAACCCATAAGGGTACCCCATGTCTTGATAATGGCCAAAACCTTTGTCTTGTTATTCGTCTTCATGCGTTTGTTCTCCCATAACAATAGTGCAGATAGCGTTCTTGATCGATTTCCTTATTAGGCTGTACAGAGGCCATCGCTCCTTCCTTGATGAAGAGAATGCGATCTGCCAAACCGAGCACCTCATTGAAGTCAGAACTCACAACCAAGATAGCTGCTCCTTTTGCGGCTAAATCCCTGATGATGCTATAAATCTCAAAGCGAGCTCCGACATCGACACCCTTGGATGGTTCATCAAGCATGAGAACCTTGGGCATTTTCATGATGGTCTTTGCAAATACCACCTTCTGTTGGTTGCCCCCAGAGAGTGTTGCTACATGTTGTGTGTACTGGGAAGCCTTCAGATGTACACTCTTGCCGGCTTCCTTGGCTTGCTGCCGTAAATACGAATGCTTGAGGATGCCGAAGCGGGACACCTCAGAGAGGGACATGAGGGTAATATTCTCATTGATGGAACGACTAAGTACCAGTCCACCTTTCCTTCGCTCTTCAGGAACCAGTACTACCCCTTGTTCAATCGCATTCTTAGGGGAAGAAGGATGGTATGGTTTTCCTTCCAGCAACATGGATCCAGAACCAAGGGAACGCACCCCGAAGAGAGTTTCCAACAATTCAGTTCTTCCTGATCCAACCAAGCCACCAATCCCCAGAATTTCTCCGCTATGCACGGTAAAGCTAATATCCTTCAGCCGAGAGTTGGAGAGATGCTCCACGGTGAACAGAGGCTTTCCAATGGCTCCAATCCTGGAGGGGAATGCTGACTCCAATGATTTGCCGATCATAGCACTGATCAAGCTATCCTTGGTCATCTCGCTTGTGTTACTTCGCTTGACTACCAGTCCATCACGCATAACGGTAACCCGGTCGGTGATGCGCAGTATATCGTCTAGGTTGTGAGTGACATAGACGACGGTTTTCCCCTGGTTTTTCAGGCTCTGTATAACATCGAAGAGCTTTTCTTTTTCGATGTCTGTCAAAGCAGTGGCTGGTTCGTCCATGAAGTAAATAGAACCCTTGACCGCAAAGGCACGTGCTATGGCAACCATTGCCCGTTGCACGGCAGAGAGGTGCAAGACAGGAATTTCGAGGGGGAGCTCGATCCCCAGGACATCCAGTATCTCTTGAGCTTGATTCCTGAGTTTCTTCCAATCAACCAATGGACCATAACGATGAGGATAGCGGTGTCCCAGGAAAATATTCTCCATTGCATTGAAGTAGTTGACCAAGTTGAGTTCCTGGTGAATGAAGCACAACCCATGTTTGCTTGCATCCTTGCTGGAGGTGATTGCAGCAGGAGTTCCATCAAACAGGAAGGTTCCTTCATCTGCCTTGACGATACCCGCCAGAATTTTTATAAGTGTTGACTTACCTGCTCCATTCTCCCCGACAAGCCCGTGGACCTCCCCACTACTGAAGGAGATGTCAACTCCTTTAAGCGCTCGAACACCTGGGTATTGTTTGACCAGCCCTTCAATACGCAATACTTCGCGTTTATTTAACTCGCTCATACCAAGTCCTCCCACAAATCGGGGTCGGAGAAACTATTTTCTGGCTCCGCCTTCCCGGCATTGTTGATGATGTACTTGAATACACTGGTCTTACCTAATTTACGGCTTGCCATAATGACATAAGGACCAGCGAGGAATGCTTCATCATAGAGGACAATTGCATCGTCCAAGCTAATACTCACTCGCTGTGAGAAAAAGGCAGTAGCTGGGCCTTCTAGTTTGAGAAGTTCTTTCTCTTTATCTTCCAATAGGATAGGCGTCATAATCTCCCGTCCTTGTGTAACAAGCAATCCGGTACGGGAGGTAAAGTACTGGTAGAGGGAATCCTCTGCTCTGTAACTGTCAAAGACATCCTTGTGAACTTGCGCCACATAGGAACGTTGGAGAATAACAGGTGTGCCGTCTATGGTCCTCAGACGTGTCAGGCAAGAGTAGCGGGCATCTGTATTGCAAAAAAGCTTATCGAGCCGTGTATCCGTTATGTCGTGTTCACAGGAAAGGACAGTATTGGTGATGGAACGTTTCTGATTACCCATCTCCTTCTGGAACCCCTGTAATCCTATGGTGTTTGCATTGACGCTGGTTGTGCCAACAAAGGTCCCCACCCCGTGAATGATGTTCACAATTCCTTCTTGAGCAAGCTCGGCCAACGCACCCCTAACGGTCATTACTGAAGTGTTGAAAATGGAAGCGAGTTCTTTCTGGCTAGGAAGGCATTGCCCTTGAGGAAAGACACCTTGTCGAATTTTTGTCTTGATTGTTTGAGCAATCTCAAGATAGCGCAGCTGTTTTCCCATCATGCTTCTCGTACCTCTTATAGTCTTCTAGATGTCTATCACACTAACATGAGATTTTTAAGCGGTCAAGAAAAATATTGGGGTAGCCCAACCATTCTTGTGAGAGAAGATGAGCCTTAAACCTGCACCTCTCAGGAGAATGTACCACTATAACCGAATGTAGAAGGCCATACCTCAACTTTCCTATCCAATATCATCTCGCATGTAGTTTATTACCCTTATTTTTATCATTCATGTTGCATTTTATACCCTTACATTTAGCAACTTATATGATTTACTGAGAACATGAAGAGAAGAAACATATCTTACCGAATGGTATAGGAAGCCCTATCGTAAGCCCCTCATAATCCGGGGTGCGAGACAAGTGGGAAAATCAACATTGGTCAGGATGTTCTGCCAGAAGAACAACCTCCAATTGGTTGAAGTCAACTTTGAGCAAAACCAAACATTGCAAACCCTCTTCGCATCCAATGATCCAATCAAGATCATTCAGTCCTTGGAAATCTTGCAGAATGTGAAGATTGATGCAGAGAAGACAGTACTCTTCCTCGATGAGATTCAAGCCAATCCTGCTGCAATCCTTTCCTTGCGATATTTTTTTGAGAAGGTTCCCGCTCTTGCCGTTATTGCAGCAGGATCCCTCCTTGAATTTGCACTTGAACAGTATAAGCTGTCCATGCCTGTAGGAAGAATTGAATACTTCTTCATGGGACCCATGCATTTCGAGGAGTTCTTGGAGGCGGTGGAAGCCGACCAGCTCCTATCGAACCTACAAACCTATTCATTGGGAGAGGAGATTCCTCAAGTTATTCATGAGAAGGCTTTGGAACATCTTCGGACCTACTACCTATTGGGTGGAATGCCAGAAGTAATACGCGTATATAGGGAAACAAGATCATTGCTGGAAGATGATAAAATCAAATACTCCATCCTCAACACCTATCGTGATGACTTTGCTAAATATCAGACACGGATAGATATTTCAAAACTACAGGAAGTGTTTGACAAACTGGGGAGCACTGTCGGGAAGAAAATCAAATATGTAGAGCTGCTCCCCCCAGGACCGCAGCACGGTCACTAACAGGATACTGACCTTGTTCGAGTATGCAAGGATTTTGTATAGAACCTATCATTCGAGTGCAAACAATCTCCCCTTGAAGTCAGAGATCAACCAGAAGTATTCCAAAGGCATTCTACTGGATATCGGCCTCTATCTGACACTGCAAGGATTATCAATCGCTGATAGTGTCCAAGACAAGGGTCTGTTTTTCTCGTGCCAAGGAGCCTTGGCAGAGCAGTTCATCGGTCAGCACCTGCTCTACAGCCAGCCTGGCTACATGAACCCCGAGCTCTATTATTGGAACCGGGAGAAAGCCCAGTCCAATGCAGAAGTTGATTTCCTCATCCAACAGGGCAATACCATCCTTCCCATCGAGGTAAAATCCGGGAAAAAAGGTACCTTGAAATCCTTGCATGTGTTCATGGAAACAAAACAACGCTCCATGGCTTTACGATTTTCTACAAACACCCCGGTAGTAGAGACGGTGAATTCTCCCCTACCAAAGTCCGACTACCGTTATACCTTGGTGACACTACCACTTTACCTGGTAGGGCAGACCAGACGCCTCATGAAAACAGCATTGGGTTAGGAATGAAAGATCTCAATGGAGAGTACAGTCATTGGAAAAGCGTAGATGAAGGCTCCAGGGCCGAGAATTTCTCCACTTCCTGGCAGGAAGAGGCTAAACGCATATAAGCACCACCAGTAAGAATCCCTACTGTTGCAGTTGCTCTAGTTCTGCAACAATCTTATCGGGGATGTCATGCAATGGGACACCTTCAATGCTGACTCTCAGGTCAGCACGCTCGTATGAGCTCTTGAAGTAGTTGTAGTCTGCCTTGATTTCCCGTAGGTATCGCTTTCTTTTTTCTGGAGTCATAGGTTCATCGATAGGGTTTGAATCTATGTCGTAAAACGTCAACCTGTTCAGTACATTCTCGCAGGTATCGAATAGATGAATTGAGTAGAGTTCCTTGTCCTTCTTATGCCGCTTGTAGACACTGTTATAGGCGAATTTCAAACCTGCTGGGGTCCCTGCAACCACACAATCAATGTTCCTGGAAAACAGTTGGTCCAAGACCACACTGGCTTTTTCCCTGAACCCATACAGCGTCAGGAACTCGTTCTGTATTCTCTCTATCGGCTTCTGGTAGTATTTCTCGACTTCATTATCCAAATCAAAGAATGTAAAACCAAGCTTCTCAGCCAGCAACCTTCCTATTGTTGTCTTTCCTACACAGCCCATACCGACCAGATAGATGATCATGCTCTCCTCCCAAGGTAGTAACTTCCAGCTCTCATGGATAGTTTTGTACCATTTCTTATCCTGAAAAGAAATGGAGGCAATCCTCATATAATCCATTTTTTCTTACAAAACCAGGTACTTTGCTAAGATGAGACAAAGGCCAATGGCCCGAATGATTTCTGATCAAATGGTGCATTGGCCTTGTTAGCATGAATTTCTTATTCTCAGGAACATCCATGAACTATTCACTTCTAGATGCTAGAAGCTCTTTTGCATCAACATCAGTTAGATTCAAACTTGAAGCTCATCTTCCACCCTTCATAGGTGGAAAGCATATCGATGAACTGGGATGCACTGATTCTCTTGTCATCAATGATGAACTGGACTTCACTATCCCCATATTCGTATTCATCTACGGTAATTCTGGCACACCCCAGAGAACCTAAACTATACGTACGCTCTTTGTAGACAACCCCGCTACCACTCCATCTATTGTCAATTGTTAGAATCTGCTAGTACATCTTGAGGTGAATAGATTGCAGTAAATGCCATCAGTGCTTCCAATGTATACCTTCGAAAAAACTTGTTAAAATCTAGATAAAATATTGCTATGGAAGCAAAACAAATGGAAGCAACCAGTACTATTTGCCAAGAAAACCCTATTGATAAAAATGAATGAATCAAGTAACTCCAAAACAGGATAATCAAGGTGAAACACATTGTTCTTGTAAATCCATATAGAGCAACATAATTCTGCATTTTCCCATAATGATTCTTAGTGTGTTCATTTGCATAATGATATATAAGTCGAAAGAAATCGGGATCCCGAACCTCTCCAGTACAACAGGCTTCTTCAGCTGACGGTGCTTGTTCTTCTTTATAGTACTCTTTATGAAAAGTATTAATTTTTAGCCTTATTTTGTTCCCAAGAAATTCATCCAAAGGTTTCCCTAGGAATTCCCGATAAGCAAAACATCTTCGGATTACTAAATCGGTGAATACAACTGGGAGAATTATGCCACATATTAACAACCTTCCAAACCATTGCAGAAATCTCTGTACCCTTGTTCCAGATGTATGGTTAGGGGCTATTAAAAAGGAGTAGTCTTTGTTCTCGTAATTTACATGGATTTCAACAGGTTTAGCCTTCTTCCAGAAGTATCTCCAAAATCCAGGAATTCCGTAATTTAGGAGATATCTTGAAGGATATCCAAGCGTCCAAATTGAATACTTCTCAACGGTTACTGATGAGATATAACTAATAGCATGGCCAAAAACGTAACAGCAAATCACAAATAACAAGTAAACAGAAATGTTTAAGTCCTTATCAGAAAATAAAAAGTCACCTATCTCCACAGGCAAGAAAATATATAACAAACCAAGCGAACAAAAAATTCCAGGAATCAAATATCCCAAAAAATCATACAATGAAAAAGGATTTTGTTTAATCTCCATATGAATAACCTTCCTATCTTGTTCTATTTAAAAATCTAAACATGGAGTAATTTGTCATAGCACATCAGTTCCTTTTGGAGATAGGCTCAAAAGCCTTTCGATAGAGCATCTCTCGTAAGGAAGCCATAGATTCTTCCAATGCAAGTTGAACTTCTTTCTCCATACACAGGCGAAAGAACTGATTAGAGAATCCTGAATCCTGTTCCTTTGGACCAGAAAGTACCCAATGGGTATCAGTCTCTTCAATTGAAGAGGTATTATTCGACTCACTATATGCAAGCAGAAGCGCTGGTTTTGATACTACGTTCTTTGAGATGGTAATTGATTCACTCATGCTGACAATCCACACTACCTTCTTTGTTCAGATTTGGAGATGTATAATTATCAAGTCATATGACCTGATGTAAGACATCGCTTTACCTTGAAGAATTAGTAGTGGTTGGATTGTAGAGTATCAAGATAATCCAAACTAACCATAAAATCATTTATTGTATTTGTAAAGAATAATAATTCCATACATATTAAGTTTTTAAAGAAACATATAATATGCTAAATATTCGTCACAATTTAGCATATTATGCTAAATTTTGAGCACCGGAGACAGATGCAATGAACCAAAGAAATCACAACCGTCAAGAGCAAAAGAGGACGTTGAAAGGTTGGCCTGAGAGAGCAATCCTGCTGTACACAGGATACTTGGTCCTATAGCTCTTTCTTGGGTGCCAGGGAAACCAGAGGTATACATTTAACCCCGTTGAGTCTTTTTCAGGATATCAAACTACCAATGGGCAACAAGTAGCCCCTTCTGTATTTTGACTACAACAGATAATCTTGATACGAGGGTTTCATAGACTCAATGAATAGTCCCCACTCAGGATTGGTTGATTTTTCTTTAGCCGTCAGGTAATACTGATATTTATACAACATCTTCAAAGACTTTCTGATGGAGGGGTTTCTGACATACAGGAAGAAAATTATCTCGCACATTTTTATCGCTTGAACAATATCCAGTCCCGTAGACCACGATTCAGCCTTCTTGACCAATTGGATAGCATTGTAATCATGAGCTACCAAATATTGGAGGCATCTAACCACTGATGCTTTCCATGCTCACGTGTAAAACAGACAGGCTTCACCATACATCACCCCTGAACCATAAGTTCAATCGTCGTATTGTCTCTAAGAAAGTCAAACACAGTCTTCACCTTGTTCCTCCTTCGTGCATAACGAAGCATTGAGACCTGGTCGATGCGGTATTTCGTGAACATCAGCTCGATTGCAGCGGGATAATCACCTTTGGTGAGCATCAGATTCTTGTTTGCAAACAGATCAACTAGTAATTTTTCCAAAGGCACCTGATACCGTTCGCCGTCAGATTTGGGAGCCTCTGTGACCAGATGGTTGATGATGATCCCATCATCAGTACCGTACCGCAGTATCTCTTGGGCTTTGGGTTTCAATAACACCTTGCCTGGGAATTTTTCTTTAAGCATGGAGAAAACAAAATCACCATCGCCCTTCTCCACTTCAAGGAAGATCTGATTGTGAGCCAGCTGGTGATTGAAGAACTCATTGAGCCAGGACAACTCCCAAACCCTATAGGAAAGTAGTGGAAACTGCTTTTGCATATAATCGATCACCTGCAGGGCTGCATGAGAATATACCCCGGTGAAGATACTTTTCTTCGGCTCTTTATCAACTTTCTTGTATTGATTGCGTCCAATCCTAACTATCAGTCTGGAATTGCGCAAGGTTTCCATTAAATATCTGAGCTGTGTCTCCTTGAAGGAGGGCTCGACAATCCTAGCTGCATGTAGGATCTGCTGTCTCGTACACGTGCCATCAGGTAAATTTCGAATGATTGCATGCTTGTTCATACTCACCACCTCCTGAGCCATTTCGGCAAATATTCATTTTTTTGCCGTTCTGGCTTTTATATAGGACTGTAGCGCCCCTATCTTGAAATAAGGCGCTTAATTCTTAATCCTTGTTTCAAGTTAGAATTTTCGCAAAGGCTCTGCATCCCGTAAGCCAATGGCATCCTGCAAATCCTCTCGGCTTATCTCACCCCTGAGATGCTTCAATACCTTCATGACTTCCGGGGTAGAAAAGGTCACCGTAACCCCCAGCTTAAAATCTCAGCATCACCTACCCCAATCCCTAGACCATCTTCCACAAAACCTTACGATAGAGAAACGGGATGATTGCCAATGAGAGAGCAAGAGACAACAGGAAGAACAACAAGGATCCCTCTATTGAGAAACGAGCCATCCAATAGGAGGGAAAGAGACTGAACAGATACTGATACCTGTCATGAAACAAGTAGGGAATAGGTAATCCCAAGAGAATAAGACTGGAAAGTTTCCCCATTGCCATTCCCTCAATCTTATTATGCGAGCACGAGAAGATAATCAAACCAGCAACAACGCCCGTTAGGGCAGAGAGTATACACATACCGAGCTGCTGAGAGAGACTCCACACTGTAAGATGGAAGAACTGCAAGAGGATAAGGGAGGCAAATCCCGCCAGGACTGCGGGGATTGCCAGATGGGAAATAAGATACCCATGGCTTTGCAGCGGCGTTACAGAGAGATATCGTGTCAGCTGTTGCTCGTGTTCATCAAGCATGACCATCGCTGAGGCAAAACAGAACATATAGGGGGAGAGTATCATCAGCAGGAGATCGAACAGCCGATAGTATGGCTGCAGGACAAAGGCAACATCGAAGTAGGAGCAAAGCAGTACTTCCAGGGAGGGAATGGCAAACCTGAAGAATGCTCCTGCAAGAATTGAAGCAAAGCAGACAGCCAGCAACATACCGTCTGTCACTATCTGACGAACGACCAGTTTGAACGACAGGAGTACCCGCTTCATCGCTTTACCCCTCCTAGTGTGTTGAAGAATGCTTTGGTTGTCTGGACTGTGTAGTACAGCACACCAGAGGTCCAAAGCAGAAGCGAAACACCCGCGAGTGCACGATACTCACCAGACAAGCAGAGCTCAATAATGCTGATACCGGGATGAAGCAACAACCACGGGGAACCTGGGCGAAGGATATAGAACGCGGCTGGAATGGATATAACCAGCAAGCAGGGAATCGTGGCAAAGATGAATTGGTTGAGTGTTTCCGTCTTCGTAGCCAAAACCAAACCCAGGGAGGAGAACAGGCAGGAACCAATGAAAATGGTACCACCTACCAGAACAGGATGTGCTACCACAGTTCCAAACCCTGCAATGGAGAGAGCAACGAGCGTTGCAATGATGGACAAGGAACAGAGCTTGGACAGTACATACTCCCCTGGCTTCAAAGGAGAAACAACAAGGCTGTGCAGTGTATGCTCATCCTTCTCGAACTGCAGGATGGCTCCCATGAAGAACAGACCAAGGACTGCAGGATCGCTGTAGATCATGAGCACTGCCACCCTTGCCTGCCATTGCTCGCCTACCAGCTGCAGGATGAGCACATAGAGCAAGGTAAAGAGAGCGTAGATGAAGTAGAAGCCATAGCGAAACTGGAAGCGGATATCACCTTTAAGCACAGAGAGGAATCTCATTGCAGTTTCCTCCCCGTAAGCTCGGTGAAGATGTCGTTAAGCGTAGGCTCACCACTGTGAATACTGAGAAGACGGTTCTCCTTGAGTGCGTTCAAGAGTTCAGTATCCTCACCAATTGAGCTCAACTGCGTACAACGTTGGTACTCAGTACCCTGCTCTTTATATGAGTAGGTGACAGTAACCGCTCCCCTACTCATGATCAGGTTTCTCGGGCTGTCGAGGGATCGGATACTGCCATCTACGATGAAAGCGACCCGGTCACACAGCTCTGTGGCATCATACATATTGTGGGTGGTCAGAAGGATGGTGGTGCCCTTGTTCCGCTGCTGAAGGATCAGGTCTTTCATTACCCTGGCATTCGAGGGATCGAGGCCACTTGTTGGTTCATCAAGAAAGAGAATCGAGGGGGAATGAATCAAGGCCTTGATGAAATTGAGACGGCTCTTCATGCCCTTCGAATAGGCAGAGACCTTCTTATCTGCCTCTGCGGCTAATCCCACTGATTCAAGCAATGGTTCGATGGGAAGAGTGTGCTTGTACAACGAGGCAAAGTAAGAGAGATTTTCTCTCCCTGATAGCTTTTCAAACAGGCTGGGAACCTCGAAATCCACCCCAATATGTTCATAGAACGCTGAACCACATCTCCTCGGCTCAACAGTGTTCACTACTACATTTCCCTTATAGGAAGGGATCAGGCCCGTGAGTATCTTCTGTACGGTGCTTTTTCCGGCACCGGAGGGACCAAGAAAGCCAAATATCTCCCCAGGCTGTACGGAGAATGTCATACTCTCTATAAAGGGTTTGGCAGTATAGCTGAAATTAAGATTCTCTACGGTGATCATCGCTTTCCTTCCTCCAATATCTGTGAGACGATTCCCCTGAGCATCAGGCGCATGACGTCATCGAAGACATCTACCCCGACCTCTTGTGTATGCAGAATCATAAGAAACGCTGCTCTCAGTGCAGCACTGAAGATCGTCAGTTGTGCTTCATCAAGCTGTACGGGGAGAAACGATAGAAATCGGTCCATGATCAGATCATCGGTCTGTGCATGTTGGGTAATTACCTCGGGGGGCAGCTTACGGATCAACAATTCCAAATCCTGTCTCTGGATCAGGGTTGCAAGAAAGGAACCCTCTATATGCTTGAACAGATCAAAAAGAATGGCAGTGAGGGTCTCCACACCTAAGGGTTGCGCTGTACTCTGTAGTGTGGTTATCAGGGAGCCCTGGATCTCATCATGGAGTTCCATGATCACGTCAAAGAACAACAATTCCTTGGAGGGATAGAACAGGTAGAAGGTCCCTTTGGGGATATTCACCCGCCTCACCAGCTCATCGACAGTGGTTTTCTTTACTCCCAATGTCTGTAAACACTGGGCTGCCTCAGCCTTTAGTCTGGTTTGTATCGATGCTCGTTCTTGTTGTGATAAGGCCCTAGGCATGAAGCTCTCCCATTCCTATTTGACTATTTACTCTATTTTAGTCATATAGTATGTAATGGGGATGGAGTTGTCAAGATTACCAGTCTTCTCAGCAAATCTTATACGTTTTTCCGTTTTGGCTTGCAGAGCTTCCCTAGCTCAACAAGTGAATACAATTCGCAAAAACGTCCTCATCGTTTCATTATTTCAAGAACTTTCACCACGGTGGTGAAAGGGGGGAAGGAAGGCTGATACGCCAATTCCCCATACAGCTTTGAAGCAAACTACCCTGCCCTATTCATCATTGCTCTCTCTCCTCCACGATATATTGAAACAACACACCTTATTGCAACATTCTCATTTCAATTTGCAAATCTATCTTGAAATAAGGAGCGAAAATCATGGTCGTTATTGCAAGATAACCTTACCAGCGATCATGGGAATATATGAGTACACTGATCATCATTTCCTTTTTCGTGTCCTTTCTACAGCTGCTGCTATGCTAGAAGTAGCGTACCGGTCGGACCAGGAAATCACAGGTTTTCGTAGCAAGAGAAACAATATTGCTATCAAATTCTAGTGCAAATGCAGTACTACCATTATATGGTGAGGACATACCTTCTTCTGTTGAACTCCAGTAGGACCCTGACGTTTTGAAATTACCAATTTCAGCAAATACCGATCGAATTTTGATTAATTCATCTTTTGAAGGAAGGAACCACTCGTTATGCCCTCCTGCTGAGTAATAACGGGCATTATATGCAGCAAAAGAGAATGATGAAGCTCCCGTCGAGGTCATGATCTTATTTGAGTTCGATAATCCTGTTCCATAACCCTCTGATGTTCCAACTACGGTAGTCGTGCTACTCGACCAAGGAAATCCAGTAGGCGAGAGATCACTCTTTGCTGCTATTAAACCATCTGTCTCTTCGGCAAGATCGGAGCTTGTTGCGATATAGGCAACAATACCCCCTGCATAATAGTCTCCGATCGCAAGGGGTCTTGGACTGAGAGCAATCTCTGTTGCAGGCCCTGGTGCATAGGAGCTTGTCTCTTTCACCCTGAACCGAATCTTTGTCACAGTTGTTGCAGCTGTAGGCATGTAGAGTACCGCCCTTCCCCGACTGTCGATTACTAGATCTGAATAAAAGAGATTGAAAACCCCATAGTAGGCAATGTGTGCCTCGATTCCTGTTTGGTTGGGGGAGAACCCGGTTACATTGATGATCGTCTGATCTTCATGTGAATTGGGGAAATATGCATCTATGGTACCACTGATGGCAGGGCCTGCAGGCTTTTCTATGGTAAGCGTTCCCGTATCACCAACATCAAAGCTGTAGTTGCGGGCACTTCCTTCTGTTATACGGATCGTGTAGGTTCCTGCAGCAGAGGTAGATGTTGTTCCAGCTGTTGCCGTAGGAGGGGAATACGACGCGGCAGTGCCAGCGCTCTCTCCGCCCACAAAGCCGGTGACATTGACGGAGAAGGCAGGCTCAGCAGCCCCGTATGCCCGCGTATAATCTCCCACCGTTGCAGTCAGAACGGCTTGAGTGATAGAGGCTTTTCTGCTTGTATCGTTATTCAGGTAGTAATTGTTGCCATCAGTCCCACTGATGGTATAGGAAATGGCAACAGCCTTGTCACTGCCTGCATACTCCGTGTCATAGGATGCCAAGACAGAGTCGAGAGATACACTATCTCCTGCAATGACTCCAGACAGTGTTCCTTCTGATGTGATTGGTACTGTACGAGTCCCATCATACACCTTTGATGCAGGGAAAAGGGTATTAATGACACTCAGTTGCTTTCGTTCGATGGCTCCCCAACTTAAATCCCAGACTGGTGGGGCATAATTGCTTGCACCGGGTCCGTCCAATGTGTATTTAACTGTGATCTGATTAAATAGTCCTCCACTATAAGAATAGCTAACGTTGGCAGACCCGTACTGTGCATTGGCTTCTACGGTAACGACATCCCCTTCGAGAACACCAGAGAGCGAACCTGGAGTGACTGTACCCTGTACGGCAGTTGTACCATCATAGGTCTTTGTAACACTTTCAAAGGTAGGAGCGCTTATCGTAAGCTCCTTTTTTAGAATAACACAGGATGGAGTTGTGCTCCTGTCAGCTGGTTTGAGGTAGTTCTCCTTATCATCTCCCTCGATGGAGTAGGTAATGCTGATCTGTTTGCCTGTTCCTGCTATAGGGGTATCATAGGCAGCTGTTGCCGTCACTGTCACATCGTCGGAGGAAACCTTCCCAACAAGTGAAAAGGTGGGGGGCTCTACAGAGGTAGTACCGTCATAGACCTTGTTGGAAGTAAGCGCAAGATTCGACACGTTCAGTTGCTTTCGTGTAATTACACCCGTTACTGTTGCAACCGAGTTACTTGGTGAGAAGTAGTTGTCCTTGTCTGTTCCGCTCAAGGTATACGTGAGGGTAATGGGCTTCGCTGTTCCTACATCCTTCGTATCGTAGGTGGCTGTAGTCTGTATCGCTACCGAATCACCAGAAATAACACCTGCAAACGTGCCGTATGAGTTTATTGTTGCAGAACGAGAACCGTCATACACCTTTTCTAAGGCAACGGTTGTCTGTGAAACCGTGAGCTGTTTCTTGATGATAGTCCCCCTATAGGAGGAATCATCAGCGGGCTTAAGATAGTTGTCTGCATCATCTCCACTGAGCTCGTACTTGACCGTTATCGTTTTGTTATCAGCTACATTTTTGTCAGCGTATGCTGCGCTTGCTTCTACGGTGACGCTATCGCCGGTCACTACACCTGAGAGGGTGCCGAGAGAGTCGATCTGGGCGGTGTTATTACCGTCATACTCCTTGTTCTCTGTGACAGCTGTCCCTAATACTGAGAGCTGCATCTTTGTGATATTTCCCCTATAGGTGATATCATCAGCAGGCTTCAGGTAATTCCCGGCATCAGTGCCATCGATTTCGTATCTGATTGTTATTGTTTTGTTATCAGCTACATTTTTGTCAGCATACGTTGCGGTTGCTGACACTGTTACGCTATCGCCTGTCACTACATCAGAAAGGGTGCCGAAGAAGTTGATCTGGGCGGTGTTATTACCGTCATACTCCTTGTCCGTGGTAATGGTTGTTCCCGAGACCGAGAGGAGTCTCTTCTGTATGTCACCCGTTACTGTTTGATTATCTGGCTTGAGATAGTTGTCTGCATCATCACCGCTGAGCGTATAGATGACAGTAATCTGCTTGCCGGTCCCTGCTGTAGCAGAATCATAGGAGGCTGAACCACTCACCGTGACATCCTCACTCAGAACTTTACCTGTGAATGCTACAGAGGAAATGGAGGCTGTAATACTACCGTCATAGACCTTGCTTGTCGTTAGGTCAGTTGTTGAAACTGTGAGCTGCTTCTTGGTAATCTCTCCACTGAAGGAAGAATTATCAACTGGCTTGATGTAGTTGGCTGCATCAGAGCCACTGAGTGAATAGCCGACAGTAATCTGCTTTTCTCTTCCCACGCTCTTGTCAGCGTATGCTGCGCTCGCTGTCACGTTGACACTGTCGCCTGTCACTACATCAGAGAGGGTGCCGAGAGAGTCGATCTGGGCGGTGTTATTGCCGTCATACTCCTTGTTTGCGGTGATGGTAGTACCTGATATTGTAATCGGCTTCTTGGTGATAGTCCCGCTATAGGAGGAGTCATCAGATGGTTCGAGGTAGTTATCTGCATCATCACCACTGAGTGCGTACCTGACCGTGATTGTTTTATCTGTCGCTACAGTTTTGTCAGCGTATGCTGCGCTCGCTGTCACGGTGACGCTGTCGCCGGTGACTATACCAGCGAGGGTACCGGAGGAGTTGATCTGGGCGGTGTTATTGCCGTCATACATCTTGTTGGCGGTGATGGTGGTATCTGATACCGTGAGTTGCTTCTTGGTGATATTCCCCCTAAAGGAGGTATCATCAACCGGCTTGAGGTAGTTCCCTGCATCAGGGCCGCTTATCATATAGGTTACCGTAATAGGCTTATTTGCTCCTGCCCCAGCAGAATCATAGCTTGCCTGGGCACTTATCCTTACATCATCCGTTCCTTGAATGCCAACAAGCGTTCCGGCTGTAACAGTACCGCTTACAGCTGTTGTGCCGTCATAGGTTCTATCCAAAACGGTCAGCGTTGGACGTGTGACCGTCAGCTGGATTGGTTGGTAGTTTGGTATCGTAACGGTACAGGGTGCACTGGGGTGTAATCCATGTGCAGCGGCGTACCTGATCTGGTAGGTTCCTGATCCTAGCATAGTTGTCCCTTCACTACAGGCTGTATACGGTTCATCCGCTGAGGAGGAGAGTGGTCTGTACTCCATATGGGTGGTGGTTCCTGTCACCCGGCCATCAGCGCTGTCGAAACGCGTGGGAGCAAGCAAAACCAAGGTTGATGTCTCCGGGGCTGGCTGGCTGAATACGACCAAGAGGGTTTTCTCTACTATCTGTCCTTCCTTGAGGTCGACTTGTTGGGTACCGACACCCAACTGATCACCCTCTTCACTGAAGGCAGTCACCGTAACAGTCCATACTCCACTTTTTAGTTCTGAAAGAGCATGTCGAGGTGGTGCAATATTGTTTACAGTGAAGCGTGATGTTGTATTGGTGTGTACTGCCTCCAGGCTATAGGAGGAAACTTCTACATCAGGAGTATCCAAAACTATGGTCAGGCTGATGTTCCCCAACCTCTCCAACATGTCACTGCAACCGGAGAAGAAGAGCAAGGTTGCGATGAACACGAAAAGACAAAGAAGCAGTGCTGTTTTGGGTTGTTTCATGATGATCTCCTAGAAGTTGTATCGAAACCCAGCCTGAAGGCCCATGAGCGTACCAAAATTACCTTTCTCGAAGAACAAAACGCCCAGGGGGGCGATGAGCAGAGAATACGTATCAGAGAGTGCGTAGGTGAGGTTCACCGAGAGGCGGACCTGTTGGTCGATGAAGGTCTCAAAGGACTTCGTTCCATCCTGATCAAAATCAGCATTCAACAGATGCAGTACCAACCCATACCCGAATTCCGGGGCAACCTGCAGCTTGTCAGTGAGTTTATATCTATATCCCAATCCAACTGACATATTGGCCGCTTGCATCAGGTCTACCCAATCGCAATTCGAAGGCCCTCTACTATAGGCAACTTCCCCATACCCGATAAGGGTTTTTTGTTTATCCAGGGCAAAATTCATTTTCATCCCTGTGCCGAGCACATAGGCGTAGTAGGTGGCGCTCGTATGTATTGGGTAAAGGTTATACAGCTTCAATTCGATCGAATCGAGTATGCTTGTATCAATTGGGTTATCTGGGATGATTTCCCATATTCGCTCTTCTGGGATGTATCGGTATGCATAACTCCTACTCCAGTTTTGTGTGTCTTTGGATTGCTGAATAAAAAGTCGGTCTTGCGTACTGTCAAAGTGCTCAAGTATCTGTACTGGACTGGAGAGCTCCACATCCACCCAAACATATTTCTCCGCTTCCCCTGTTTGATAGCGGAAAAATGCGTATTCTGACTCACTGGGTATAATCTCGACTCGTACGGCACTGTTTGAGGCATATACCGAGAGGCAAGAAAGAAGAAACAAAAGCACTGTGCAAGTAATAGTCCTAACTCTGGACACCATGATAGAACTCCCTTTTCTCAGACAGTGTTCATTTGATTCTCTGCCAAAGGCAAAAGAATATGCATGAGACGTTGTAGAATTGAATGGGTAGTACCTTAGCAAGCTCTGCAAGAGAAAAAAGTATATATACTTGGAAAGCGTAGTTTTCTACTTAAAAAGAGAAGACAAAATCTAAATGAGGAGTCGTACGCTGAATTGCCCGTCCAGAATGCGGTAGAGAAGCTCTGCGTCATGTTTGGCAGCGAACGCTGCGATACTCTTGGTTCCTATCCCATGCCCTTCCTGCACTGAATACGGTAACCCGTCTGGGCCAAGGGTTACCGTTTCCATGCAAGGATTGGATATTTCAAGCAAGAGCCGCCCGACTTGGTGGCAAGACAGTTTTATAAGTCCTCTTCTCTCTTCGGGAAGAAGTGAGACTCCTTGGATGGCATTTTCCAATAGATTTGCCACGACCAGGGCCAATTCGAGGGAGTCAAAGGGTAATTGGGCTGGTATTGCAAGACGGACATTCGTGAGAAGGCCTTTCTGCTCAGCCATATCCAGATAATAGCTGACTACAGCGTTTACAGCCTTGTTCTCACAATAGATTATATCAGGATGTGTTTTGATCTCGTTCTGTCTGTGCAAACAGGTGATGGCTTCTTCGATCTCTCCTTGCTGCAGAAGTTCGAGGAGTATGTTGTTGAAATGCCTGCGGTCATGGGAAACCAAGCTCTGTTCATGGGCTACCTTGTCCATCAGCTGCAAGCGCTCTGTCATGGTAGCCGCTGCTTGAGCGAGAAGCGTCCGCTCATGTTGGTTCTGTAGATGTTCGGTTTCAAGGGCATGCATAGCCGTGAGCCTTCTCAGTGAATAGAAAACAGTACCATAGGCAGCCAGGGACAGCATGACCAAAAGTAAGAGTGGCCACTTGGCCGAGAGCAAAGTGTTTTCGATGTCCGTGGTAACGTAGAAGTAATAGCCTAGATTGAGAAATATGCAGATCACCAAGAGTGAAAAGATTCTCCAGTTGTTGGTGAAAGCGTTGTAGAACGGGAGCAGGTATCGCTGAAACAAGAAGAGTGTCAACAGATAGAGGAAGAGTCGGATGAGTGTATGTGCGTATTGAGGGTAAGGAAATAGTTTCCCCAGATGGAAGCTAAGGATGATGATCATCATCATGATGTTTACGGTGGTAAGAAAATTGAAGCTCCACTGCATGACCCCTGTCTTTGACAGAGGCTTGAGACAGATACCCAGGACGATGAACATCACAATGTTGAAGCGTGACAGGCCGGTAAGGTCTCCAAACATATAGAACCAGAAAGTGCTGGCTACGTTAATTATGAAGAACGAGACAGCAATCAGGAGCGTGCTCCTGATTCCATATTTTGACTTGGCCAGGGTGAAAAGCAGCAGGACATTCATAATGGAAGTTACGCTGCCTCGAAGGCTGTTGCTGATAAGATCCTGCATTATATATGTCTCTGCTTTGCTAGATAATTCATATAGGTATCCCGTACTACAGGGTAATGTTTGGTTGTAATAGGAACCATGTATCCGCCACGTAGGGTGAACCTGGTTTTGGAGAACCCTTCAATGTAATCCATATTCACGACAAAAGAGACATGTGGCCGTAAAAAACGTTCGTCTTTTAATAAGCATTCGATATGGTTTGAGAAAGACCCTTTGATGACCTTCGTTGTGAGGGTTTTCGCTCCCATAAGCGTATAGGTGACTGTATGGTCTCTATATTCACAGTACAGTATTTCCGATAGCCTGAGGACTCTCATTCCCTCACGGGTCTTAATTACCCAGGTACCATCATCCGTTTTGGCGAGTTTTGCCACTACCAGATGCAGCGTTTCATGAAATAGTTGTTTTTCAATCGGTTTGAGAAGATAGTCGAAGGGCTTGGCCTCAAACGATTGCAGGGCAAAGCCAGGTTCAGAAGTGGTATAGAGAATAAATGCCGACTGATCGTGCTCACGGATGGTCTTGCCTACTTCAATCCCATTGAACATGGGCATTACTATGTCCAGGATATATATATGGAACCGCTGCATTTCACAGCTTCGCAAGAGTGCATCCGGATGCAGGAATTGTTGGATGGAAGTCCCAATATGATGCTTTTGCATATACTCAGCTGTGAAGGAAGCAAGCAGTTCCAACTGGCCGGGATCATCATCGCAAATGGCAATATCTAGCATTCCTCATCCTTGTTGCAGAAAACTCATAAGCAGCGTTTATAGTTATACTGGATGAGCAGTTTAAAGTCCATAAATAATCTTGACAGGCATTACCTATGTGAAAGGAAAGACTATATACTGGAATCAGCCATGCAAGCTTCTAACGCAAGGAATGCTGTTATGTGCCTGGAAACAAGACTTCCTTTCTTCACGAAGAACACAGGCTTGCCCAATGGGGCAGAAACGGTGTGCCATCCTTTACCAAAAGCCTTATCATCATATGCAGACGTGAAGGAATCATCAGGAATATAGACTTTGACCTTGGCCACCCCTCGCTTCAAGACAGGAGCTACCAACACATCAGGGCCATAGAGAAACTGCGTTCTCATCGGCTTGACCTCTGGATACGCAAGACTCATCACCCTGATGAAAGGAAGACCCGTTTGTTGGTACTCCTCTTCCAACGTTATCAGATAAGGGTGCAGGGCATTGTGCAAACGAGCAAGGAATCCAAGTATTTTGATAAGGGCTTCATCCTCATAGTACTGCACATTACGCTCTGGCTTATTCCCCTCATGGCTCCGCATGAAGGGGGCAAATACTGCCAATTCTGCCCATCGTATGGCAAGGTCCCTTCTGCGTTTCACCCAACCAAGGGTGGTATAGCCACCCATGTCTGAGTGCCAATAGGGAATACCACACAGCCCCAGGCTGAGGGCAGCAGGCACGACACTGGCAAGCCCATCATCCCTATCCCAATTGACCATCTGGTCTCCCGCCCAGCTCATGTCCATGACTGAGGCACTGCCAAGATAGCCACTTCGGCTGAAAAAGAAACATTCGTCACGCTTTCCTGCTTCTTCAATAGCCTCTCTGTTGACCTGCGCCCAAAGTACAGGATAGAGATTATGGGTAATTTCAGGGTCACTCGCATCTGAAAGGATGCAATCAGTGGGCAGGAACTCTGCGAAGTCCGCCATCCATCCAGAAAGCCCGATTCCGATCATATGTTTCTTGATAACCGATTTGATCCACGTTCTTGCTTCGCTGTTGGTCAAATCAATGATTGCAACATCGAAGGTTGTGATCCTGATTGCATAGTCCCCTCCTTCCTGATTCTTCACGCAATACCCATGTCCTGAAGCCTCCTGGTACATGGGACAGTCCATGGCAAGGTAGGGGTTGATATATCCCAATACCCGTATGCCTCGTTCGTTCATTTCGCGGATAAACTGGGGAAAAGCGGGATAGGATTCCTTGTGGTACTCCCAGTTCCAGAGCAGTTGCGAGCCAAAACTGGTTATCCTTTTTCCCACCCAGTCCTGTATCCAAAGGGAAGTGATGGATCCGGGGGCATGGGTGTCGAATGCGGCAAGTTTTGCCAAGACAGCTTCACGGCCTCCTTGGACGCCAAGGCTTATGCCTTCTCCCACCCAAGAAGGAAGCTTTCCTTGCCTCCCCAAGCCCTGACTCAGGGCGCCCACTGATTCAGCAAGACTGGAAGTAAGTGTCAGCGAGAGCGTTTGAGGGATTTGCCAGAACTGCAGAATACCTACACCGTTCTGCCTGAAGTCAAAGCGTGCATATGAATAACTTGTAGCAGCAAAGGCCCTGCTTCTGGTCACAAAGGCAGGCATTGAGAAGTAGGTGCTGTACCGAGACCCTCCCGCTCCTGCTACAATGTCACAACAGAGCTTCACGAGATTGGGGCCTCTTCCCAGTCCCTGTTCCTGTACCCAGATGGGAATGGCAAGAGCACGAAGGTCTACAAAGGAGTACTGTTCCCCACACCCATAGATGGGTTCAGTCTCGTCCAAGGGAAAAGCTATCTGGAATCTGTTGATGGGTTTGTCCGTTTCGAGGGAAAAGGAGAACTGCACGGTGTTCTCTGCATGGAGGGCAATACTCAGTGTTCCATACCCTTGATATGCCAAATTCAGTAGATGCTTATCAACAGCATATATCACTGGCTGGGGCAATGAATACCAGACAAGATCCGATTCCCTTATGTGATAGGAACCATGGGGGGAAGAGAAGGAACCCTTAGCGGTACCCAACTTGAGCAGAGGCTTTACTGCAGTATCGTTCAGGAGGCAGGTATTGTGCAGATAAAGAGAGAACCCAAGCGTTGTCTTCCGTATTTCCAGCATTGCAAATACCCCTCCCTAGGACAGTGATGCGTCATTTACTTTCCATCTGAAAACTAACCTAGAACTGGCATGAAAGCAACCAGCGGCCATTATTTTCTTTACAACTGTATAGGAAGCGCCTATTATTTTCAGTATGTAAGTAAATAAGGAGAGCCTATCATGCAAGAGAGAAAGGTGACAACCAAGACCCTGTTGGCCTATGGGAGTGGTGATATCTATGGCGGTGGTTCATTTCTCATCATCAGTACCCTGTTTATCTTCTTCCTTTCCAATGTAGTGGGACTCTCCCCTGCCATGGCAGGGTTCATTGTATTTGCAGGCAAGGCGTGGGATGCCATCAGTGATCCGCTATTTGGATGTATCAGTGACAGGACTCGAAGCCGATTCGGACGGAGAAGGGTTTTCTTTCTTATTGGTATTGTTCCCGTTGGCTTGAGCTTTTTCTTGTTGTGGATTTCTGTAAGATTTGATCATACCTTCTTGACTGCAGCGTATTACTTCTTCGCGTACCTCTTCTTCTGTACGGTCTTTACGTCGGTAATGGTTCCCTACAATGCCTTGGTCACCGAGATTAGTACAGACTACAGGACACGCACGAGGCTTTCGGGCGCAAAAATGCTTTTCTCTCAGTTCTCTGCCCTCATTGCAGGGACCGTTCCAGGGTTCATCGTAAACAACCTCTATAAGCATGATCAGGCAAAAGGGTTCTTCCTGGTAGGTCTATATTTTGGTATTTTCTATGCCCTTCCCTGGATACTGGTCTTCAAGGGAACCTGGGAATTGGAAGAAAAAACGGAGAGTCAGTATCATTCGGTGAAGGATTCGTTCAAGAACCTTTCTTCGCTGATGAAGAACCGAACCTACAAGATTCACATTACCATGTATTTGCTTGCCTACACCGCAATGGACATCATGAGCGCGGCATTCATCTACTTCGTCACCTACTATTTTGGGAGACCAGAGATATACATCTTTTGCCTGGGTTCAATGTTACTGTCCCAAATACTGTTCCTCCCACTGTATCTGTATCTTGCGAATAAAATCGGGAAGGGAAAGAGTTACACTATCGGGGCAATCATTCTCAGTATAGCAATGTGCAGTTTCCTGTTCATACCTTCCGATGTGACACGCTTATTCCTGATCATCCTCTCCTGCATTATGGGAGTTGGCTTCTCTGCCATCATAGCAATGCCGTGGGCTATGCTCCCTGAGTCATCTGATGTGGATGAACTGCTTAATGGAGAAGCTCGTTCAGGTGCGGTTGCAGGGATGTTTACCCTGATACGAAAACTCACACAGGCTTTCGTGCTCTGGCTGTTTGGTACCCTACTCTCCCTCATCGGTTTCAATGCTGCCTTGCCACAACAGACAGGGTCAACCATAACAGGCATCAGGTTGATCTTCTGCATAGCTCCGCTGGTCTGCATGATAGTTGCTACCATTGTATCGCTGCGTTACCCAGTTACTCCCAAGACCTTCAAGATGGTCAGAGACGAGTTGGACCGGCTGCACTGCGGTGGCTTGAGGGAACATGCAGATAAAGAGACAAAAAAGCTCTGCGAAAACCTGACAGGGCATGCGTATCGGTAGAGGCTACCTGGTGATAATCACGCATCGTATCCAGTACCTTGCCTAATCTTGCTCCCTCTGGGTATTGCTGTCATTGCGTTTCTCTTCCTCGAATACCTGATGTAACCATGCCTCTATTATTACACTTGAAGCTAAACTGTAATTACAAGTGTTAGTTCAAATGGAGGTCGTTGACAGGTTGAGTGTAATACGAAACATTATAGACACGTGTAAAGAATTTATGGACATATGATTGTCATCATCGTCCTTCGTTGCAAAGGGGGGCGTGTTCATCTACAGGAGGATCAACCATGAGAACAAAAGATTCCTTCACACCATGGGAAAAGTTGTATCCCTATAAGGGCACGATGTACCATGCAACCTGGCCTACCCTCAAGGAACTTTTTGAGATAACCGTCGAACGCTTTGGCAGTCGGGTCTGTTGGAAAGAGTTCGCTCCAAAACCTGTTTCCTATACCTATAGTGAAGCCCTTCGCATTGTGAAAGAGATTGCCTCTTGGCTCCTCGGTTCCGGCATCAGGAAGGGGGACAAGGTCATTGTCAGTGGAAAGAACAGTGTGGCATGGGGATTTGGCTATTTTGCCGTCATATTCGCAGGAGCCACTGTCGTGCCTTTGGACAATGCATTAAGCGACGAAGACTTTATACGACTCGCAAAGTTCTCCGATTCTGTCGCGATGATTATCGACAGCAAGAGACTGAAGAACGTTGCTTCTGATCTTCCCATGAAGACCGTTGCAAGCCTTGAGGAGAACGGTCCAGCTGAATGGATCATGCACAAGAGCGCCGAATATGTCGAGCCTGAACCATGCAGTGAGGATGATATTGCACAGATTCTCTTTACCTCCGGGACAACCGGGACTCCGAAGGGAGTCATGTTGACCCATAGGAATCTTGTCTCAGACATCTTCCTCTCGCAGGCAAACATGAATATTTTCGAGACAGACGTTTTCTATGCAATTCTGCCCATACACCATGCCTATACGCTCCTTGCGGTATTTCTTGAAGCAATGGGTGTTGGGGCATCCGTGGTATTCGGCAAGAAACTTGTTGTATCGCAGATGCTCAAGGATCTGAAGGAAGGAGAGGTAACCATGTTCCTCGGCGTTCCAATGCTCTTCAACAAGATGTATGGAGCTGTTATGGCTGGGTTGAAACAAAAAGGCAGGCTTGTATACGGAACCATACGGGGCCTTATGGGCATCTCTGGGTGGCTCAAGAGAACGTTTGGCCTCAACGTGGGAAAGCATTGGTTCAAGTTCCTGCTCAAGAGACTCTCGCTCGACACCAACAGGATCTGTATTTGCGGGGGTGGACCGCTTCCTGCATCCACGTTCAGGGGATTCAACGAACTCGGTATTGATTTCGTACAAGGGTATGGTCTTACCGAGACCTCGCCCATCACACATCTCAATCCCATCTATGCGTTCAAGGAATCCTCTGTCGGGAAGGTGGTTGCAGGTACCGAGTGCAAGATAGTCGACCCTGACGAGGACGGAAACGGCCTGATCTTCATTCGTGGCCCCCAGGTGATGAAAGGATACTACAAGCATCCCGAGGCCACAGCTGAGGTTCTTGACCAGGATGGATGGCTCAATACAGGGGATATTGGACAGGTGGATGAGGAGAACTACCTTTTCCTGAGTGGGAGGGCAAAATCAGTGATCGTGAGCGAGGGAGGGAAGAACATTTTCCCAGAAGAGATTGAGGACAAGTTCCAGCTCTACTCAGAGATTGAGCAGCTGTGTGTCATTGGGTACATCAAGGACAAGCAAAGCGCCGGTGAGTATGTGAGGGTCATCATCTTCCCCTCCCAGGCATTTGCCGAAGGAAAGACTGCCGAAGCGATACAGGAGAGAATGGAGCAGATAGTCAAAGAGGTCAACGCTACTCTTCTTCCCTATAAGAGGATAGAGATGGTCACGGTGGCTGATGAACCGCTATCCATGACCTCATCCAAGAAGGTCAGACGTGCTGAGGTCTCTAGGCGATATGAGATTGCCTGAAGGAGAAATGAAGGAGAACACGGAGATACTTTCCACCAGGGCATGGAAGATAGCCGAGGTTCTGGAGCAACGTTTTCCTGGTTGGGACTCCCGTCGATACATCATTGCAATGCTTATCTATCGGTATCTCTCCCAGGAAATGGAGCAGTTCGCAGAAGATCAACCGGAACTGGTGTTGCATCAGGCGCGATACAGAACCATGGATGACGAGGAGGCAGAAGCGCTTACAGCGAAAGCCTCTTCCACAATTGGGTTCTTCATTCCTCCAAGCGGTCTCTTCTGTAATGTGTATCGGGATGCCCCAAGAGATGGGGATCTGGGGAAGACCCTGGAATGGGTTTTCTCCGATATTGAGGAATCAGCGGTCGGATACGCAAGTGAGAGCGTCTTCAGGAACCTCTCAAGTCATCTTGCTAAAGATGAAATTGAACTGGGTGCTGTTCCCAGAACAAGAAAGCAGAAGCTATACAGCCTGATGAAGGCCGTCTCCAGTATCAGTCCAGAGGCCATTTCCGATATGACGAGTACCTTTGAGCACCTGCTTGACCAGTATTCCAGACCTCTGGCAACAGGAAACGGGATATTCGAAGCACGGCTTGTACCTGACTTGCTTATACTCCTTGTGAGCAGGGGAACAAAGTCCATACAGTCATTCTATGACCCCTACTGTGGAACAGGTGTGCTCTTATCCCATGCACGCTTCCGCCTTGCCGAGGGGGGCTGTTTGTATGGCCAGAGCGAAACGATATCAGAGTACAATATGGCTCGCTTCTTCATGTTTCTCATCCATCTCGACCCAACTCGTTTCTCATTGGCCTATGGCGACTCACTGACGTCTTACGAATCCTTTGGCGGACGTACGTTTGACGCAATCGCCAGCATACTCCCTGTGAGGAAGCGATGGATTGGCGATGATGATGCATCCCTTGTTGAGGACAGCCGTTTCAGTCCTGCAGGAGTCCTGGCTCCGAAGGCAAAGACTGACTTGGCATACGTGATGCACTCAGTGTCATGCCTCAGTGCGTGTGGAACTGCAGCCTTTGCCCTTTGTGAGGGGGCCCTGAGCCGGGAAAGGTCTGAGAGAGAGATACGAAGCTGGCTTCTGGAGAACAACCTTGTCGATGCTGTCATCAGAATTCCGGCCTATGGCCTTCATTCGACTACCATGCATCGGTATATGCTTGTCCTACGAAAGGGAAGAAGGGAGGACACCATTCTCTTTATCGACGCGTCTTCGCAAACCAGAGACAAAAGGCCTTCCTTCATATTGATCAGTGAGATATCCCACATATACAACAAACGAAAGGAAGTACCTCACTATGCTTGCCTTGTAGACAGGAAAGAGGTCATGGAAAACGGGTGTGATCTTAGGCCTTTTCACTATGTGGGGAGAAGCATCCCTTGTGAAGAAGAATCAGGAACGTCGCTTGAAAAGGCCATTGAAAAGACAGGGAATGAGCTTGCATCGGTGGCTGTCTCCCCTACCGCGCTTGCTTCGCTGGGAAAAGAGCTTGATCATGCGCCTTTCCTGCCTGTTGGTAATTTGGCTACCATCAAAGGGGGCAAGAACATAAGGTCCTATGCATTCACAGATACCCCTGAAGGGATTGGGTATGTGAGGACATCAGATCTTGCATGCAAATCCAGTGATTGCCTCCTCGTCAATTCGTCTGTGCTCAGGATCTCACCGGAGGTAACCACTGCAAGGATGTTTGATAGGGATACGGTGCTTATTCCCAAACATGCCACAAGTATCAAATCGGGCAGGAGAGGGATCCTGGCAAAGAGGTCGGCTGTAGACGGAAACCTGTTGTGTCTTGTCCCACAGGAAGGGGTACAAGAGCAGTACCTGCTACATGCATTCGGATGCTGGGCCCGCGGGGTATGGCTCAAGAGAATCGACCACAAGGGAGTACTGAGATGTTCCGATACCGTGGATGCCATGATCAGGGTTCCCTCTACCGGAATACAGAAGCAGGTAAGTGATACAATACGTTCCCTCGAATCGTCCGAACGCTTGTTGCATAAGAGGATCTCCCTGTTGAGAAAGCGCTTGGCAATACGTTTGGAGGAACTCATGGCGTCCATTCATGATGCGCCTCGCTTCCCTGTTTCTGCTGTTGCGGAAGTCTCGAAGACTCCCCCTTGCCAGTATAACAAGTTTGTGAGGTATGCTGATTCGGGAACGTGTGTTGCCTTGAGGGGATGCAATGTAAAGCACGGTCGTCTCGATCTGTCAAATGCCAAACGTCTTGATGATACGGTTCTGCATGAGATCAGCTGCGCACTTCTTCATACAGGAGATATTCTGTTCACCGTTGTCGGTTCTCCGGGCCATGCAGCTGTGATAGATTGCGATGATTTCTACTATCTGGAGCCAGGGGTAGCCCTGATCAGGGTTGATAAGACAAAGGCCCTTCCTTCATTTCTGTACTACTGGTACCTGCACAGCCCCGATTGCAGGGTAGGTTTCTCCAGTGAGGAGAGACAAGTGGACAGAAGAAGCATTCCCTTCGACCGTATACGAAGTTTCAAGATCAGTCTTCCTCCGTTGGAACAGCAACGGGTCATTGTCGAGGAGCTTGAGAGAGGATACATGGCGAGGATTATTGAGTCGGAAAAAGCATTGTCAGAAGTTCATACGAGTCTTGAAATGCTTGTTTCAAAGCTGGCTCTGTGAATTGGAAGGTAAGCATATGGATATTGATGTCAATAATGTAGGGTATGGGAGCGACCGGATACGGGTTGTCGATTGTGATACGTTCTACCGTGTAAAGCCAGTGAAGTACTTTGCGATCAACCAGGAAATGTCTGCAATACATGCCGACATGTTTGGCTGTGGGCACAGGGCACTGTTGGACAAAGAGCATCGCGCATGGATGATCTTCAGGACTAGGATGTACATACACAACCTTGCTGCATGGAGGACTGGATTCGAGGCTGAGACCTGGTGTCAAGAAGGGCATAGGCTCTTCTTTCCCCGTGCTGTTACGGCGAAGGAGGTGGGTGGAGGGCCTCTGTTCGAGGCATACAACCATTGGATTGTCCTGAGTATGGAACAGGGAAGACCCGAAAAGCCATCATACCTTGAAAGAAGGTTGCGCTATCCGCCTACAAACGAGAGGTGGTTCAATCCTGCTTTTCCGAAGTTCCCTCGACAAGAGGATTTCTCCAAAGGGGTTGTGAGCAGGGACAAGGTGCACATGGACTACTATGACTATGATTACAACAGGCATGTGAACAACCTGAGCTATATTGACTGGATGATGGCTTCCTTTCCCTATGAGCATATGGATACGTACTATACTTCTTTCATCGATGTCGAGTGGAAAAGGCAGTGCCACCATGGGGATTCGCTCGTGGTCGAAACGAGAAGCAAGGATGCAAATCAGTTTCTGACCAGTATCAAGAGAATTGATGCTACTGGCCTCGAGGAGGTGGTGTTCCATGCAGTCACGCAGTGGGAGAAACGATGCACACTAGTTTGAGAGATACCAATAAGGTCACCTTCCCTCCTGCTTGCTGATCCTCCTTACGGTCTCATGGCTGACATGAAGAAAGCTGGCGATGTCCCTGAGGGCATGGCCGTCGGTTACTGCAGCATGGACAAACTGGGTCCTGAGTTCCCTGGAGAGCGGGGACTTTGCCCCTGAGACAACCATGGCACGTAGGTGCTCAATGTTCCGCTCTGAGAGTATCTGGTCGAGAAGACAGGAGAGTCGTTCCCTGGTCTCCTCCCGCTTGTCGATGATGGTGGCAAAGCCAACCTGTGGGGTCCATTTTTCATGTTCGGTGCACTGGATATAACGCTGCAGTGCAAGGGAGGGGTCTGGGGAGAAGAGGGAGAGCAAGGTTGTTCTGGCGATTATATAGATGTTTCCAGTGCACACTTCTGTATGACCACTCCATCGGTATGCAGAGGGGGTGGCAGCAAGGCCGGCCTTGACGGGGTTCTGGACTATGTAGCGGATGATACTGAAGAGTTTATGGGTTTCCGTTACAAGATAGCTCTTGTAACGGTCTCCATAGATGGTGCCGGTGCGGTTGTACCGACTATTGTAGTAGAGACTGTAATTACGGTTGAGAAACCAGATTATGGAGGAGAGGGGAACACTGCCAACCTTGATGAGAAGGTGGTAGTGGTTGTCCATGAGGGCGTACTGGAGCAGGAGTGCATCGTGGGTGGTCAGGGCGGTGGAGAGGAGACTGAGAAACTCCTTCTTGTCGCGGGTGTTCTCATAGATGTAGTTCCTGTTGTTGCCTCGTTGGATGACGTGATGGATGGTCCCTGGTGTGTCGTTCCTCTTCCTCCTTGGCATATGCTCAAAGGCCTCCTATCAGGTGCCACCTGCCATCAGGGCGAAATATAATCCTGCCGGAGAGTTCCATTTCTGTAAGGCACTCCATGACAGAGAGGCTCAGATCAGGGATCATGTCCACAATCTCGCTGGTGGTGAGGGGGTTGCCGTTCAGGGCCAGGATGACGTCCTCCTCATCGTGATGGGAGGTGGGTATGCTGTTGTAGCAGCCACCGAATTGCAGTTGGTCGTCATAGTAGGCCTTGGCTCCTTCAGTGAGAAGGAGGTTTGTGCCTGAGCTCCTTGGTTCAAGCAGGGTGTTGGGGACGGCCAGTACCTGTTTTCCCTTTTTCAGGGCACTTCGGGCAGTATGCATGCTGCCACTCCGCGTCCTTGCTTCCACTACCAGGAGGGTGTCACACCAGGTGGCGAGTACGGCATTCCTCCCTATGAAGCGGAAGGGCAAGGCTTCCTTGCCATAGGCGTAGGGGGTGATGACTGCCCCGGTATCTGCAATCTGTTCCATGAGTTCACTGTGTGATGCCGGCTGGGCTTTGTGCAGGCCGCAAGGGATAAAGGCGTAGGTGATACCGTTGTATTCGAGTGTGGTCTGATGGGCAAGGGCATCAATGCCGAATGAGAGCCCTGAGGCAACGATGGTCCCCTTTTCAGCCAAGGTTGCTACTGCGGCCTTGGTCACCAGGTTTCCGTAGGTTGTGCTTGCGCGAGACCCGATGACACCAGTGATGGGTATTTCAGGTGGGGAGAGCCTCCCTTTGTAGTAAAGCACCAGGGGTGCCTTGGTATCATTTGTATAGATTGAATGGTAGTGCGGGTGATCAGGGGAGAGGAGATGGATGGAGTGTTGTTCATTGTTGGCAAGGATGGTCTCAGCATCGGCAAGGCTGCGTGTATTCCAGACGGCCCCATAGGGTTCTCTCCTGCTTTCAGCGACGGAACCATTCCTTTGTTTCTTTGTTTCCAGTATGTCGGCAATGGTAGTGGTGGACTCGTGGAAGATGTTCTCAGGAGTGGAGAGAACTGAAAGGAGTCTCCGTTTATCCTTGAGGGTGATCCCCCGCATTTCATTGAGCCAGATCCAGTAGATTGTTTGGTCATGCATGATGGTTCATCTCCTTTTCGAGGTCACGGGAAAAGAGTGCGTGTATGAGATGGGCTCTCTCAATGGTGGCACTTCCCTGTATGTCGGCAAAGGTCCTTGCAAGCTTGAGGGTCTTGTAGCGGGCACGGACCGAGAGTTGGTCCTTCTCATAGGTTTTCTGAAGGAGAGCGGCACATTTATCGTCGAGGGTGCAGTACCTTCGAAGCTGGGAGCTGCTCATCTGGGAGTTGGTGGTAATAGGCTCCCCTCCTTCCCGAAAGCGATGTCTCTGGCGCTCACGCGCCTCCATCACCGAGTCCCTGAGGTCCTTGGAGCTGGTGTTGCCTTTCATGAGATGGCCGTCCTTGAACTCCACCCGGCCGACGTATTTCTGCATGTCGATGCGGTCGAGGATGGGGCCTGATATGCGTTGGCGGTAGGTCCTGATGGCATAGGGGGTGCATTCACAGCGCGAGGTGCCTGCATAGCCACAGGGACAGGGGTTCATGGCTGCAACGAGCATGAAGTCTGAGGGGTAACGGTTGGTTTGGTTGACCCGGCTTATGGTGACACGCTTGTCCTCAAGGGGGAGACGGAGGGATTCAAGGGTTTTGCGTCCAAATTCGGGTAGTTCGTCAAGAAAGAGGATGCCCCGATGGGCAAGGGTCACTTCCCCGGGTTTTGCCTGTGGTCCTCCCCCGATGAGGGCATGGGAGGACATGTTGTAGTGGGGAGCCCTGAAGGGTCTGTTACTCTTGAGCTCATGGCCGTCAAGCTCCCCTGCTATGCTGTAAATGGAGGAGACTTCCAGTATTTCCTGTTCATTCATGGGGGGGAGGATGGTGGGGAGCAACTTTGACATCATGCTCTTCCCACTTCCTGGAATCCCTACCAAGAGAAGGTTATGGTTCCCTGCTACGGCCGCTGCAAGGTAAGGAAGGATGTCGTCATGTCCGACGACGTCGATGAAATCACCGTCATTGCTGGCTTTTTCCTGAAAGATGGGGTCCTGGTCTGTTTTATGGGGAGAGAGATGCAACCGGCCTTCCAGGTATTGGATTACTTCTGTGATGGTACCACAGGCGATGATGTCCAGGTCCTTGACCAGGGAGGCCTCATTGGCACAGTCCTTTGGTACGATGAGTTTCTTCCATCCCATGCGGTGTGCCTGGATTGCCATGGGCAGCACGCCATTGAAGCCGACAAGGGCCCCTGTGGTGCTGATTCCCCCAACACAGGCTATTTCCTGCCAGTCCTCGATCCTTGGCCTGACCTGTTTTGATTCAACCAGGAGACCAAGGAGCATGGGAAGATCAAGATAGGCTCCCCTCTTGGGGATGTCACTGGGGCTGAGGTTTACCACGACCTTCTTTGATGGGTAGGCATAGGAGAGTTCTTCTGTGCATGCTTCCATCCTGTCCTTTGCTTCCTTCACTGCAGCATCACCAAGACCGACGATGGTGGTTGCCTGCAGGCCTGCTATGATCGCTACCTCCACTGCAAGTGGATACCCTTCTATTCCGTTGATTCCGAGACTTCTGATGACGGTCGCCATTGTGTTGATCCTCCTTTCTATAGAGAAAGAGCAGGCAGGTGGGATTTTGCTTCAGAGAAAAGAGGAAATCTATAAATATTGTGTTTCCAGAGGAAACAACGGCAAGTATGGTGTGTGGAACATGAGGTATTTTGTTAATGTTATTAATATTGATATATGATGGGAAAAGAAAAACATCTCCGAAGAGATGCGGTGGATCTTGTGACAGTTCTTCCTAGCGCAAATAATCCTGATGACATACATTTCCCTCTTTGCTATACTCCTTTCAAAAGGAGGATACGATATGCTCTGCATTGCTTCATCTCCATGCAAGGTCTGACAAGGACGAAGCTGCATGGAGTCGTAACCTCTCTCGTCCAAAGGACTTTGCATTTTCCTGCCAAATTCAACAAGTAAGGAAGCAAAGTCAGTATGAACATAAAATTACTCATTCACCGGGATCTACAGGCATTTCTCATGCTCTGGATTACCCAGTCATGCTCTCAACTCGGGAGCTCGATGACCAGTTTTGCACTGGTTCTCTATCTGTACGAGAAAAGCGGTTCTGCGTTATCAACAGCGATGCTGTCTGTGTGCTCGTATGCACCTTATATTCTTCTCAGTATGTTCGCAGGGGCGCTCAGCGATACCTGGAACAAGAAACGGACCATGCTCGTTTGTGATAGCCTGGCGGCAATCAGCACGATTGTTGTGTTTGTACTGCTGCAGACAAACCAACTGCAAATCTGGCATCTCTATGGTCTGAATGTGATAAATGGGATTATGAACACGGTGCAACAACCGGCTTCGGAAGTTGCTGTGAGCCTGATAACCCCCCGTAGGTTCTATCAGAAAGTCAGTGGTCTGAAATCCTTTTCCAATGCACTGAATACCATGCTCACACCAATAATCGCCACTGCTCTCTATGCCTTTGCAGGCATGCAGGCGATTATTCTTGTGGATGTCTCAACGTTTCTCTTCGCCTTCATCATCCTCTGGTCCTTCATCAGGATCCCGCAGCAGGATGCTGCGTCCAAGGCTGAGAAGGAATCGGTTCTGAGGGCCACAGGGGAAGGAATTCGCTATCTCAAACAGAATCGCGGTATCCTGAACCTGATACTTTTCCTCTCTGCCATCAACCTGACCGCTTCTGCCTACAATGCAGCACTGCCAGCCATGTTGCTCTCACGAGCAGGAGGCGGTGCAACGGCACTTGGTTGGGTTACCATGGTTACCGGTTTTGCAACACTGGTGGGGAGTATAGTAGCTTCTGCTATCAAGGCACCCAAAAGCAGGGTGAAAGTCATCTATTGGTCGCTGTTGTTCTCGATGAGTGGAGAGAATTTCATGCTTGCTTTCGGGAAATCAATTCCTGTGTGGTGTATAGGTGCAATATTCGGATGGATTGCCATTCCTCTTATGGGAACGAACCTGGGTGCCATCCTGAGGCTCCATATTCCTATTGAGATGCAAGGCCGTGTGTATGCTACAAGGAATACGTTGCAATTCTGCACCATACCAGTAGGGTATTTGCTGGGGGGATTTCTGGTCGACCAGGTATTCGAGCCTTTTGTATCAGAACATGCTACGAATGACCTTTTAATTTTCCTGTTTGGTTCGGGCAAGGGTTCAGGAGCGGCATTTCTTTTTGCAGTGATGGGTGTCATTGGTGTGGCAACGTGTCTGGTTTTCGGCAAGAACCGAGCAATATGGAGTCTTGAACAGAAAGAACCGATAGAAGAGAAACAATAAGGTCACTCACCTTTGGAGGATGGGCCTTGGTGGCTCATCCTTCAGGTATGAATGTCTTGGATGAAGGGTTGGGGAGGTGAGTTGCTGGCGGTATGATGTTCTTGATTGACAGGAGTTGTTGCGACTGTTTAGGATGCATCATTGACAGGGGTTGGTAAGGAGTCTTGGTATTTATATGCATAGAGAGAATAATGGATGAAGGGAATCGTAATCTATAAATCAAAATACGGATCGACGAAGCAATATGCACAATGGCTGGCTGAGGATACGGGCTTTGACCTGTACCCCCTAACAGCGTGTCCAAAGCATCTGGATGGTTTTGATGTGATTATACTGGCAGGAAGTATTCATGCTGGCTTTGTTTCAATTAGGGAGTATGCAGCTGAAAACTGGCCTTCGATCAAGGACAAGAAGGTGCTCGTCATCCTTACAAGCGGAGCGAGCAACAGGGAGGTTATCAGGAAGGTAGTGGAAGATAGTTTTCCTTCCAATATTCTGAATTCGGTTAAGGTGTTCCCTGTTGGTGGTCGTTATGTGTTCAATAGGATGTCTTTCATTGATAGGAACATCATCAAGATGGTTGCGTTCTTTTCAAAACATCAAGAGACCAAGGAAGGGATGTTGACTGAGAAGGATGATGTGAAGAGGGAAAACCTGAGAGAGGTCTTGGACTATTTGAATATCCGGTAAGTCTGGCAGTTCTTTCTGGTGCCGATAGTATTAGTGGGCTGAAGAAAGAGGGTCATGAAGCAGCCTCCCCTGCCTGATGGAGTGTCAAACAGGTGAAACAGGTAAGTAATTATATTGTTATCAATATTGATATAGAACAACTTAAGAAAAACATCTCCGAAGAGATGTGGAAAATGTGACAGTTCTACCGGTACCGAAAATATCTACCTCATACTCCACAGAAAACAATCAATCTTCTTCACCTCAGACAACCAAGAGAATTTTGGCAGAGATTCATCGAATTTGGATATACACTCTTTTGCGTTCTCCGTTTGAAGATAACTGGTGTACCAATCACAGATATCCTTATACATCGCAATTGCATTCATTAGCTTCTCTTGTTTGTGTCCATTTAACTTCAAACCAAGATTTTCTAAAATATATTGGTCCCAGATAGGCATTCCGTCATTCAAAGTAGCTATCATTTTACTAGAGAAGGATGCTTCAACATTCCCTGTCATTTTATAAAGTGCTGTTATGATTTCTTCAAATGAGGGAGCTATGTTTTTCTTTTCCTGAAATAATGAGAAGAAATCTGTTCTCCAATCTCTACCCCGGCGTACACGATAAAATCCATTAAATACCTTCTGGAACTCTCTGTCCTGCGAAACATCCACCTTTTGTACCATGAGCATTATTTTTTTATATTTTTCAAGACCAAAACTGAAAGCAAGACTCTCTTCAATGATTGTACTTGCATTAATTTCTTTAAGCATTTTTGCCTCCATCTAAGCGTGTGATCTGCGCAAGCTTTGATAGACACTTTTTGATCAATGGTCTGAGTACGATTTAGTTTACACATTTGTGGATAGGCCGCTTCTGGAGACAGAGGGAGGTCCTATGGACTACAAAAGATACACGCTTGAAGAGAAAATTAAGTTTCTCGATGCACTCGAGAAAATGGGAACGGTTGCCAGTGCAGCCAGAAGCATGGGCATTCACGATGATGATGTTTGCTATCGTTGGGCGAGGAAAAAGGACGAGCTGAGAGCCGCTTATGCGTTGTCCTGCAACCCAGACAGGCCGGTCAAACAGGTTCGAAGGAGAGGATCCAAGATTCCCCTACAGGACAAGATACAATGCATCATGGCCATAGATGGAGGAATGAGCATCCACCGTGCTTCCGTGGAATTTAACAAGAATCTTGCAAGCGTTCAATCCTGGTATAGGAGCAAAGAAGAGCTTTTGGCATTATACTATTCCCAGCAGAAAGCCAGTTTGGAGAAGGAATCATCTCCACCGGATACTGTATGGGAGGTCCAGATGACCAAAGAGAAGGCTGACGAACATCTGGTGAGGCAGTGCAAGGCACTGGCCAAGGAGAACGAGTATCTGAAAGACAGGGTCATGTTCCTGGAGAAACTAAATGAGATCCTCAAGCAGCGAGGCGGGCCGGTAAAAAAAAAGAGCTCTTCACCGCAATCGGGCTGTGCATTGAGCAAGGAGGACGAATGAATGTGAGGAGGCTCTGTGCAGTCGCAGGTGTCTCCCGTTGTGGGTTCTACAAATACTACGGCAGTCATAAATCGACGCGGGCACTGAAAGACAAGGTTATAGCTGAGGCTGTAGATGAAATGTAAGCGTCGTCTCGTTGCCAATATGAACTGACCCCCTGCTGCCTTATCATATAAGTAAACAGGAGGCGACGGTAATAATTGGATGATCAACTTGGACTAGATGGACTTTCCTCTCAGCATGTAGGGTTCAGTCCTGTTTGGGTCAGGCTTGGCGCTGAGCAGGAACTCCCTGAGAGGCCTTGCCTCTTCCATGGGGATGTTCCAGGGAAGCAAGCCTTCCCAGTCTTCTTCAGAAGTGCATCCCGGGGCCTTTTCCATCACCAGGTACAGATAATCCTCAGGATTGATGTTGTTTGCCTTTGCACTTTCCACCAGGCTGAACAGCAGAGCGGAAGCCTTTGCACCATTCACGGTGTTGGCAAACAGCCAGTTGCTCCTTCCAATCGAGAATGGCCTGATCTTTGCCTCGACCTCGTTGTTGTCGAGACGGGCAAGCGCATGGTTGCAATAACGGACCAGTCCATCCCAATGGCTGGTGGTATATTCAAAGGCCTTGCCGAGCTCGGTTTTCGGCGGGATGCCTGCATTCCTGTCAAGGAACTCCCTCAGTTCGGCCAGGGGTTCCCTGGCTGCTGTGGCGCGCTGCTCGACGAACGCTTCATCATCCAGCTCGCCTGCAAGCCATCGCTCCCTGACCTGGTTGTCGGCATGGTAAAGGTTCCCTATCAGGGTGACGGCTTTTTTCGCCTTTTGCGCCTTGGGGTTCGCCTTCACAATCTCTGCGAAGCGACGGCGGGCATGGGCCCAACACAACAGATGGGTGATCCCGGTGCCCTTTCCTATGGGAATGTATTGCTGCAGGCCATCCGTTTGCAGGATGCCCCGGTAGCCTTCGATCAAGGGGGAAAGTTCCTTGCCGCTGTTGCCCGTGCGATAGGTGAACAGGATTGCCTTGCGTGTCTTGGAAGTCCCGACCTGCACCACCATGCAGGACTTGTCGGTTGCCTTCCGCCCCGGTTCATGAAGCACCTGAACCCTGGTCTCATCCATCCCCACCATCGGGCTGGAAAGCACTGCTTTGCCCAGGCTCCTTCCCAACGGCTCCAATGCCTTTCCGGCCTCGACCACCCAGGAGGAGAGTGTCTGCCTCGAAAGCGGCAAACCCTCGCGAGTGAACATTTCCGATTGCCGGTAGAGGGGAAGGTGGTCGCAGAACTTGCGGCTCACCACCGAGGCTACCAGCGAGCTGTCCGCCATCGAGGATGGGAGCAATGCAGTGGAGGGCTCGGTGACCAGGTTGGTCTCGCCGCTTCCGGTGTCAGCCTCGCAACTGGGGCAGGCAGCCTGCTCATACACATCCTGGACCACCACCATGGTGGCGGGGATCCTCACCAGCCGGTTGATGGTCTTGGTGCCGGTCACCTCGAGGGTGGTGCCACAGCGCCTGCAATCCTTGTTTTCATCGGAGAGTGCATGGAAGCGGACAATGGTTGGGGTGTTTGCAGGGACGCTGAGAATGGTGTGCCTGCGCTTTTTCTTGTTGCCGGTATCCGCTTTCTCCTGCTGTCTCTCTTCCTCGATCTCCTCTGCTGTGGGAACCCCCACCTCGGCCTCGTCGAAAAGATTGAGCTGGCCGGAAGTCTCGGATGAGGGGCAGAACTTGCGGGCGGTGAGCAGGGCGATGCGCTCGAGCAACTGGTCGTGCTGGCTCCTGAGCTGTGAGTAGGCATCCTGGCCTTCGGCCAGTTGCATACGGACATGGGAGAGCTGGTCCTGCGTCTCTGATAGCTGGTTCTCCAGCATCTGCACCCGTCTCTCAAGTTCCTGTTCACGCTCGCTCATCTGTATGTCTCCCATACCGTTTAATTATATGGGAATTATATCAGAAAAGAGTATTTAATGCAATGCATTGAAAGAATTTAGGTGATATTTATCACCCCATGGACTCGTACCTGAGCACCGGCAAAAGGTTCCAGCAGTCGATGCCCGAGAGCAGCATGATGAGCTGGTCATTGGAGATGGCCCTTGCCCTCTCCATGCTCCTGGGCCAGGGGAACCTGCCCTTCTGGAGGTTCTTCTGCAACAGCCAGAAACCATTGTCCTCCCACAGCAGGATCTTGATCTTGTCACGGTGTCTTGAGCAGAAGAGGAACATGCACTTGTCGAAGGGGGAGAGCTCCATTTCCTGCTCCACCAGCAGGGCTAATGCATGGGACCCCTTACGGAAATCGACATGACCAGGCCTCAGGTACAGCCTGTAGCCTTTGGTGTCAAACAACATGGCTGGCCTCCAGGATGGAGAGGCAGGTCCATAGGTCCCTGCCCGAGAACCCGGCATGCATGGTCACCGATACCTTGTTGGCAAAGGTGATCGTGATCCCGCCCTTCTTGGCCGGGCCCAGTGGTTCCTGGGTGAAGGTCGGTGCTGGGCGCTCGGAATACGAGGAGCTCTTCACCTCGAAGAACCCTTCCTCGGTCTTCTCCCTGGGATATCCCTGGACGTTGTATACATAGTCCTGTGCTTCCTTTGGGGAAGGGTTCCTCCCGGAAACATTGATCTTGCAGTATTGGTTGCGTCTGTCGTTCATCGCTTCCTCCTGCCCATCATTGTGCAGAAGGTGGTTACCATTTCATAGGACCGACGAGATTACGCTTACGATGAAATCCAGCAGCGGTATCATTTCAGTGTCGGATACCGCAAGATGGCCCCCCTGCTTCAGACCGAATCCGGAATTAAGACAAGCCAGAGAAGAGTCCATAGAATCATGAGGGAGAAAGGTCTGCAGTCCACGGTCCGGCCGAAGAAATATACTGCTGAGATATACCTCAGGAGGAAACAAATGAAGGAATCTCTTCCTCCTGACCTCATTCAGCGCAAGTTCTTCTCCCTTGAGCCTTTCAAACGGCTGGTTGAGGACATCACCTACCTGCCGTGTCTTGAGCAGATGATGTACCTGAACTCCATCGAGGATCTGTTCAACGGGGAGATTCCTGCATACGCAATCTCGGAGATGGTTGATTCCAAGCTCTGCACGGATACTGTCGACATCCTGGCCGGGAAGATCGATGATACCCAAGGCGCCATTCTGCACAGCGACCTCGGCTCCACATATCTGTCGTATGCATACAGGGATCTCCTGGAGAAGCTCGGCATACGCATAAGCCTGGGAGAGGTGTGCTATGATAATGCGGCGATGGAATCGCTTAACAGCATAATCAAGACCGAATGCCTCTACTGCCGATTCGGGAAAAGCAACGTAAAGAACCATAAGGTGCCCAAGAAGGATGTGATCGCAGCGGTCGTCGAGTTCATCGAATACTACAACACAACACGCCCCAAGGAGAGCCTGGGATTCATGTCACCCGTTGAATTCCGGCTCAGGAATCCCAAAGGCACATACCCTGTTGTTATCTCCTAGGGGGAAGATCAATACTTCTTTACAGAGGAGCGGTTCATGCACATGAAGCAACATGCAGGACGCAGCATGAGAATTATGGAGCCTCATATTGACAGGAAGGGAATAGAGATGGACTATAAGTCTGGATGGAGTTGTAAACCAGTATGGTTGCAGTCACTGAAAAAGTGTCTCCAAATCGAGCTCCTGTTAGGTGGCAAATTATCTAATCAGGAAGAAAGCAGAAAATTGCAAATTGCTTTAGCAAGGACTGCATAAGCATGGTACATTACTTGCACATTCTCCTATAAAGGAAAAGGAGAGGGCCTCCCGTGGAAAGTAGGACCCCCTCCAAGTTGCAATAATGCTCTTAGAGATTGCCATTGAACTGGCTCAATTGCAAGTGGTTGACGGCAAGGAACACCCAGAATCCAAGATGCTGGGCATCTTCCATTGCATCTTCTGTAATCACCTGCTCCATGGTCATGGGTGGAGGAAACGCTATTTCATAGACCAGTCCCTGAGCAGCATGCAGGTATGGCTCCACAGGAAGGTTTGCCCTTGCTGCGGGAAGACTTTCACCCTTTTGCCCAGCTGGGTCCATGCATTCAAGCTGTTCAGTCTCGAGACCATCTGCCTCCTGTTGGGTTACAAGCTCCAGAAAGGCCATTTCAACACGGTCCCTGGGGTGTCCGGCTACCTGCAGAGGACATGGTGGAGAAGTTATTCCCACAGGAGCAGGGTGGATACAGACTTCCCCGACCATGGGAAGGTATTTCACATGCTCAGGGCCCGGCTCAGGGGATGCATAAGCTCCCCACCATCGGTAATCATCGTGCAAGAAAGGCCTCCCTCATTGATGGGAATCCATTTGCAGCGGCCTGCCCACCAACGTTTGTATCTATATGTCCCAAGGGGTATCCCCTAGGCTGGTGGTACCAAACTTTCAGGAGGTACCAACCCATGGATGCAAGCAAAAAGGAACAGGTAGCACTGTTCCGCTTCGGACTCATCTTCCCTCTGCTCGACGATCGGTTGAAGCATGGGGACATCACACGCCTGGCGAACCAGATTTGCGAGAGGGAGCACGACATACCGTTCTCCGGCAAGAAGACGGTGAGCATGCCGACGATTTACAACTGGCTGAATGCCTACCGCAGGAACAGGAACATCGAGGACCTGTATCCCAAGGACCGTTCGGACAAGGGCTGCCGCAGGAGAATCAGCAGCGAGACCGAGCAGGCACTGCTGGTATTCCGCCAGCAACATCCCGAATGCAAGATCACCACCTTGGTGAGGATGGCCGAGAAACAAGGCATCTTCCTGCCCTCGGAGGTGGTTGACATGACCCTCATCTACCGGATCTTCCGCAACCAGAGGGCCAAGGGGAAGGTCCCCGGCGACAAGGACATGCGCCGCCTTGAGATGGAGCATGTAAACCAGGTCTGGTACCTGGATGCAATGGTGGGCCCGAAGGTGTATGTGGGGCAGGGAAAGGAACGAAGGCTGGTTGTTTCCAAGCTGTTTGCAATCATAGATGACAAGAGCCGGCTTGTTCCCTATGCCCGTTTCTACCGTGACGAGACAAGCGAGAGCCTGCTGGATTGTCTCTGGGGTGCATTCAATGCAAGGGGACTGCCCCGCCAGTGCCACACCGACAATGGTGCGGCCATGAGGGATGAGCGGATAAAGCTCGGTTGTGCAGCCCTTGAGGTGAATTTCACACACTCAAGGCCCTACACCCCAACAGGGAAGGCGAAGGTGGAAAGATATTTTTCCACGGTACGCATGCAATTCCTGCCCACCCTGGGGGACAATCCCCTGGAGCTGTATGAGCTGAACCAGCGTTGGCTGGAATATCTTGATGAGTACAACGGCAGGTACCACGCCGGTATCGGGATGTCACCGATCCAGTGCTACCTGGGCGAGATTGAGGCGGTCAGGCCGGCCCCGCCGGACCTTCCCAGGCTGTTCAGGAAACGGGTGTACCGTACGGTTAGCAAGGCAAGGACGGTAAGCTTGGACTCGGTACTGCTTGAGGTTCCCCTGGGTTATTCAGGAAGGAAGCTGGAATTGCGTTACAACACCATCAGTGACGTTGAGGCATTCTATGACGGTGAGAGCCTCGGATTGCTCAGGCCGGTCGACTTTCATGCAAACTCACGAGCCCACAGGATGAAGGGGGTGCAGCAATGAACACTGACATCCGTACCTTCTACGGGTTCAAGCAGATGCCGTTCTCTGCTGAACTGAAACCAAACCAGATGTACCTGCTCTCTTCCATGGTGGATATAAGCAACAAGATACAGTTCGCCATCCAGAACAGCATGTATTTCACCATCATAGGGGATGTGGGGGCAGGCAAGTCAACTTCCTTGCGCTATTCCCTGCATCAGCTACCCGGCAAGAGCTACCAGGTCATTGACCTGGTGGGAGGCCAATGGAGCTTCATCGAGGTGCTCAGGCAATTCATGGCATCATTGGGCATCTTCACCAGGACAAACCAGCCTTCCACGATGCTCAGACAGATCCATGAGGCACTGGACCTCATCTACAATGATGGCAAGCGGCCTGTGTTGTTCCTGGATGAATGCCATCTTTTCACCGGGGATTTCTTCGCCCAACTGCATCTCCTGAGCCAACAGAGTCTGGCAAGGACGAGTGTGATACCCATTGTCATGTGCGGGCAGGAAGGATTGTTCGAGAAACTACGCAACCCGCAGGCCCGTCCATTGATGAGCCGGATTCTTGATGGATACAACCTCCGCAGTCTCTCGCAGGATGAGTGCTTCGGGTATATTGATCATCACCTGAAGGTCATCGGGGGAAGAGGTTCCGAGATTTTTGACAAGCCTGCACTGATAGCGGTGAGCCAGGTCTCTGCAGGGATACCCAGGAACATCAATTCGGTGTGTCTGCTTGCCCTGAAGCATGGCATGGAACAAAGCGTGCAACTCATAACTGCGGACATCATCAGGAAAGTGACCAGGAATTGGTGGGAATGAGCAGGTAAAGGAGGGACAACCATGGATCCGCAAAAAAAGAATGACCAGAAGACGCCTCCCGTCGTCCATCATGACAGGTTTACAGAAGACTACTACTTGCAGGTTATCGATTTGTACCGGGGACACGTACGTGATGAACTTGTTCACCGTGGGATTTGCGAGATTGCAAGTGACAGGATGCGTAAACAGGCGGTATTCAAGGAGGATCTTGAGTATTGCTTTGAGGTGTGCATGAGGGTTGGAATTGAGGAAGACCCTGCTTTCTAGTGTTAACAATCTGATTTTATCAGGCCTCTTCGGAGGCCTTTTATTGACTTTGTTTCTCTAATCTACCATGCAATCAATTACTCTAACGGTTCGTGCAAACTTCACTATAAAATAATGTGCCGTTCAACAGCTCCTGTCCACAAGAAAGTGTCTACTATAACGTACTCATAGCATTGGTCTCGCAAGATTCATCTCTCAATCTGTGTGGAAAATGTGACAGTTCTACCCGGTACCTCAAATCGCCAAATCACGTTTCCAGTGGCCTAAAAGGCCGGTTTTTGTGGAAAATGTGACAATTCTTCCTGGTACCGATAATATGAATGGTATTTGCATCCTAGGGATGCGGATACCATGATAGAGGAGAAGGAAGGACTCTCAAACAGATACAGATGAGCGGGCAGTGAAAAAGCCTAGGCCACCGCGTAGCGGTTTAGTACAATACTAATAATCACCAAAAATGCCAAGTTTTTTTCATTCGATACGAAAGTTTATCGTTCCTTGTGGCAATTATTTTTGCAGGTACCCCAGCATAAACGGAATATGCATCACAATCGCTGGTGACTACTGCCCCTGCAACAGTTACTGCACCTTTCTTGATTGTAACACCTGGTAAAATCAAACTCCGACTACATATCCAAGAATAATCCTGAACCACTATCGGTTTAATCTCACTCAAAAAACTTGCAGAATTAATAATATGTTGAGATGTCCAGAGACTCGCATCAGAACTTATGTCAACACTGTTACCAATTTCAACACCACCTCGAGCATCTATCATAACTCTTTGCCCTATCACACTATCACCAATCGTAATATTCCAAGGCGACCTAAATTCACATTCTCCAAAAATGATTGTATTCTTAGTTATATTCATTCTAAGCACCTTTCTATAAAGAAAGTTTCTTACTGAATAACTTGGAATTCTGGCTATTATAAAACCAACATATCTGACATACCCAATTAAATATTTTGAAATTCCGATGTTTCTATTTTTCCCAACAGAATTTTCACGTGTTGAAACTATTTCTTTTTTCTTCTTATAGCGTAAACAAATTATTGACGCAATAAAGAAAAACATGAACACTAATATCGAGAATAGAAATAGAAGAGATATAATATTTGGATAATTCATATTATTAACAACCCTCATTTCACTTCTTATGCCTCAAGACTATTCTTAAGGAATTCATATGAAATCTTTCTCAAATTAGATACTTTCTTGTTTACTGATTTATAATCAATCTTAGTTCCAATTTTTGCCAGTTCTTTATCAATCAATACACTATTAATTGATAACGTTGACACTAAAGATTCCAACCTTTGATTAGTATTAAATTTGTCAGGATTTTTCACAGCAATGAATTCTTTATTAAATAGAATCGATAAAGCAGCACCATGAAATGAATCAGTGATAATTAAGTCAGAATGATACACTAGAGATAAAAACATTTCGACGCTAATATTTGGAAGAGCAATCATACCTTTTTTAAAAATAACCTCAAAGTCTCTGGAAATACTTTTACTAACATATACAACAGTCTTTTTCTCTGTGCTCGCCAAATTCTTAACAGTATTCCATAAGATTGAGTTTTTTCTAAGCTCATAGACAAAAATATAATTTTCAAATTTTACCTCACTTATCAATCTCCCCCAAATTTCTTTGGATAATAAAAAGACAGGATCGAGGACCTGAACACAATTTTTTGCACCAAGGCTCAACATAAGATTAAGATCATTAACTTCTCGAATTGATACTGCATAGAAATTCGAAATATAAGCCGAGACATCGGAGTTATATAGTTTTAAATTCTCACTATTTCCAAGGCTAACGGCATATCCGATTCTTCTTGTTGATTCAACAAACTGAAGAAAATATGTTTCATCTTTTTGGGTACAAAGAGGATTCCATACCTGATCGCTTCCAACAATAACTGCAGAATATCTGTCTTTTACCTCCCGTATACTATGATTATCATATCTCTGAGTTAGGTTTAGTCTTTCTGCTTTAAATCGATGGATTCTTCTTTTTTTAAAAAAATGATAGAAATATGAAACATTTTTTTTTAATATCTTTTTTTTTGAATACCTACTTTTTAAAGAGACAAAATTGTATTGTGAAGTAATCCCCTTACAGTCATAATCTATCACATCCACATTGTATCCTAGAGACTCAATCGATGATTGCAATGCAAATAGTTGTAAAATTGCACCATAATTGATTGCATCTTGAAAACTTAATAATCCCACATACTTGGATTTTCTCAATTTTACCCTCTCTTTCTCTACATTACTAGAACTCCAAAACTATAGAAGTGAAATGAATATAAAGTAATTGAACATAAAAAAAATATTATACAACGGATTCCCTGTCATCCCATAAATTAGAAATAAAACTTGTACCATCAATGAGTAAAAAGGAAGAATTCGCTTTGTGATCCTAATTCTTTTAATTGTTAGCAGTATATTATTTAAAAAGAAAATAATATATAGAAAAAGCCCAAGCAATCCTTGTTCATATAGTAACTGCAAGTATATATTGTGACTACTAGTCCCAATCGTATTTGAGAGATTCCCTAATCCATTTCCGAAGATAATATTTTGAGAAGAAGTAGCATCCAAGATTTTTCTATATAATTCAAATCTCCCTGTAGATATATCTGATCTTGATGTTTTATAAATTATAACTTGTAGTAAAGAGGTCTTTATGTAGAGAATATATATAACTATAATCAACAATAAAAATGTTATAAATATTATAAAAACTATTTTTAATTTTTCTTTATTCCTTCCTATATAATATTTAAGATATATCATAAAAACAAAAGATATGCTTACAATTGTTGCCACGATAATGCCTCGTTTTGCAGACGCTAATAAGGCAATAAAAGCTATAATAATTAAAAAGGATGATATATATTTTGGATAAATAATTACATTATTATATTTTTTTTCTCTGATCATCAAACTAATCAGCGTAATGGCCAATAAAAAAGAAGATAAAAAGGCTGAATAGTTATCAACTACAACTATTCCTGAAAATATTTTCCAATTATCAAAGATTCTGATCATTTCTTTATAATCATCAGAAACAAACTTAAATAAAAATCCATTAAATTGAACAGGAAATATGATTTGTATCAGCACACTTATTGAAGAAAAGATAGCAAATAGCCAATACATTTTAACAATACTATTTTTATTTGAAGCTGATAAATTTGATACTAATAGGGAAACTACAAACATAAATATCAAACGTATTAATTGACTTAATGCAAAACTGGGATTATGGGAGTTAATAACTCCAATCATAGTATAAAATATAATAATTATAAGCAGCTTCTCTTTTACTCCAATAACTATTTTATTAGTTATTGTTAAAAGTGAAAAAAGAAAAACAATATATAATCCATATTGTAAACTATTTGTCAAAAATGCAAATAAATTCTGAATAAATAACAATGATAATAGGATTATAAAAAAGATGTTATTGCTTACAAATTTATATCTTCGTATGTTATTTAATTTTTGCATTTCTCAAACTTTTTGAATTGATTAATTCACATTTATTCTAGCTATATTCTACCATATCCAAACTTTTACGATGAAATTGAATTAACGCTAAGTTTGCAAATATTTTATATAGATCCAAATTTTCTTCTTTTTATAAGTAGTATATATTGTCTAAATATCTTTCTATTAAGATAGAAAAATCCAGTTAATAAAAGACCATTTATCAAATACTTTGTATTACTCTCCCAATACGTTAGTATACATGTAAAATATATTAATAAATCATTTCTAAAACAATTTCTAAATTTTAAATAATTAGAATCTATTTTTTTTAATTGTAATGAACGGATAATCCATAAAATATAAAAAGACAGCATAGTTGAAATTGCAGCACCAACAATCCCAAATTTTTTTAAGATTAAAATATTTAATATGATATTTATAATAGCACTCAGTATGGTAGGAAGACTAAACTTCATAACTAGTTTTTCTTTCCTAAACACAGAGGATTGAAAGCCAGCCAAACTTTTATATCGAATACTAACCAATAGGATCGGTATACAGAACCAAGCCTCTGCATATGATTCAGGGAATACTGACTTAATTAATATTTCTATTGGAATTATTAACAAAATGGTGAGGAATGTAATAATGATATCAAAACTTCTATATGCCTTTTCGAAAATACCAACTTTCCTAATATCCAATACACTCAGGAAAGACAACAACCATGCTTCTACTATTAGACCGGAGAAAGACATCACAATATTAGGAATTTTATTCGCAAAAGAATAAAGCCCGCGCTGTTCAATACCTAAAAACAAAAAAATCATATATCTATCTGAAAAAGAAATAACCCACCAAGAAATTGCAGAAAAAATAATAGGTATTGAATAGATCAACATTAAGCGTAAGAGAGGTACATCAATTACGAAATCTTTAACGCTTAGTGGTTTCTTGAAGATATTAATATATCTAAATATAATTATGATCATAAGAGTATGTCCAATAATCAGACTTAGAAAGTAGCCATTTACTCCCATACGTAATATAATTATTGTAATACAACACCCTATAAACAATAATATTGAATCAATTACTGATTGAATAGAATATATTTTAGTTTTCCCGATTGCTTTCAAGTATTGTGCTAAACAAGAATGTATATTTGATAGGAAGTATAAAATTATAAAAAATACCCAATAGCTTCCGACAATCGGATCAATATGCAAAATTGGTTCTTTTAAAAAAAACAATATGACAGTTCCGATTGTTATAACAGTAAATGAATTATTTAACAGTTTTCTTGCCACAACATTCTGCGCATCTACTGTGAAGCGTAATAGGCTTTCATTGATCATTAAAGTAAAGAGAGGACTAATAAATGAAATAAAAATTATAACAGCATCAATACTACCATATTCCGAAACTGTTAAATAATATGTAATAAAAGGTAATAAAAGAATCTGTATGCCATATCTAGTAACAGAACTTAATATAAAATAAAAGGTATCTTTAATGAATTTTTTCATTACTATAAAACACCTAATTATATAAATAGACTGAACATATTGCATTTTTATAATGTTGCTCAATCCTCTCGGGTAAATGGTTATTAATAAAATCTTTATAAGACTGATTAAACTGCTCTATATTAATTGAATTATTATCGAGAATACTAATTACGTCTTCAATATTGGAAATATAATAACATAATCCTGGATAATAAGTATTAAAATAATTAAATTTTATTCGATTATTTGTAAGTACAATTTTCCCATATGATATAGCATCATATATGGAGCCACTTATTCTAAATTGAAAAGTCTCCGGTAATAAGACTAAAATATAAGCCGCAATATCAAGATATTCTAAATATTTAGCTTCCTCCAAAAAACCATTAATAATCTTTAAATTATTTGATTCAAATCTATATCGTTTAGACCGTAGGATTATTTTTATATCACTTTGATTCAAAAAAAATTCATTTTCCATAAAATTTTCTACAACACTCTCATCAACACTCCTGCATAAACCTACAATTGTATTTAGTTGTATATTCTTGCCCTTTGGCCTTAAGTGGATAGGATGGGGAACATAATATAATTTTTTTCCATCCACTTTAATCTTTTTAGAAAGGTATTCACAAAAATCTTCTTGAAATAAAAAATGATAAACATGATTTTTATATATATTAAAAATTATTCTTTTAATAATCGAGACCAGCTCATCCGTATTGTTATGATGAAATAATATCTTCCTACAAGTTCTTGGCAAGAATAATTCTCCCAACAAAAATGCAATTGTATCAAAGGCAAGAACAACTATCAAATCTTCCTTCATATAGTATTTACTTGAAATTATCATATGTTTGATACTATTAATTCTTGAATTATATCTATTGACTTTTTTATACCGCATTTTATATTCAATTAATTCAACTCCTAAATCGGTAAAATTCTTTTTTTGTTTAACTGAATAGAAATTTTCAAGTGCTACCATTCTAATCTTAAAATTCTGGCTCAGAATTGAAACAATATCAAAATTCACACTCTGGTGTCCTTGGGCATAGATATAATCAACAATAAATAGTTTATGTTCTTTATTTTTCATTATTCCTCCAGCAACCCTTTCTATAGTTTAGTAGCTGTTTTTCCTGAACTATCAATCTAGATTTTGTAGGTGGAGTACAATTTTTAATCTCAATGCTTTGCAGATCAAGGGTTAGAACGAAAATATCTGTTAAGGAAAAACCATTCATACTGCAACACCTCTGAGTTGTTTGATGCCGGAATGCTATCATAACGTCCCAAAATTTTCCCAATTTCAGCTTACTTCATTACCTTAACCTACACTCACTTAAAATAGCAAAAGCTTATATTATGTATATATCATTCTCATATGCAACTCTCGAAACTAATCTACTAAATAGGATATATGTTTCATTTTATCTAAGACATTAGCTATCCTCTGGCAGGCATGCCCATCACCATAAGGATTACTTGCCTGACTCATCACCTTGAATTCATGTTCGTCGTCCAACAGTATCTTGAAGTTTTTATAAATAACTTCTTCTGTAGTTCCAACGAGTTTCAATGTCCCTGCTTCTATCCCTTCTGGTCGCTCAGTTGTATCCCTCATGACCAATACAGGCTTCCCAAGTGAAGGAGCTTCCTCTTGAATTCCTCCACTATCGGTGAGAATCATATAAGATCTTGCCAAAAAGTTATGGAAATCCAATACATCCAGAGGTTCGATGATCCTAATCCTATCACAATCACCTAACTCTTCATTTGCAGCCTGTCGTACTACAGGATTGAAATGGATGGGATAGATTGCTTTGACATCGTCGTGCTCGTCAATTATCCTACGGATTGCCCTGAACATATTGTGCATCGGTTGACCAAGATTCTCTCTACGATGAGCCGTAATTAAAATCAAACGGCTTCCCTCGGCCCAATCTAATTGAGGGTGTGAATAGTCCTTCCTAACGGTAGTTTTCAATGCATCGATTGCAGTATTACCTGTTACATAGATAGAATCTGGATTTTTACCTTCTTTGAGAAGATTCTGTTTGGAAAGTTCAGTGGGAGAAAAATTATACTTAGAAATAATACTTACTGCTTGTCTATTGAACTCTTCTGGATAGGGAGAGAAGATGTTGTAGGTTCTTAAGCCCGCTTCCACATGGCCAACAGGAATCTGAAGATAGAAACATGCCAGAGCAGTTACGAAAGTAGTTGAGGTATCTCCATGCACAAGAACAACATCAGGAAAGACTTTATCTAATACTTCTTTGATTTTATTGAGTATGTTCGTCGTGATGTCAAAAAGCGTCTGCTTGGGAAGCATAATTGACAGATCATAATCCGGAACCACCGAAAAAGCATCCAACACCTGGTCTAACATCTCTCTATGTTGTCCTGTCACACAAACGACAGTCTTGATTCCTTCTCGCTTTTTTAACTCATTAACCAAAGGACACATTTTGATTGCCTCAGGACGTGTTCCAAATACAAGCATTACTGTTTTTTGACAGTCTCTATCTCTTTTTTCTGTTTTCATACAACCCTCAATTGCAAGGCATTCTACTGCTAATTTCATTTGCTAATTTTTTTCTATTTTGTTTAATATCAATCCGTGAACTTGCCTTCTGCACATTTTCTCTATACCAGTCGATTTTTTCAACAATCTGAATCAGACTTTCAGAAAAACTCTCTCCAGCTATACCTACTTGGAATTTCCTACAAAAGCTCATCAAAGGGGCATTACTACTACACACAATTGGTAACCCCTCAAAAAGGAATTCGTAGACTTTCCCTGAAGCACAATACCGATTATTCAAATCTCGGTTATGATAAAAAACGACGCCAATATCACAATTTTTGATAAAATACTTCAATTCATCTGAATTGAGTCTACCAATATCAAAGACGTTACTTAGATTCATATCAGAAATTAGAGCATCATACCTTTTCTTTTCGTCTGCTTTTCCACCTCCTAAAATGTATAGGGAAAAATTCCCGCCTAAAAGCCCTACCTCTTCAATTAGTTTTTTACCACCTCTGCTTAAAGAATACCCAGCTGTTGATACAACTTTAATAGAATTATCCGAAAAAAAATGATCAAACTTCTCTTTAATAGAATCCATATCTAGCGATGATGAATAATATAGTTCCCTAATATTTTCATACACCAAAGGCTCTTCAGGTAGACTATAGAGCTTTTTCATTATTCTAGCTCTTTCACGGTTTGCACACACTACCAGATCATATTTTTTATATAGAAGTCTCTCAATAATGCATCCAATCTTCCCTACCAGATGCTTAACATCTTTGATTATATAAAGTTCCCTACTGTCACAGATAGTCATAATTTTGAAAGTTAACAATCGTTTAATAATCTGACCGGGAATAAGTGCTTTCCTATTGTCAGCAATAATCAAAGACAATCCTGGAATCTTTTTTGCAGCTTGATAGCTAAATCTAAGAAACTCAAAATACCCATTTGATTTACTATAATTAATAAGGTGGTTCTCAAATATTTTTTTTCTATCCTTAGAAACAAGATACGTTTCACCTAAAAATTGTGAAATTTCTACCAATTCCCTTAATCTACCATCGTATTCATATGAACTATATGAAATGATTAATACTTTAACTTTATTCATAATGAATCATATTATCCCTGATATTCTTGCACTAACATTTTTCTTTAAGTACCCATCCAACGGCAACGAGACCACCGTATTGCACAACCTCTCCGTGACCGGGCATGGAACATATTGCTTCAATCCCTTGAAAGCTATCTGCTCGTGCATAGGCTTTGGATAATACACCATGGTGGGAATCCCCTGTTCTTTCAGTCTTCTCTGGATCTCTTTACGCTGGTTTTCATCACGTAGCTGTATGGTGTACTGCGCCCAGCTGGAATAATGCTCTTCAGGGACAACCGGGATCTTTACCATATCCCTCAGTTTTTCAGAATACCAGGAAGCAACCGTGTTCACTGCTTCCAGCTCATACTCCTGGAACGCCTTGAATTTCACCAAGAGTATTGCGGCCTGGATGGTATCAAGGCGTGAATTCCATCCGATACGGACATTGTCATATTTATAGTATCCCTTCCCATGCACTGCAATCGATCTCAGGTACTCGGCTTCCTGGTCACTGTTGGTGAAGATTGCTCCACCATCACCGTAGCAACCAAGGGGCTTTGCAGGGAAGAAGGAAGTGGTTGCAGCATCACCAAGAGAACAGGCTTTCCTTCCCTTGTACAATCCCCCAAATCCTTGGGCCCCATCCTCCAGCACCTTCATGCCATGGCTGTGGGCAATCTCGTTGATCCTGTCATAATCTGCGGGAAGGCCGAACAGATCCACAGGGATGACCACCTTCGCCTTGAGTTTCCCTTCAGCCTCCACCGCAAGGGTGGCTTGCTCCAGGCTCTCTGGATCCATGTTGTAGGTATCCGGGTCCACATCCACAAACACAGGGGTTGCACCCTCGAAGGAGACCACTTCCCCAGAGGCGAAGAAGGTAAAGTCCGGGACAAATACCGCATCACCTGGGCCGATCCCCCAAGCCATAAGCATCATGGAGAGCGCATCAGTCCCATTCCCACAGGTGATGCAATGTTTCACCCCAACATATGCAGCAAGCTGTTCTTCCAGTTCCCTGACTTGCCTGCCATTGATGAAATTGCACTCTGACATCACCTCGATGACAGCCTTGTCAATGTCTGCCTTCAGTACCTGGTATTGCTTCTTGAGATCACGAAATTCCATTATCTACCTTCTTAGTTTCTTCATAATACTATAGAGGAATATTCCCATGCTTCTTCTTTAGAACCTGCTGTTCCTTTCCCTGCAACTGCATCAATGACTGGATGATTACCCGTCTTGTTTGCTCAGGCTCAATGACTTCATCAATAATCCCACTTTTTGCTGCTATGATTGGATTCACAAATGTATCAGCATAATCCTTCTCAAGTTTCTCAATCAGCTCCTTTGGATTGGAAGCCTTCTGCAATTCAGTCTTGAACAGGATTTCCACAGCACCTTCTGCACCCATGACTGCAATCTCCCCGGTATCCCAAGAATAGACAAAGTCAGAACCGAGATGTTTGGAGCACATTGCGATATAGGCCCCTCCATATGCCTTGCGTAGGATGATGGTTACCTTGGGAACCGTCGACTCTGCATATGCGAACAGAAGCTTCGCTCCATGTCTGATGATACCCTTTCGCTCCTGCTCTAGTCCAGGTAAGAAACCAGGTACATCAACAAATGTAAGAAGTGGAATATTGAATGCATCACAAAATCGGATGAACCGACTTGACTTGTCACTGGCATCACAATCCAAGACTCCAGCAAGCACCTTGGTCTGATTGGCAATGATACCAACAGGTAATCCGGCAATAGTGCCCAATCCAATTACCAGATTCTTGGCAAACTCCTCGGAGATTTCCAGGAAAGATTTCCTATCAACTACTGCTTTCAGGATTTCCCTAACATCGTAGGAAATTTTCGGGTTCAGCGGGATTTTTGGAAATACCACTGATTCTATTTGTTGTTCAACACCAAGCTTGATTGGAGTTCGCTCTTCATTCCAGCATTGCGGAAGGTACGAAATAAGACTCCGTACCTTCCCAAAGCATTGCTCTTCGTTCGACTCCCTGAAATGACACACACCACTGACAGTGGCATGCATTACTGAGCCACCCAAAGCTTCCTTATCAATGTCTTGGTATAAAACCTTCTTTACTACATTAGGGCCGGTCACGAACATATGGCTGAACGAATCAACCATGAATACAAAATCGGTTATCCCAGGGGAATAAACCGCACCTCCTGCACAAGGTCCGACAATTATTGAAATCTGGGGTATATACCCTGAAGCCATGGTGTTCAGCCTAAAGATATCGCCATACCCAGCAAGAGAGTGAATGCCTTCCTGGATCCGTGCCCCACCGCTGTCATTGATGCCGATGACAGGACATTTGCTGTCAATCGCCAATTGGAGGATTCGAGCAATCTTTTTGCCATGCATCTCTCCCAAAGTACCACCCATAACCGTAAAATCCTGGGAATATACAGCTACAGGCCTTCCATGAATACGACCGAACCCGGTAATGACTCCGTCATAGGGGAGATGCTTCTGGTCCATCCCGAAGAGAGAGCAGGAATGTTGAACACGTGAGCCTATCTCCTGGAAGGACCCTTCATCGAGCAACAGATCCAGCCGCTCAATGGCATGGAGCTTCCCCTTGGAGTGTTGCTTTTCAAGATCATAAAACTTAGTGTTCATCACTTCATCCTGCATTTACTTCCTCGCGTGGGAGAAAAACCGAAGGTCGGTATCGATAGTTGGTGTCTGGAATGTCTCGAGTTTTGCCGCATCAACACCCTTAAAAGCTCTCTTCATGAGTTCATTAGAAGCAAACATCTCTTGAATGCCTTTACCTCCTCCGAACAGAAAAACAAGTTTCCTCGGGGATATCCATGCATATCCGTCTTCCATGGCAGCATCTACATCTGAATCATTATAAGCAGCTTCCTTAACGATGTAACGGGATATGGTGATATACCGCAACAGCAGGTATTTGCATAGCAGGGATTCCTCATCATCACTTTTAGCTAATGAGTGGAAGGAGGAAAACAAATCCCCCTGCAACTGTAAGCCAATCATCCTAGTAACAAACGGAAACTCATAAGTCTGAATGAATGAGTACTCTTTTGTAACTAAATCATAGACTCTATTCTCTTTCGATCCATTGGGCATATTTATTTGAGCATACAAGCCTCGACAGCTCTTTCTACCGAAACTGCCATTACTCTTCAGTTGAACGAAGAATTGAGGTTGTTGACTTTTTCTACAAAGGAACTTTGTATCCTTAGAGACATTATCATACATGGCGGTAAACACATCAAGGCCGATGTAATCAATAGTCTTTAGAGGAGGCAATGACCTACCTGTAAATCTTCCCATTAGGGCATCGATATAACCAATCCCTCCCTGGTAGGCATATTGCTCTGCAAGTAGAGCAGCCTCATTCAGAAAAAGGGCTCCAATACGGTTGGCAAGAAAGCCATGGACATCCCTCGTATTAATGGTTGATCTTCCCAGTTGTAGCTTGAAAAAACTTTCGAATGCAAAGCTGACCTTAGGATCATTAGAATCTGTCTGTATGAATTCCAATAAGGCAAGCTTTTCAGGTGGATTAAAAAAGTGCGTACCATAGAAACGCCTCTTGAAATCCTCTCCGAAAGATTCTGTCAACTGGCTGAGCAAGAAACTCGAGGTACCAGTTGATACTAGCGTGTCCGGACGAAGGAAAGGGATGACCTGTCTGTACACCTCCCGTTTGATGGCTAAATCCTCTGCTACTGATTCAAACACCCAATCACAACAAGAAATACATTTATGCAAGTAGGAAAAATCAGTAGGAATCATAGTTCCTAGAATTCCGCTCGCCAAAAGAGACATCTGGATGCGATATTTCGCTTCCTGCGCCTTCTCAATCGTCCTGCACACAAGAAATACCTTGACATCAAGACTATCAACAAGAAGTCGAGCCACCTGTGAGCCCACGGTCCCGTTGGCTCCAATTATGGCAATAGTTTTTATTTCAGGCATATTCCATAACTTTATAAAGAATTGGAGAGGAAACTCCTTTTGGAATAACTATTAAATCTACCATTCCAGCAACATAGCTCCGTAGGATAGTCCGCCTCCGAAACCTACCAATACAATTCTGTCGCCCTTCTTCAGCAACCCTTTCTTTGCGGCTTCAGCCAAGGTTATGATTACTGATGCTCCTGAGGTATTGGCGTATTGGGCTATGGTAGTATAAGTCTTTTCCATCGGTACACCAAGGTCCTTGAAACACTTCTGAATGATGTTTATATTTGCCTGATGTGGGAATAACCAGTCTATGTCATCAATGGATAGGCCTGCATCATTGACCACCTTCCTAACTGCAAACGGCATAACCCTAGTGGCAAAATCCCAGACCGCCTTCCCTTCCATCTGGAAGCGGTGCATATTCTTGTCCAAGGTCTCATGGGTTGCAGGGTATCTGGATCCCCCCGCAAGGAATTGGATGACCGAAGCGCCTTGGCCCTCAGTCATCAGATACTTGGTCATGATACCCTTGCCTTCAGAAACCTCGGACAGGATGCAGGCACCTGCACCATCACCGAAAAACACACAAGTCGACCTATCCTTCCAGTCCATGATACGCGAATATGTCTCAGCACCGATGACCAAAACATGCTTGTATGAAGGCTCTGCTACCATCATGGAAAACCCAACGGAGATCGCATATACGAAGCCTGCGCACACTGCACCTACATCAAAGGCTGCAGCATTGTAGGATCCAAGCTTTCCTTGGACAATCGATGCAGTAGGAGGTTGAACCATATCAGGGCTGGATGTTGCCAGCACTATAAGATCAACATCCTCTGCATGGATATTTGCATCCCTGATGGCATTCTGGGCAGCATACAGGGCAAGATCGCTCGTTGCTTCCTGGCTGGAAGCAATTCTTCTCTCTTTAACGCCAACCTTAGAGAAAATCCACTCGTCAGTCGTATCGATTGTTTTCTCTAGGTCCTTATTGGTCACCACTTTCGAAGGAAGGTAGTAGCCGGTTCCGGTTATGCCAATGGTTCTCATTCTTTTCTCCTATGCGTTTTCAGCAATATTTATTCGAATGACTTTCCCAGGATTTCCAACCACAACTGCATTGTCTTCAACCGGTTTGAGAATTACTGCCCCAATCCCCACTGTTGCATCATTGCTGATTGAAATTCCATTGATGATTGAAACATTCGGAGCAATCCAACAGTTGTACCCGATATTTACGCTACCTGAAATTTCTGCACATGCTGTTACAACGGTGTTTTTTCCAATCACACAGTTATGGGCAATGTGTACATGATCATCAATTTTAACAAAATCTTGTATCATGGTAGGGTCAATCGTACCTGAACAAATAGTCGTTAAAGCACCAATCTCAACATTCTCTCCAATAATTACACCACCAATATGGGGAATCCGAATTGAACGGAAACCTTTTTTTTGTGCAATTCCAAATCCCCATCCACCAATTACTGCATTTTCTCTAATTACTGAATTCGCCCCTATTTTTACATTTGGGCCGATTCTAGCTCCAGAGAATATTCTGACATGCTCACCGATTACAGCATTATCTCCAATCGTTACATTAGGCTCTATATAGACGTCAGTAGAAATTGACACATCCTTTCCTAAGTACGCCTGGTACTTCTCATTCCAAGTGAAAGTACCTCTAAGCGACACAGTATTACACAATGGCTCAAGAATCTCGGCAAATTTATATCGTGGGTCATCGTCAAAGACAAACCCGTTTAAAGCAGATAAATGCTTTACTACTGACCGATACTCAGGTTTGGTGATTATTATTGATCCATGTATGGATGATAGCTCTTCAATTAATGGTCCTGTAACCTCCTTAATAAAAAGCAATGAATTACTACTAGGATTAAAGATCGAAGAAAGACAATTAATAGCAAAATAATCTTGCTCCGAGAATATCGGATACTTGTCACCCCAGTATGTTTCCAATGGCCAATTAATCATTACAATCCAACTCCAGCATCAAGAATATCGTTTACAGGTCTCTTTTAAATAAGCTCCAACAACATCAGTTCCAAGTAATTTACAAGTATACTCGAATAACTCTTCAGACGTTAAGGACGCTTCCTTCCACCAAAGAGGGTGCGTTAACAGTGTTAAAGATTTATTTTCATTAATGGCTGTATATAATCTATCCTCTTTCCAAAATTCTCTTCTGTTACTATCAGAAACATAGACAACCTCTGAATAGTACTCTTTTTGATATGCATTGATCCAAGTTGGGATACTCACATCATTGAGCAACCATGGCGCAGGTTTATGAAAGGAAAGAGTTTTAGAAATCGGAAGGAATGAAGAAAAGTATGTGTACTGCTTTTCAATCGTTTCAGTCATTTGCTCAAAATTTCGAAACTGTGATGCATCAACATGTAATCCAATCTGATGACCTTGAGAATATATCTTGTCAATAATATTCATCAAATTCTTCGAACATACATTGTAGACCGAACAATCTGGAAGAAAATACCAAGTAGAAACAAGATCAAGTGAATTTTCTATTTCTGCGAGAGGTAAAGCACCCAAATAGTCGGTGTCAACATCGTGACGCAAATATAATTTTTTTGCTGCCTCTCCGTTCTCACCTATGAGAATAGACATGTAATCATTTACAATTAATGCTCGTAATAGCTTTTCGTATGATATGTAAGAAAAGTCTAGATTTAAGCTCATAACAATTCACCCAATCCTTCTTCTTTTGTCTCATACTGTCTGCTGCAACTCTTGCAATGCAGGTTCTCATCCAGAACGGAACCACATTCACAGGCCCATCCCTTCTGCTGTGCAGGCACTCCAACCATCAAGGCATAATCTGGGACATCCTTGGTGACAACCGCCCCGCTGCCGATGAGTGCCCATCTACCAATGGTTATCCCACAGACGATGGTGGCATTCGCCCCGATGGAGGCACCCTCTTGTACGAGAGTTTTCAGATAGCCTGCCTTCCCCTTCGGGTATTTTGCCCTCGGGGTAAGATCGTTTGTGAATACACAGGAAGGCCCGCAGAACACATGGTCCTCGAGCGTTACCCCCTCATACAGGGAAACGTTGTTCTGAATCTTGCAGCCGTTCCCGATTACCACGTTGTTCGAGACATTCACATTCTGTCCAAGGGAGCAACCTTCCCCGATCCTTGCACCGCCCTGTATGTGGCAGAAGTGCCAGACCTTGGTATCCTTGCCGATAATCACATCGGCATCAACATAGGAAGAAGGATGTACATACCAGTCCATCAGGAGAACCTCCCTGCGAAATCAATGGTCGCACAATCGACCAGGGGAAGCCTGACCGGCTTTCCTTCGGCGGCAGACTTGTAGATGGCCAGTACCAGTTCGAGTGCCCGCTTCCCGGCTTCCGCTGTTACCATTGGCTCACGGTCTTCCCTGATTGCCTCAATCACATCAGCAAACAATGGGGTGTGACCATACCCATACACGTTGGGAGGGTTCTCGTGGTAGGTCGTCTTGACCTCTTCGGGGTCATCCAACAGGTCGGCGAAACGCCACTCCTCAATGATGTTCACGGACTGCCCCCCAGCCTTCACGGTCCCTTTCTCCCCGAACAGGTAGAGCGTCTCCTCCAAGTTCTGGGGGTAGATATTGGTGGTCCCCTCAATGATTCCATAGGAACCACTGGCAAACTTCACCAAGGCAAGACCAAGATCCTCTGCCTCGATGTAGGAATGGGTAAGGTTGTCGGTATAGGCAAACACCTCTGAAATCTCATCTCCCATCATCCATCTGAGCAGGTCGATATTGTGGATGCACTGGTTCATGAGGGCACCACCGTCCTGTTCCCATGTCCCACGCCAGGAGGCCCTGTCATAGTAGTCCCTGCCACGATTCCATCGGATGTGGGCAGTCCCATGCATCATTTTCCCAAAGCGATTCTGTTCCATTGCCTCGCGTATCTTCACCACTGATTTGTTGAAACGGTTCTGGTGACAGGCACACACTTTCACCTTTTTCTTCCTTGCCTTCTCTATGATGGCATCAGCATCCTTGATGGAGAGAGCGATTGGTTTCTCGATGATGAGATTGACTCCAGCCTCAATACAATCCAAGGCGATGGATGCATGCTTGCCGCTCTCTGTGCAGATGGAGACCAGGTCCGGTTTCTGTTCCTTCAGCATCTCCCGGTAATCGTGATACTTTGCCACGTTCTGTTCATCCAGCCTGAACTTGAGGATCTTGTCCTCCATCATCTGCTCGTTGAGGTCACAGACGGCAACGAAATCAAGCTTGTTAGCCAGAGCGGCAGCTATGTGGTTGGGAGAAATCCTCCCGCAGCCTATCAGTGCATATTTCATCACAGCACCTCGATATTGTCACGACCGGCAATGGCCTTCATGACATTCTTTGTGTCAAAGATGGCCTTTGCATGTTTCTGTACCAGATCATAGTCAACGTTGCTGTGCGCAGTGGTGATTATGACAAGGTCGGCTTCTTCCAGCAGGTTTGCATTCAGTTCCTTCTCGCCTTTCACAACCTTTCCCTTGTGATGGTACTCTGCCACCCAGGGATCATAATAAGCAACTACAGCACCATGTTTCTCTAGAATCTCTATTACATCCAGGGCCGGGCTCTCCCGGTAGTCGTCAATGTCCTGTTTGTAGGCAACCCCCAGCATCAGGATTTTCGATCCATTGAGGGCCTTCCTGAACCTGTTCAGTATCTTCGAGGCCCGTTCCACCGTGTACTCAGGCATCCGGTCGTTGATCATCATCGAACTCTCTATCATAGAAGTATGGAACCCATACTCCCTAGCCTTCCAGGAGAGATAGTAGGGATCGAGGGGGATGCAGTGGCCTCCCAGGCCCGGTCCCGGGTAGAATGCCTGGAATCCATAGGGCTTGGTCTTTGCAGCATCGATGACTTCCCAGATGCTGATGCCCATCTCGTGACAGAGCTGGGCTAGCTCATTCACCAGGCCAATGTTCACATTCCGGTAGGTATTCTCCAGGATCTTCTCCATCTCTGCCACCGCAGGGCTAGAAACCTCGGTCACATCACTGGAAAGCACCGCACGGTACATCGCTGCAATCACCTCGGTCGCATCCTTCCCGATGCCTCCGACTACCTTTGGAGTGTTCTTCGTCTTGTACTGTAGGTTGCCTGGGTCGACACGCTCAGGGGAGAAACCGAGATAGAAATCCTCCCCGCAGACAAGGCCGGAGCCTTCCTCCAGCAAGGGCTTCACCAACTCCTCAGTGGTCCCCGGGTAGGTGGTAGACTCCAAGACAACAATTGAATCCTTCTTGAGAAATTTGGCTATCTCCATGACAGAATCCCGTACATAGGTGATGTCGGGTTGCTGGTGCTCGTCCAGGGGAGTGGGAACGCATATGGCGATGAAGTCACAATCCTTCACAAAGGAGAAATCACTGGTTGCCCTGAGCATCCCATTCTTCACCAAGGAAGCCAGGTCTTCCTGGACTACATCACCGATATAATTGATGCCCTGATTCACCATGTTCACTTTCTTCTGCTGGACATCAAAGCCGGTGGTCTTGAAGCCTGCCCTTGCCTTCTCAACAGCCAAGGGTAGACCGACATAGCCAAGACCAATGACACCAACCCTAATTACTTTGTTATTGATTTTTCTTAATAGTATTTTTTTTTCCATCACTGTGAGTACCTTTATTTATAGAACCGTTAGCTACTACTTGTAAGAATGAATAGAAATCGTCATAAACTTTAGCTGCATTAAATTCATTTTTAAATAAACGTAATGCATTTTTTGTCATTTCATTTTTCAATTGGGGGCTTTCGTTGATACTTGAAATCGTACTTAAAAATGATTCGGTAGTATCATAATACTTTCCGCAATTCTCTCTCTCCAAAATTTCTCGAGAAGCGCCCATTAATGAAGTGAGGATAATTAGTCCTTGAGATAGGTATTCACCAAACTTATTTGGGAGAGAATCTACAAAATCCTCTGTATTTCGATACGCCAATAATCCAAATGTAGATATTTTTAGTAGGTGTTGTAGTTCTGCTTTATTACGATACCCGGGTAGTATCACATTTTTAAGATGATTAGTTTTATGTCTTAAAGCTTCAAAATAGTTTCCAACCCCACAAAAGACAAAAACAATAGAAGGGTCTGTACATTTTTCTGCTGCTTGGACCAATGTGTCAAAATCACCAATCCGATTGCTTATAGTACCAATATAGCTAACAATGCACTGTCCCTTATTTAAACCTTGTTGGTCCCAAAAATCTTTTGCCTGCTTCAAATCTTCATCTGAGACAGGAGTAGCATCATAGGCAAGATGTACAATATGGTCTTGTAACTGAAGTACCCTTCCATATGATTCTGCAAATTTCAATGTCTTTGGAATTACACCAACAACAGCGGTTGCTGATTTCATTACAAGTGAAACCTTTTGTTTAAATAATATTTGCACCCCCTGTTTTACAATTGGTTGCAACCTTTTAGGAAACGGTTGAATAAAAATATCTGGCCACAAATCTCGAATATCGATTACTATAGGAACATTGAATTCAACACCATATTTAATAGCTTCATATGCAAAATCCATTAATGGCCAAGAGCAATAGATAATGTCAGGTCTATCTTCTTTCCTACTCTGTTTACGAAATATTCGACCTAAATCTTTAGAGTATCTAATACGCTTGAATGAAATATTTTTTTTATAACCATTACTCGAATGCAATAACTTGAGTGAAAATTTCGTACTGATTTTGATTGTCTGTTCATTGTCACATGCATATTTTTTTTCATAATGCAAATATGTAGAACTCCACCATGTGACATCAGAACCTTTTTGTGAAAACAGTTCTGCTAATATTCCAGCACGCATTAGGCGCCCATTGGAATTATTAATAGGTAGAGGCTCCCCTTCCTTTAATATCCAAATTCTCATAAGATTAAAACTTTCCTACAAATACCACTACCAACTTACTCATTCCCCGTCCCCCCTTCTCTCACCCCGTCACTCTTAAGGACTGAGAAGATGGTAGCGAAGAAACAACGAATATCCATAATTGGGCCAATACGCTTTGCATATTCGCCATCGAGCTTTGCTTTTAGTCTGATAGGAAGTTCATCCCTTCCGTTTATCTGAGCCCAACCAGTAAGACCTACAGGAACATCATTGGCTCCATACTTATCCCGCTCTTCGATGAGATCGTACTGATTCCACAGAGCTGGCCGGGGACCAATGACAGACATCTGACCAACGAAAATGTTCCAGATCTGGGGAAGCTCATCCAAACTGGTCTTTCTGAGGAGCTTCCCTACTTTGGTAATGTACTGTTCAGGGTTTTTGAGCTGATGAGTCGGAACATCATTAGGAGTATCTATACGCATAGTCCGGAACTTGAGAATATTGAAATGTGTTTTATGGATACCAACACGTTTCTGCTTGAACAAGACAGGCCCTTTAGAGTCAAGCTTGATGGCAATAATGAGAATAAGGAATATGGGAGAGAGGACAATTAAAGCCAATAGAGAACAGATGAAATCAAGGGATCGCTTAACACATAGATAGACTGGAGAAACTCCTTTTCTACTATGGTCTTTCAAATTTTCAGATTTCAAAGCTTCAGTTCCCATACAGCGTTTTCATCACTTCCTCTTAGCATTTTGGTGAAATGCCACATTTCTCTCACCTCACGCTCATCATTCCTTAAGGATATAAACCTCTCGGTCGGAGCCATTTGGTGCCTTAAGAGGAGCCAGGTATAGGAAACCTGGCACCAACTAGCTCCTCTTCTGGCACCGTTATCCTTCACAGTCCTTTGTATCGAGCACAGTAACCTTACTGAGTATATGCACAGGAGTTACCCCGAGTGATTCAATGTAAGAGAAGGAATCAGCATTCCAGGTAAGAAGTAGTGAATTGGGTTCTTTCTTTAGGAGTGCTTTTACTTGGTCCTGCTCCATAATTATCCTCTCTTCCAATTCAGGAAAGTCAGACGCAAGCAACTCACGTACTACAAGAATAAAATCATCATCTGGTCCGAAGAACCATACCCTGTCTTTGTTCCTGTCGGTGATCAAGGTGTGCAACACCCCTTTGATACTCCCCTTGAAGAGAGAAAGCTCCCGATACGTCCTCACAATATACCCATAGGTCCTCTCCAGCTTACTGGCTATCCCCTGGGGAGTAAGGAAGTACTTTACGGAATTGGGTTGGAGTCGCTCTATCTTAACGAGCCCTTTTTTAACCAAACGTTTCAACAAAATATTGATCATCCCCAAAGACACACCAACATGCTCAGACAGCTGTCGTTGTGTAGCATCTGAGTTCTGTTCAATGTAGGAAAGAATAGAAAATTCCTTGGGTGTATGTTCGCTTTGCATAAGATTATAAGAGAAAGGTTTGTTCATTTTTTGAACGTAGAACATGGGGAACTCTGTTTCGAAGGGGGAACCCTTCGAAAGAAGGCTTGCATTGAATTGCCTTGTGTTAGGAAGAAACAGCAGGGAACAGGATGCACAGCTTCGCCACAACATACCACTTGAGGGTAATGCAGGAACCATTAATGCCATCCCGTTATATACCGGCTGCCGTAACATACTCGGTATATATCTTCGAGTCAGGAAGAAAAACTTCCTTCAAGAAGAAAAACCTGCAAGGGAAGCAGAACGTTACAGCTATGACACAAGAAGTCTCTCGTTATTACCCGTTCCCACTTCACACGCTTGAAACCATACTAGCACTACTTCTGGTTGCCATCAACTCAGAATTGGGATTTTCTTTACAATTTTGACGTAAATTTGTCATTTCCTTCTGCTGATAAGACAGAGAATCCTACCATAAGCAAAGACACATCATCTTTTTCTTACAAATTTCATACAAAATGTAAATTTACTTAAAACGGGATACACTTCATCCCACTTCTACCGTTATAAAGAAAATCATTTTCCAAATTCCCTGAAGCAATACCAAACCTTATTCCCCTTAGGAGGTATCTAATATAATTGGAGGTTACGTATATGCAATTCCAAGCAGCACTCGTATGGGCAATGCAAGAAAACAACGCTACGCTGAAGCATCGCTCTACTATTATTGAGGAAACTGGGGAGATTGCTGGGCTTTAAAGATAGTCTCATGAACCCAGCAATCTCCCCAAAATCTCAAGTCTTATTGAATTAATATTTCTCACCGTACGCGTATGCAGTCGATTGGTCAGGATGGTAATTACCATATCCCTCTTTGGATTCACATAGAGGTAGGTACCGGTAAAGCCGGTGTGACCAAAACCCTGGTCAGGATAGAGTTCTCCGTACTGTATCCCGTAGCCTCTGCCCTCACCCCAGTTTTTGATTGTGTTGTTGTAGAGTCGTGCATCTAGTTTCGCATGGTCAGCACTCAGAAAAGCCTTCCCAAAGGTAAGTACATCCTGAGGAGATGAGAATAAGCCAGCGTGGCCGGAAACACCATGGAAATAGTAGTGGGCGTTACCATCATTACAGGAACCTCGTATAGGGCTGGTTTCATCTCTCCATCCGTTGAAAGATAAACCACGGTCATGGACCATCTGCTTCTCTATCCGGTTCCCATATTCGGTAGCCACACACAGTGAAGGGATCGGGCGGTAGGTAGTATCGCTTAATCCGAGGGGGTTCAAGACCAATGTTTGCATTGCCTCATGCAAGCACAGATTTGTTGTATTACTGACGATCAGGCCAAGAAGCATGAAGTTGATGTCGGAGTAGATCATTTTGTTGGATAGAGGGTACTCTTTGAGTATGTCATGGAGAATGGTCTGAAAATCTTCCCCACTTCGTGTATAGAACGGGTACCAGGCAGGTAACCCTGAGTGATGGGTTAACAGGTCAGCAATTTGTATAGGTTTGAGATTCTGTCTGAGTTTTGGGTTTTCAATAGGAAGCAGGTCGATAATCTTGGTATGTTCCTGGAACCGTTGTTCATGCATGAGTTTCAGAACTGCCATGGTGGTGTAGAGCTTGGTCAAAGAAGCAAGGTCGAAGAGATGGGAGGGAGTAAGAGGTGGGCCACCCCACGCTGTGGTGCCCCATGTTTTTATCTGTTGTTCCCCTGCTTGATAGACCCCTACGGCAACTGCAGAGAAGTACTGCCCTTGTATATATTCGGCTAGTATGGGGCTGAGATTATCGAGTGTCGTGTTCATTAGTTTCTTCCCTCGTGTTTCTTTACCATGATCACCTCGGCAATCCCCTCCTTGGCAAAGTCAGGAAGGGCCCCTACTCTCTGGTAGCCGTGCTTCTCATAGAACTGCTGTGCTCCAATATTGAATTCTGAGACAAGAAGAAACCAATCTTTCTTGAGATAGCGCGTCTGTTCCTCAAACTCCTTCAGGAGCAGGGTACCGACCCCTCTGCCCTGAAAGCTGGGGTCTACGGCAATGAAGCGAAGATAGGGGGCAGCGAGGAATGCACCATGTGTATGTACCCAGGCAAACGCGGCAAGTCTGCCTTCCTCCTCAGCAATGAAGAGGAGGTTTTCTTTTTCTGTGCATGCTCGTTGTAATTTTTGTATCCATTTGTCTTTAGTGAACCCGTAGGTCTTACCCAAGGGAAGATCATTGGCAAGTTGTGCACATACAGGAATATCTTCTTCTCTGATCTGACGTATCTGCATGGTTCATGGCTCCAGAATAAAGGGCGGTGTGGAGGCGAAGAGCTCGAGGAGTTTGGGCGAGGGAGTGAGTTCCTGCAGCGCACCAAAGGGAAGCTCATTCCTATAGGTCAATCCAGAGAACGGGTCGTCAGCAAGGAGCATTGGGCCATCGAGGTCGATCCATCTACAGAGAGGTTCGAGCGTGAGGGCACTGGTCACCGCGAGAGAGGACTCAACCATACAACTGAGCAGTACATCGAGGGAATGCTTCTCAGCTTCCTCTATGAGCTTCTTTGCTGCCTGAGGGCCTCCACTCTTCGCGAGTTTCACCACAATACCGCTGGCACTACCTGCATACCGCTTAAGGTCGTCCAGGGTCTGAACCGTCTCATCCAAGATAATGGGAATATTGCTCAGTGAGGAGAGGGCTTGCAGCTCTTCCGGGCTGCCTGCGATTGGCTCCTCGATCAGCTCGATATGTTGGTCTTGTAACTGCTCAATGATTGATTGGGCCTCACTAAAGCTCCACCCTTGGTTTGCATCAAGGCGGATACGTAGGTCAGGGAAGCGTTCCCTGATCAACGTGATACGCTGTACATCATCGGGAAAGCCTGCCTTCAACTTAATGGTGGAGAACCCGCAACTTGCAATAGCCTCCAACATGCGCTGCATGTCGGATGTATAGGCGATGGTAAAGGAAGAACCCCGTACGGAGTTACCATTTGGCTGATCGGGAGCCTTGTCTTGCAAGCCAAGCATGGCTGTGGTATATGCACAGGCACTCATGGTGTAAGAGAATGAATCGACCACTTCAAGTGTTTGGTTTTCTCGTATCATCGCTGGAGTAATGGTACGCTGCAAGTCCTCAAGGATCTGTTCTTTGGTAACCCCATAGTAGGGAACGACGGCAGCCTCCCCGTACACAGTCTTATGGTCTGTTTTGATTTGCAGGAACACATTCTCACGGTAGTCAGAACTACCGTGAGCTATATGGAAGGGAGTTTTCAGCATCAGTTTAGCTGGAACTGCGGTCACTTCAAGCATCAGAGGACTCCTCATACAACAAGCACGCTACCTGATGGTTTCCACCCTGCTCTTTCAACGCTGGCTTTACTTCCTTGCACCTTGGCATGGCCTTCGGACAACGCTCATAAAACGGGCAGCCAGTGCGAACTACAGACGGGGAGGGAACATCGCCTTTCAGAATCATTCGCTGCCTCTTCTTTGCTGCAATAGGGTCAGGGACAGGAACAGCAGAGAGCAAGGCCCTGGTATAGGGGTGCAAGGGGTTGTCATTCAATTCCTTGCTGGAGGCCATCTCCACAATATTGCCCAGATACATGACGGCAATACGGTCACAGAAGTATTCAACAACCGAAAGGTCATGGGCGATAAAGATGAAGGTAAGGTCAAACTCCTTCTGTAGGTCCTTGAGCAGGTTTAGGATCTGTGACTGGATGGAAACATCCAGTGCACTGACCGGTTCATCTGCAAGGATCAACTTTGGGCCCAAGGAGAGTGCTCTGGCAATTCCAATACGCTGACGCTGACCACCGGAGAACTCATGCGGATAGCGGTTTGCGTAGATGGAAGAGAGACCACACCGCTCCAAGAGGGAGAGTGCTTTCTCTTTAATCTCTTCCTCACTCAAGGAGAGCAAGCCTTTCTTCACGAAGATCCTCATGGGCTCAGCGACAATGTCGATCGCACGCATTCGGGGATCGAGGGAAGAATATGGATCCTGGAAGATAATCTGGAAGTTCTGTCGCTCCTTAATCAGGTCACTCTCACTCAGGCTGGCAAGATCAACTCCGGAGAACAGGACTTCTCCACCGGTAATCCGCTCCAGGCGGGAGATTGCCAGGATGGTGGTGGATTTTCCGCAGCCTGACTCTCCGACCAATCCCAAGGCTTCGCCTTGCTGGACGGTGAAAGAAATACCATCCACCGCTCGCACAGCTCCAACCTTTCTTTTGAAGATGATGCCTTTCTCTATGGGGAAATGGACCTTGAGGTCTCTTACTTCCAACAATGTCTCACGCTCTGCCATGCTTACTCTCCTCCGGATACAACCAACATGCGACGGTTCTCTCTCCCTCTGCCTCTTGAAGCACAACCTCTGGAGGAAGCTTGGAAGCACAGATGTCCATCGCTTTATCACAACGGTCACGGAAGGGACAACCAGGAGGAAGGTTTGCCAGATCAGGAGGGGAACCCTTGATCGAATGGAGCCGCTGGGCACCCACGTTTCCCATACGAGGGATGGATTCAAGCAATCCTCTCGTATAGGGGTGCTTCGGACTCCCGAAGAGCGCTTCCACCCCAGCGCGCTCCACGATACGACCGGCATACATGACGCATACATGGTCGCACATCTCTGCGATGACCCCCAGGTCATGGGTGATCATAATGACCGAGGTCTGATACTGTTCCTTCTTCTCTCGGATGAGATCAAGGATCTGGGCCTGAATGGTAACATCCAGGGCGGTGGTCGGTTCATCGGCAATAAGAATATCAGGGTTGCAGGAAAGCGCCATGGCGATCATGACACGCTGGCGCATTCCCCCGGAGAACTGATGGGGATAACACTCAGCGCGCATCTCGGGGTCTGGGATACCAATGATTCTGAGCAGCTCAATGGCCTGCTTCTTTGCCTCTTGCTTCTTCATTCCCCAACGAAGCGAGAGTAGCGGAAGCCATGGTTCCATTACCGAGCGAGTGCTGGGAAAGCAAGGTGAGATACCCCGCCCCTTGGGGCGGAAAAGGAGGCTACGCCTCCTGCGGCAGGGCTTGCCCTGGTTATTGATACCTTTCATCCCCTGGTGGAGCATCAAGGTCTCAGCAATTTGCTTCCATACCTTGATCACTGGATTCAAGGAGGTAAGCGGATCCTGGAAGATCATGGAGATATGCTTCCCTCTGATGGAAAGCATTTCGTTCTCGCTCACGCTGAGCAGGTCCTGGTCATGGAAGAGGACCTTCCCTCCGGTAATCCTCCCAGGAGGGTATTCGATCAGGCGGAGAATGGAGAGGTTGGTTACTGATTTTCCGGAACCCGACTCTCCCACAATTCCAAGTGTCTGTCCCCGCTCCAGGTCAAAGGAAACCTTGTTTACTGCGTTGACGATACCACGTTCAGACTTGAACTCGGTAACCAGGCCTTCTACTTGCAAAATAGTTGTTTCATGCATATCCAGCACCTCCTACCTGACGTTCCGTAGTCTGGGGTCCAGGATATCTCTCAGGCCGTCACCCAAGAGGTTGAATCCTAAAACCAACAGGACAATGGCGAGTCCAGGATAGATTGCTGTCCACGGTGCAAACATCATGACCTTTCGGGCACTGCTGAGCATATTTCCCCAGGAAGGGTCTGGAGGCTGTACTCCAAGTCCCAGGAAGCTCAACGCCGATTCAAGTAGAATAGCTGTTGAGAGCGACAAGGAGATCTGGACGATTAAGGGTGCGGTTATATTGGGCAGGAGGTGGTGTCTCAGGATATAGGTCCTGCCAGCTCCGTTTGACTTCGCGGCACGGATAAACTCATTGCCCTTCAAGGCAATGATTGATCCCCTGCTGATTCTTGCAAACTGAGGGATGTAGACAATACCAATCGCCAGTACCACGTTATAGGTGTGTTCTCCCAGTATTGCCATGATGAAGATGGCGAGCAAGAGGGAAGGAAAGGCAAAGAGGATATCAGCAAAACGCATGATTGCATTGTCGGTCTTGCCTCCAAGGTATCCTGCCCACACGCCCATGAAGATGCCTATCACAGCACCCAAGGCAGTCGCACTCACACTGATGATGAAGGAGACAGAGGTCCCTTTCATGATTCTCGAGAGGACATCCCTCCCGAACTCATCGGTACCGAAGAGATGGCCACTTGCGAGAGACGGTCCTTGCAGGACCTCCGCTGAGTTCATCGCAACCGGGTCGAAGGGCAACCAGAAGAGCGAGACGATGCTCATCAATACATAGAGAAGAATGACAATAAGCCCTGCAAGTGCTATTTTGTTTCGTACAATTCTTGGTGTTTTCATAGCATCACTTCTCCTCATCAACCAATCGAATTCGGGGATCTGCCATTGCATAGACCAGATCCGTTACAAGATTGACCAATACAAAGAGGGATGCGATCACCAACATGATCGCCTGGATCACTGGATAGTCTCTCTGGTTGATCGCATAGAGGGCAAGCCTGCCCATACCGGGAAGTGCAAATACTTCCTCTATGACAATCGAGCCACCAAGCAGGTATCCTGCATTGAACCCTGTCACGGTAATGACAGGGAGGATGGCATTCTTCAGTGCATGGATGATAATCACCTTCCTCTTGGGAAGGCCCTTGGCCTTTGCAGTTCTCACATAATCCATCTGCAGGACTTCCAGCATGCTGTTTCGTGTGTAGCGCATTACCACGGCTGCAAACCCAAATCCGATGGCAAGGGAGGGAAGGAAGAACATTTTCAGATTCTGTAGTGGGTTTTCAAACAGACTTACATAGTTCCCCATGGGTATCCAACCCTGCGAGGAAGAAAAAGCAATAACCATCAAGGCCGCCAGCCAAAACTGGGGTAAGGAGAGACCTATCAGGCCAATAATCCTATTAAGAAAATCGCCAAAGGTGTCCTGCTTCAGTGAGGAGAGTATTCCAAGCGGTATGCCAATGATCAGGGCGAGAACCAATGAGTAAAGGGTCAGCTCCAAGCTGATCGGAAGCCTACTGAGAATATCAGGAAGCACTGGCCTTCCAGTCCTCAGTGAATACCCGAAGTCACCCCGCATGATATCCCCTACCCACTCAATATAGAGTACAGGGATAGGCTTGTCCTCCCCAAACAACCGTTTGAGTTGTTCCATCTGTTCAGGAGTAGCCTCGACCTGGGTTCCCATGTACATCTGCAAAGCAGAACCTGGGATCAGACGAACCAGGAAGAACACAATCAAGGAAACCCCAATAAGTACTGGAATAAGCGAAAGCAGTCGCTTGACAATATATTTTCCCACAAAACACCTCTGGATGTCATATTGTAGAGAGACTCCTCCCCGCAGGAAGGAGTCCTCTGAAAATACTCGTTATTTTGTTACTTCAGCGTGTGTCACATAGAACAGGCTACCATTTCCTACGAGTTTGAATCCTTCTACAGCGGGACTGGTTACCTGGTTCTCGTTAGGAGAATACAAGAACACCAAGGGAACGTTTGTAGCTAGTACTTCCTGCACCTTGTCATAGGTAGCTTTTCGCTCTGCTACAACCGTCTGCTCTCTTCCAAGGTCGAGCAGTCTATCAGTTTCCTTATCAGCATACATGAAGTTATTTACTCCACCGGTGCTGTGCAGGGAACGATAGAGGAAGCGGTCAGGTTCACTGCTTCCACCGCGGAGCTCAACCATGGTACTGAAGTCACGTTTCACCCAGCGGTCGATGTAATTACCCCATTCAACGACATCAAGGTTTGCTGTTACGCCGATGTTCTTCAGTTGGTCTTGAATGACCTGGGCAACTGCCAAGCCACCCTCATAGGTAGATGAGCAGACGATGTCAAAACTAAGTCCATTGGGATATCCTGCATCAGCAAGCAACTGCTTTGCCTTTGCATAGTCAGTCTTTCCAAGGGGAAGCTGCTCTGGGGGAATTGCCCAATATTTAGCGGAGATAGGAATCGGGCCGGTTGCGGCACCCATGCCATACTCAGCCATGGTCAGGATCTCGCTGCGGTCAATGGCGAGGGCGATAGCCTGACGGACACGGATGTCATCGAAGGGAGCTTTCTGGTTGTTGAAGCTGAATACCCTGACATTCATTCCTGGCTTGCTCATAACCACGACACTCTTGTCGGCGCTTGCCTGACGAATGGTAGCACCATCATTGATGGTTGCAATATCCAAGTTACCTGACTTGATTCCAGCCAAGAGAGAGGCTTCCTCAGGGATGACCCTGTAGATGACCTTCTCGGTCTTTGGAAGCCCGGGTTCAAAGTATTCAGGATTCTTCACCAGTGTCATGGAGTTGTCAACGACCCACTCCTCGAGCATATAGGGACCGGTACCACAAACAACTCTCTGCAGGTTTCCATTCTCTTCCACCACTTCGCGGGGGACAATGGAGATGTTGTTTGAAGTCAAGGCATCAAGCAATGAAGCCAACGGAGAAGAAAGCGTAATCTTCACCGTGTAGTCATCCACAACCTCGATGGTGTCGATCGTAGCAATATAGGAACGACCGGGTGCTGCGGTTGTAGGATCGAGCACACGCTCGAGTGAATACTTCACATCGTCGGCAACCATCTCTCTTCCATTATGGAATTTGACACCCTTCTTCAGGTGGAAGATATAGGTCAGGTTATCTGGGATTTCCCAGGACTCTGCCAGATCAGGAACCACTTCCATGTTTTCATTGAGACGAACCAAGCGGTTGTACAGCAAATCGATTCTACGCATGGAGGAGAATGCGGTTACGATATGGGGATCCAGTCCCACAGCTTCTTGGCTAACCCCGATGGTCAGGGTAGATGACTTTTGTGCTGCTGGAGCCTCCTCCTTCACACCTGCGGCAAAAGCAGAAGACATTGCAAAAACCAGCAATGCTACTGCACAGACCAAAAACAGATTACGTTTTTTCATAATTCGCTCCTTTTGTTATTCTCATCTGACAAATATCAGAGTTGTTGCATGGTAATGGTTCCGAGCACCACTCTTCTGTTGGCTCCGGTTACCTTCGGAATATTGGAAGGTCTTCCCATCAATGACTCATGCGCCATTAAGGCGAAGGCCATTGCCTCTCTGGCTTGGTCCGGTACTCCTACCTCATCTGATGGGTGTACGCTAATACCCTCTGGCAGGTAGCCCTGGATCATGGAGAGCAGGGTCTTGTTCCGCGCTCCTCCTCCACTGACCACTACGGTATCCAGTGCAGTTACAGGGAGCACGAAATCCTTGTATGAACTGGCAATGGTTTTTGCGGTAAAAGCGGTAGCGGTAGCTACCAGGTCCTCAAAGCTGAGGCCCAAGGCTTCCGCTTGTTTTAATACCTGTTCACTATAATCTGATCCATAGACTTCACGACCGGTGCTTTTAGGGGGTTTCTTTGCAAAATAGGGGTCTCTCATCATCTGGGTAAGCAATTCTTCAGATACCGTACCACGCGCTGCAATCGCACCCCCATCGTCATATTGCTGCTCCCCGCTTGTACCAAGTGCAACTATCTGGTCGATGATCATGTTGCCGGGCCCGGTATCGAAAGCAAAGATTGCTTCCTCATCCCCTCCCTGTGGTAGTACAGTCACATTCCCGATACCTCCGATGTTCTGGACAGCGATACCCTTCCCTTCCTGGTGGAAGAGCAGGTAATCGATGTAGGGAGCGAGGGGAGCACCCTCGCCTCCTTCGGCCATATCGGCAGAGCGGAAGTCGGAGATGACAGGAAGACCGGTAAGAGAAGCGACCATCTGGGCATTACCTATCTGCAAGGTTCCCGTAATGGCTAATGATCCTTCGGGGCCTGGGAAAGTTCTTGGAACTGGAGCATGCCACACGGTCTGTCCATGCATACCAATGGCAGCAATAGAGTCTCGTTCCACTCCACTATGCTCGATCAATCTGTTGACCGCTTCCCCGTTCCAGTGGGCAAGACCGAAGTGGGCAAAACAGAGGTCTTCAATGTCTGCAGCCCCTTTTACACAAAGGCAATTCACCATCGCTTTTACGTCATTGGTATAGGGAATTGCGACCTGGTCTTCCAAGGTCACACTTTCTACATGACCATCTGCCTCTGAGGTAATGGTCACAAGAACCGCATCAACACCATCCAAGCTTGTCCCCGACATGAGGCCGATGATTCGATGGGTTGTCTCTTTCCTGTATCGATGAATCAAGTCGTTTGTGTTCATAATCCTCTCGTTTTACCCAGTATATGACATATAATTTTAGAACGCAAATGTTTTTGAAATATTATTTCTTTACAACACACAACCAGAAGTGATACAGTGAAACAAATACCTTATACGTACACAACCGGATACCGGGAGAAAATAGCATATGCAAGTACCGATCACGGAAGAGACCTTAAATTCACTTACCACTGAACAGTGCAATACCAACACCTCCAATATTGATGAGCTCTCAGAACTACAAATTCTGCAGATCATGAATGATGAGGATAAAACTGTCCCGTTCGCGGTAGAAAAACAACTCCCTGTCATTGCCTCCTTGGTATCTGATGTTGTAACGTCTTTCAGGAACGGCGGTCGCTTGTTTTACATAGGTGCGGGAACCAGTGGACGCCTTGGGGTATTGGATGCTTCTGAGTGTCCTCCAACCTTTGGAGTACCAAGGACCATGGTCCAGGGTCTGATAGCAGGAGGAAAGGAAGCACTGGTTCGTTCCATTGAGAACGCGGAGGATGACTATCAGGAAGGAGTCAGGGAGCTACAGGCACTGCATTTCTCCAAGAAGGATGTATTGGTTGGCATTACCGCATCAGGACAGGCTCCGTATGTAATCGGCGCTATGGAATATGCAAAAAGCCTGGGAGCAGTGGTTGGAGCTATCAGCTGTAACGCGAAATCCCAGACGTTTGCAGCGGCACAGCATGCAATATTTCTGGATGTGGGCCCAGAGGTAATTACAGGTTCCACCCGTCTTAAATCAGGAACTGCACAGAAATTGGTACTCAATATGATTACCACTGCAAGTATGGTCAGGATTGGCAAGGTTTACCGAAACCTCATGGTTGATCTTACTCCAGTTAATAAAAAACTGGTGGAACGCTCCAAGCGATTGATTAAACAAGCCACAGCGTGTTCTTATGAGGAAGCCAGCACTGCGTTTGAAGCATCTGGGAGAAGACCGAAGCTTGCTATAGTGATGATATTGCTGGGAGTGGATGCTGAGACTGCCCGGTCATTGGAGAGCCAATCCAGTGGTCCGATTTCAGAAATGATACGGCTCTACCACTCCAAACAATCTGCTGAGAACGACACATAGGAAAGGGAGCATGCATGGAAGAGAAAGTACAGGTAGAAGGGGCTTTATATGCGATTAACGCCCAATATGATCTTCTCAGTGACTCTGAGAAGAAGGTTGCCTCGTATGTACTGAGAGAACCCAAGAAAACGGTTCACTTTAATGTGCGTGAACTCTCGAAGCAAAGCGGTGCCAGCCAGGCGGCGGTGATCCGCTTCTGCAAGCACCTTAATTTCACCAGTTTCAGCAATTTCAAGCTACGCCTGGCTCGAGATGTCTTCGGCAACTATGATGAGCGATATGTCCCGGACTTTGAACTTGACTCAGAGACCTCTCCATCTGTGGTCATTCACTCTGTGATTCAACGATTCCAGCACTCTTTCAATGCACTCGAGCGATGTCTCGATGGGAAGGAGTTGGAAAAGGCTGTTTCCTTGATTCAGTCAGCACACTCGACATTTCTCTTCGGAGTCGGTGCTTCAGGGGTTGTTGCATTCGACTTCATGCAGAAGTTGGTGCGGCTTGGTATCTCTGTATTCTACACACATGATACCGATCTGCAGCTCACCGCAGCCTCAACCATGAGGAAGGATGACTGTGCCTGCATTCTCTCCTACTCTGGGGAGAACGATACCATGGTAGCTGCAGCCAAACAGCTCAAACGATCCGGTACCCCGATCATCTCAGTAACCATGGATAGTGACAATACACTTCGGCGTCTCTCTGATATCAGCATTGTCATTCCCGCTTCAGAGAGGATATACCGCCAGGGAGCAAGTACCTCAAGAATTAATCAGCTGGCAGTAATAGATATGCTCTACTCCCTCATGGTATCCAAGAACCTCGATGCATCCATTGAGGCAATAGAGCAGACTATGGCGGTAACACACCGGCATGTGAGTACAGACAACACGCCATAAGAGAGCTTGCCACGTTTACGGGTGGTATGCTGTTTTAGGACAAAACCTAAAAGCAACGATCAGGTTGTGTATTCAACCAGAAGAATGCTTATGAACCACTTACAAGAACATAATCACATGAAGAAGGCCAAATCACTTAGAAAACGTCAGGAAATACATGATATGGAGAATACCTCACAAGTCGAGCCTCTTAATCATCCATTCGGAATGTTTTCTGTTGTATTCGTTCATAGTTGTTGAAATAGCTTCTTCCGACCACACACTCCGAGACACCAAGAGATTCCATCTTCCTAATACGTTCATAGTTCATTGAACCATCAACCAACACGTCAACTCCATCTCCCACCAGAAATTTCACTGCAGCAACACGATCAAATGAGGCAGGAATAAACACCGAATTGGGCTGTCCAGGCTCAGTAGTCATCACCAACACAGCGTCTATAAACTGTAAAAAATGAAGGAGATCAGTTGTTGGGGTAGTAGGCCAAATGGCAACCCCAACCTGCAAGCCGTGCCTTTTTGACTCTTCCAGAAGGAAGATGACACTTTTCTTCTCAAAATCCTCCACGGTTAGTATCACCATTGTTCCCTCACGCTTCGGGAGGTTCCAGATGTAGTGCAGGAGACTTTTCTGGTCCCTTGCCATGATATGGAATACGATTGGCAGGTTGGTCAAAGAGTATATTACATCCACATCTTGCTCAGTGAGGCCCTTCAAAGGCACACAAATCCCATCCATCATATCAATATGAATTGAATCAATATGCTTTTTTGTTAATACTGATTTCCAATGCAGGAAATCATGGTGAGGACACGCAAACATCGATACTGAAAGTCTCATGCATTCACTCCAGAGAAAATGTAGATCGAGACAAATAACCGGCAATAGCAGTAGGCATTATCTAGTTCTGCCCATAATAAGCGTTTGGCCCAAATTTCCTGCTATAGTGTTTCTCTTCCAATACATCCGGTATCGGCTGAAGCCGAGGGTCAAGGGTCTCATTGCAATACGCCATTTTAGCGACATACTCAAGTACTTGACTATGCAAAACTGCTTCTTCAGGGCTCTTCCCCCAGACAAAAGGACCATGATGCTTCACCAATGCTGCGGACATATGCAAGCAATCAGAAGAACTCATCGCTTCGAGAATAACCTTACCGGTATTCACTTCATAGTCAGATTTAATCTCTTCTGCAGTCAGTTCCCTAGTGCAAGGTATTGCACCATAATAGTAATCACCATGAGTAGTACCATAACAGGGAAGAGCACGCCCTGCCTGTGCCCACATCGTTGCATACTGGGAGTGCGTATGGACAATCCCGTGTATACCAAAATCAGCGAAAGCCTTGTACAAAGCGATATGTGTTGGGGTATCTGTCGAAGGTCTCGCATTTCCTTCAAGTACATTACCCTGCATATCAACGACGACCATATCCTTGATACCCATCTTTACGTATGGTACCCCACTTGCCTTAATTACCATCAACTTGGTTTCTGGATCATATCCTGATACATTTCCCCATGTTGAAATCACAAGGTTTTTGGTAACCAAATCAAGGTTTGCTTCCAATACTTCTTTCCGCAATTGTTCCAAACTCATACCTTTCTCCTCACCCAATGGCCTTTCAGATTGGTGAATTTTTCATCCATTCATCAGGCTTTTGCAGTATCTCTCAACGATTTTAATGTATACAAAACACTATTATCTGTGCTGAACTCATCGTGTAACTTGCTATAGATCTTATACAATTCATCATAAGCTGCCACATTTCTCGGATTTGGGGTAAATGCGTTAGATTCCCGTAAACTTAAAGCATCCTGCGCAGCATGAACATCCTTGAATCCTCCTGCTGCTTCTCCAGCAGCGACAGCTCCAAGCATTGCGCTCCCATAGGAAGCAGCGAGTGGTTCGTCGGATACACTGACCTCAATATCACAGACATCAGCATACATCTGCATCATGAACGCATCCTTTTTGGGAATCCCTCCACATGCATGGAGTTCAGTAACTTCAATCCCATGTTCCCGAAAATTCTCAATGATCTTTCTTGTCCCGAACGCAGTACTCTCAAGAATAGCTCTATACACTTCCTCAATTCTCGTATGTATTGTCAAACCTACAATAACCGAAGACAGATCGGAATTCACAAGAATAGAACGGTTACCATTGAACCAATCTAAAGCGACAAGTCCTGACTCACCAGGAGAAAGCAAAGCAGCCTTTTGCCCTAACAATCTGAAAAGTGAAACCCCTTGGTTCTTTGCTTCTCGCTGCAGCTCTTCGCTTACAAAGTTCTCTATGAACCAAGAAAAACTATCACCAACAGCCGTTTGTCCTGCCTCATAGGCATAGTATCCAGGAACAGCCCCATCTTTAATGACTCCACAGATTCCAGGGACATGCTTCAAGATATCACTCAACAAGAAATGACAGGTAGAAGTCCCGATACTTACAACCATCTGACCCGTTTTTCCCATTCCCAATGTAATGGGAACAACCCCTGCATCAGTGTGGGGAACAGCAACTGCCGTCTTTTGTGTAAGTCCCGTCAAGGCACTAAAGTCTGGGGTAACATGCCCAGCACACTGTCCTATTCTCAGTATTTTCTCAGAAAGCTTCTCTTCTACAACATGCTCCATCAGTGGATTTAATGCTTTGAAGAACTCCTTGCTTGGGAATCCACTGGTTTCCGACCAGATTGTTTTGTATCCAGTCGTCACATTGTTCTTGTAAAGGTTCCCGGTAAGCTTATATACCAACCAATCAGCGATATCAGCAAAACTGGAGACCTCCTTATATATTTCAGGAGCCTCCTCAGCAACCTGCATGATTTTGGGAATGGTCCACTCACTGCTGATTTTCCCCCCGTAGCACTCTAAGAAAGCTTCCCCTCGCTCCTTGGCTATCCTGTTCAAACTGTTCGCATGTTTCTGTGCAGCATGGTGTTTCCACAGTTTCACATGGGCATTTGGATTGTCCTTGAATTTTGGATTGGAAGAAATAGGCTCCAGATCCGGTCCAAGGGGGATCATCGTACAGGCTGTAGTATCAATACCAATCCCTATTACATCAGCAGGATCAATCTTTGCTTGCTCCAAGAGACCCACAACACAGGCTATGGCCATGGTGTAATAATCCTCTCCATCCTGGATTGCCCAATCCTTGCCAAGAAGAACCCCACTCGGGAGGGCTTCACTCATAACCCCATGAGGATAGAACTCTTCTACAATTGCTTCCACTTTTTTGGTGGTAATATTCAGTAACTCAGCCCTCGCTGACTGAGTACCATAGTCAATACCTATCGCATATTTCATTACACACCTTCTCCTCAGCAACGAATCCCTGCACATACAGATTTCAAAAATGCAAGAGAGTATTTCAAGTCACTGATAAGCAAATCCATATCAAGTTTACCCGCAAAAATCTCATCTCCTGTCAGTTTCCCCGGCAATGGTTCAAAAGAAAGGGCATCTTCATATCCAATGTCATCGATGGCAATTAAAAACTCACGCCAATCCATACAACCTTTCCCAGGAACTTCACGCGTATTGTCTCCAAGATGGAGATGCTTGACCCAATGGTTCCCAGCACTTCGAATAGCATTGGGAATTCCAACAGTCTCCTCTAATTGCATATGGAATGTATCGGGTACAATACGAATGTTATTGCAACCCGTGCTCTCAGCCAGCTCAATTCCATCTTTAACAGTGCGTATAAAAGCAACTTCATACTGGTTGACACATTCTATGAGTATGCAAATCTCCTCATCTCTCATTCCTGCGTATTCAGCAATCTCCTTTAATGACTGTGAGGCATGCAAGAAATCAGTTTCCTTATCTACAAAGAAGTCGAGATGATTCACTTGAGAAGGGACTATCAGTACTCGTTTTGAACCCAATGCAACAGCCATGTCAACAAGCTCTTTGCAATACAGAACTGCAGAGGCTCTTTTAATCTCATCCGAATGACAGATTGCTCTTTGCTCATCAGTGAAATTTCCATTTATACAAAACGGTATCAAGTCATGTTGGATTAGCATATCCTTGGTTTCGTTCAGATCAATAGAACTAGGTTCTCCACTGATATCAATACCATCGACACCAATCTCAGATGCTGCTTCCACAATCATTTTCATAGAAGCTTTACCAAACAACCATGTATTGATTGAAAATTTCGGAATATTCATTATTGTTACCCCTTTCTTGTCTTCTTATCGAACATAGATATTGAAAATGTTGATTGCAAAACTATTATGACTAGAAGTATCAGCCCTATCACTGCATTCTGCCAAACGGCATTCATGAGTTTCTGCATACTGAAAATATTGGTAAAAGATCCCATAATTAGGGCACCCAGGAATGAACCCGAAACTTTTCCAACTCCCCCAGATAGCTGTGCGCCGCCTATTACAACAGAGGCAATCGCAAACATCTCATAGCCGGTTCCCGCAAGAGGCTGTGCTGAGCCGACACGAGAAGCAAACACAATTCCACCAAGCGCTGCTAGCATACTACTAAGTAAATGAGCGGCAAAGAGTGTTTTCTCCACGCTTACCCCCATCATGGCTGCTGCATCCATATTTCCACCAACAATATAGAAAGCCCTACCAAAGGGAAATTTCTTGAGTATGTAGGTAAAGATGATTACCAGACCCACCAGAATTATGAATGGCATAGGAAAAAATCCAAAGACTGTCCCTCTCCCAATCATTTTCAGAAAACCTGGAAGATTTCTAGCGGTTGTCGTTACTTCCTTAGAAAAAATAAGAACTAGTGACCGGGCAAACATCATCATTGCCAACGTTCCAATGAAGGCGGGAATTTTCAATTTTGTCACCAGTACGCCATTTAGGCTACCTAGAAAAAAGCCAACGACCAAAGGAATTGTCAACGCAAGGATTGGTGAAGTTTCTCCAAACTTAATGAAGAAATAACCAGCCAAGGCAAACACAGAACCAACACTCAAGTCTATGGATCCGCATAATATTACAAATGTCATTCCGATAGCCAAGATTCCCACTAGACTAGCAGATCGCAACAGATTACTAATATTCCCCAGTTTTATGAACACAGGATTTGCTAATGCACCAATAATAACAATAAAAATCAATCCAATTATTGCTGTATTGTCAAGGAGATATTTACTTATCTTCTTCATTTATCATCTACCCCTTAATTATCTCTGTTTGCAACTGCATGCAAATATAATGCCCCAATAATCAACCCTGCCTTGATCATCAAAGCTATTGAGAATGGAATATTGAGCATATTACACATCATAGTGATGATCTGGAGAATGAAGGCTCCACATACTGTCCCAACCACATTTGGATATCCCCCAGTTATGGACGTACCACCGATTAAAGTTGCTGCAATCGCGTCAATTTCAATATCAAGACCAATCTTTGATGGATCTGCACTGCTTACCACAAACATGTCCAGTAATCCAGCTCCCCATGCAAAGAACATTGAGATTGCATAACACATGACAATTATTCTGGTTGTATGGATCCCACAAATCGTGGAAGCATCAGGATTGTTCCCCAGCAATTCTACTTCCATACCAAATATTGTCTTGTTTACCACAAAATACATAATAATGACTGCAAACAACATGATAAAGAAATGGATCGGTAGAACACCTCCCAAGGGCTCAGTAAAGATTACAGTCAATCTGGGTAATGAATAGGTGATTGTTCCCCGTCCGCTAATTCCTTTTGCAGAACCTCTTAGTATATAAAACATTGCAAGAGTCACCACCATAGGAAGTACTTTAAACTTGGATACCAGGACTCCGGAAACTATACCTACAAGTATCATTACAACCAAGGAGAGGATTAACCCATAGTAGTTACCTGCTACAAGTGGTATTGCTGATATGACCGCCGCAAGGCTCATGGCTGAACCAACGGAAATATCAATTCCTCCTGTCGCAATAATCAGTGTCATCCCCATACCGAGTAGCACAATTTTAGTAGTTTGCATCATCAGGTTAACAAAGGTGTTCATTGATAGAAAATTATTAGTGAAGAGACTATTGAAGATAACCAATAAAAGTAATGTAATAACTGCAATATTCCTTATCAGAAATGAGTAAATCTTATTTTCTTTCATAGGTTATACACTCTCTATTTATTTTCTCATTATCGGCGGCAATCATTTCCAGTATCCGTCTTTCAGATATCGCATCATCTGCCAACTCACCTATGGAAACACCATTATTCAATACAATAATTTTGTCACAGTTCCTGACAAGTTCTTGTTGTTCGGAAGAGATTAAAAGCACCCCAATCCCATTCTCTGCAAATTCCTGTATTAGATTTTCTATTTCTTGTTTTGCTCCTACATCAATCCCTCTCGTCGGCTCATCTAAAATGATAAATTTGGGATTAGTAGAAAGCCATCGACCGACCACAACCTTTTGTTGATTTCCTCCCGAGAGGAATTTTATCCGTTGCAGGATACCTGTTTTCTTAACTCGCATCTTGTTACAATAATGATTAGTAAGATCTACTTTCTTCTTATAATCGATAATTCCCATCTTGGAAATTGAATCATTTGCACAAGCACACATATTGTTTATGATGCTTGCGTTGGGGAAGATACCTTCTTCACGTCGGTTCTCAGTACAGAAAGCCATCTTATGCTTTAGTGCCAGAGAGGGAGAACTACTGGCTTTTTCGTCTCCCTCGAAAAGAACAGTCCCTGCATCACGTTTCGCAAGGCCAAAAATCAAATGCGCTACTTCAGTCCTTCCTGACCCCAACAACCCAGCCAGACCAACAATTTCACCTTTATGAACAGTAAAACTTACATCTTGTACCTTTGGCTCCTGTTTCAAATGATCAACTTCTAGTAGCAACTCATCCGTACATGTCCTTTTCGATTTTCGGCTGGATTCGACATATTGTCGCCCAATCATTTTCTCGAGCAATTTCATGTGAGGCAATTCTTCTGTTTTATATGTGCCAATGAGATGGCCATCCCTCAATATCGAGATCTCATCACATTTTTTATATACTTCATCGATTCGATGAGAGATGAAAATAACTGCGATACCCTTCGCTTTCAACATATCGATTAGGGAAAAAAGCACTTCTACCTCATTTGAATCGAGAGAAGATGTTGGTTCATCCATAATCACCAACTTGCTCTTCATGTTGATTGCCCTAATGATTGCAACAATCTGCTGTTTTGCAGTCCCATAGCCCCTTACAGGCTGTCTTACGTCGATGTCAATATGGATATCGTCAATGAGTCGCTGTGCTTTTTGGTAAACTTGAGTCCAATCAATAGAACCATTCTTCTTGAATGGATAGTTACTGATGAAGATATTTTCAGCTACAGAAAGATATGGTAGCAGATTCAATTCCTGGTAAATTGCGCTAATACCAGCGTGTTGTGCTTCAAGAGAGTTCTTAAAAAAACCTGTAGACCCATTATAGTTCATCTCACCTGAATCTGCTTGATATATTCCAGTGATTATTTTAATCAACGTAGATTTTCCGGCCCCGTTCTCGCCCATCAGCGCATGAACAGAGCCTTGTTTGATATTGAGTGAAACCTCATGTAACACTTGTGTCCGAGAAAACCCTTTCACAATGTCATGAAGTTCCAGGATGTTTGCCCCCATATAAAAAGCTCCTGCCATTATTTTAAAATTGATAGGTGTAGGCTGCTACGACAACTCGTAGCAGCCCACTAACATCTTAGAAGCCAAGATAGTAATACTCATCTACATTAGTACTATCAACCAACTTGTCACTTACTGCAATATTTGAAGGTATTTCCTTACCCGCAATACCGTTTTCAATTGTATCGAATACAGTATCTGCATACTTCGGAGAACAAGTAACTGTGGCAGATAATTTCCCAGATTTAATTGCATCGAAGGCCTCTAACATACCATCGACACCAACCAAAAATACATCTTCGTTGATCACCAAACCTGCAGCTTGCAGAGCTGTCGACACTCCAAGTGCCATCTCATCATTATGGCAATAGATGGCATCAATATTTCCATTGGTTGCTTGAATAATATTCTGAGCAAGTTCCTGAGCTTCAGATCTTGACCAGTTGGCACTTTGTTGTGATACCAGATTGTATTTCGGATCTTTGTCAATCACATTATGGAAACCTTGGGATCTATCACGTACGTCTGACCCACCGATGACTCCCTGGATTTCTGCAATATTCACAGTGGAAAGACCTTTTTTTGTTACTGCAGCATCAATCCATTCTCCTGCAGTCTGGCCTTCAAATACGAAATCACTCATGATTTGCGTAACGAAATCCACTCCTGGGGTTCCATTAGAACCTCTTGCCTTCATGATTACAGGTACGTTCTTCTCACGACACGCATCAAGTGCGGGCTGAATTCCATCGGCATCAATTGCAACGATAACCATTACATTACAGCCTTGAGCAAGAAGTGACTCAACATTGGAAATCTGCTTTTCTTGATCGCCCTCGGCATTAGTGATGGCAATCTCATATCCTCTCTTTTCTGCCTCTTCTTTCATGTTTTCACTCTCAACAGTTCGCCAAGTACTACTGAGATCAGCCTGAGAAAATCCTACGAACAGATCAGCCTTATCAGGCCAAACAATTCCCTCTACAGATTCTGTTGTTCCTTGAGCAAACAATCCTACAGACCCCAGAATTGCAACAAGCAATACTACCAGTGTAATGCCAATTGAATTTTTGTGCATACCTTACCTCCATATTAGTAATGTTTTTTTATCGAACACTACTTTGTTACTTTTAAGTACATTCTAATCTCATTTATTTAAATGTCAATAATTATTTCACATTAAATACTAATTTCTAGTTCATTATTTATTTTTTTGTTAAAATCATTGACATTTTTAAAAATTAGCTTACTCTATATGTATAAATATTTCCCATTTCTATTTTAAGGAGCTGGATTTTGGATATACATCGAGCAGGAACCGATATCCTACATGAGATATCCCTTCATTTTGAGAATCTGAATTTCATACAATTAGAATCTCTGGCAAAACAGATTATGAAAGCAGATGCTGTTTTTCTTCTTGGTGCTGGTAGATCAAAATTAATGTTATCAACTTTTTGTCTCAGATTAAACCATCTAGGTATAACCTCATATATAGTAGGCGAAATTCCTTGTCCACCTACTACACCAAAGAGCTTGATCATTGCTGCATCTGGGTCGGGAAAAACTTGCTCAATCATGTCAATCTTAAACAAACAGAAACAATTGGGGACAAACATATTTCTAATAACAGCTAACAATGAAGATAGTTTTGAAGAATATGCAGACAATATTCTTCGGATAGATGTTCCCAATTCACTTTTTAAGAAATTACCAGGATCAAATCAGCTTATGCGGACAGCCTTTGAACAGATTGTTTTCCTTATTGGAGAATCAATCGTATATGAGCTGAGCCAGGACATTCCGCATGATACAATTGCTTCAAGGCATACAAATCTTGAATAGAGGAGAATATAGAATGCCAAACATACTATCTTTTTTACAGTATTCCGTTGGACAACTAGGTTTTGTTGTAGAAGATTTAGACAAGACGATGGAATCATACTATAATAATTTTGGTATTAATGATTGGAAAGTGTACACTTATGGGGCTCCTTTGTTGAAATTCATGAACTATAAGGGAATGCCCTTTGAATATAAGGCTAAAATTGGGTTGAATTATTTTGGGAATACTCGGGTTGAATTCATACAACCTCTGGAAGGACATACCATTTATACTGATTTCATCAAGAAACATGGATATGGGCTCCAGCATTTGGGCATCTATGTTGAAAACATTACCAAGGAGATACAATTTGCTAAGGAGCATGGCATCTATGTAGTAATGGAAGGCGGTGGATTTGGCTTAGATGGTGATGGACATTTTGCATATCTTGATACAGAAGAAAAATATGGCATCACTTATGAGTTCATAGAACGTCCAAAACGACGATATGAACCCGAGTATACATACCCCAACAATTAATATTCAAATATTCAACTAAATATGGTATATTCGATTTATGTGGAATGAAAGACAAATAAAAGAAAAAGAATTGCTCAAAGAGTCCAATTTTCTAACAATAAAACAATTGGCTATGATGCTCAAGGTATCAGAAATGACAGTTCGAAGAGATATTCCAATTATCACAAAAGATACAAGCATTTCCCAAGTTCATGGAGGTCTTGTATTTAAACAAGAAGAGGATACCCAAACACGATATGAAGCCACTCGCGAGAACACTAAGAATCAGTTACTCAAGAAAGTGATTTCAAAGAAGGCTCTTGAATATATTCATGATGACATGGTGATTTTTTTTGATTCCGGAACCACCATAAAAATGCTATGTGAGAGTATCCCAAAAGATAGAGCAATTACTGCAATCACTTCCAGTTATGAAGCACTTATCCCTCTAACTGAGTTATCCAACTCCACAATTATTACACCTGGCGGGGTTTTCTCGCATAAACCACGTGTATTCTATGATTTAGAATCCATCAAATCAATCAACAGATATCGAGGAAATATCGCATTCATTGGTGCCACAGGATATGAGATGCACATGGGGCTCACTTGTGCTTATACAGAGGATGCACCCCTAAAACAAGCAATAATGGAATCATGCCAAACAAGAATCCTTCTCATTGATTCTTCAAAATTTGGCATTGTAAGTACCTGTTTTTTTTCTGATCTTTCTAAGTTTTCTGTTGTCATTACTGACAAAGGAATCCCACGGGAGTATGAAGACTATATCAGAAAACAAGATACTGTTGAGTTGATAATAGTAGAATAGGAACATAAGCAATTACCTGCATAACAACCAGTAAGAAGATATGCTCTACTCCCTCATGGTATCCAAGAACCTCGATGCATCCATTGAGGCAATAGAGCAGACTATGGCGGTAACACACCGGCATGTAAGTACAGACAACACGCCATAAGAGAGCAGACTACCCAGATACATGATTCTATCAAGATAGACAAATAGATTTACTCACTCCACCGGCTCAACAAACACATAGACCGTGGAGGAATACAACCCCATGGGAGGGTTTCTGAGCCTGGTAGCCAGCAGCTCATTCTGTCCGGATTTTTCTGTTTTTTACGTGGGGCAATCCTACCACCACTAACTCATTATCGTTCTACCCGAAAAGAGGTGTTTCTTACAATCGGTATCGAGCTGACACTGACTGCACCTAGACTACAAGAATTTCAGAGAATGAGAAACACCTCTTTCAGGTAATCATCTACCTTAATGACCTACTACTCAGCTTCCTTTTTCCGATACAATACCGTCTTCAAATAGTCCTCATTGGCGTCAAACACAGGTTCAACTGTATTCTGTGCTTTCATCAAAGGAATCACTTTTGTTCTCACCCCCATACCACGATTATCCACATACCCATAGTCCCTTAACACCTCTGCAATTATGAGGTTACGTGGAAGTCTCTGACCAGAAATCATTTTTTCAATTGTCATTGAGTTAGGTAAGGCACCAGGACTGATCACCTCCAATCTGTTAATATAGATACCGATTTCGATTTCTACAAATCTTGTCCAATCGCGATGAGCCAAAGCATTAATGAAAACTTCGCGTATAGCTTCTAAAGGATAGAACCAGTGAGTATTCCTCCGAAGCGTTTGATCGACAGAATCAGATTCTTCAGATATAAAGGGCTTAATCACTTCAATACATCGTTCAATAAGACCAGAATCAATCAATGTTCTTTCAGAACCTGTCATATCCCAACGTCCGACTAAAGGAGCATCCAATATCTGATCGAAAAGAGCTTTATATTCCTTGTCTTCACTTGCAAAGCCAAATACCCGCAACCCGGCTTGTCTTAGAAATCTTCTTGGTGTTTTGCCAAACAGAACCAGACCTGCAATGGTACAATACATTTCTCCTGTAGCCTCTGTCAGGAAGCCTAAGCCCATTGCACGATTAATCCAGGCTTCCCGGGTCTCAGGTATCATTGGATCTTTGATGATATCCCTGAGATAATTCTCCAATCTGCTCAAATCAAGATTTTCAAAACCCGTACCAGGAACTGGGAGTACTTCTGTATGAAGCATTCCTCCATGTTGGAAAAGACGCATTTGCTGTTCTCGCGTAGCAATCTGTGAGGTTGAACCTACTCTTATATAGATATCTTCTCTCCCGGAATGACGAACAACATAAGGTTTTGAAATTCCCGGAGAAAAAGTTAACACTGCAATGTAGTGCTCTTCATCAATTTTGACTTTCTCATAGTAGGGAAGTACGGTAGGATGCACTTTATCACGGACAACACTCATTACCCATTCTTCCGCGTTATCGCGTTGGACTCCAGAAATCGTACCGTCATCCTCAACTCCCAAAAGAATACGTCCTCCCTGGAAATTCACCAGAGCGACAATTTCTTTGGCGAGTTGTTCCGGCCTAATATCATCTCTTTTAAACTCAATCCCAGAATTCTCTCCATTGGAAATAATTTCCAATATCTCTGATTTCAGCATATCAACACCTCAAAACTTATACTTTTCCTTTCTTTGGTTAAAGGCCGTTTTTCCACCCTCGAGAATACTTGCTGTCTTATCACGAATCACACTGACATCGATAGCCCCTTGGCTTTCATTAGGCATGAAACCTCGATTATCTTGCACTTCCAAAATCCCAATCCACTCTGCATCACCAAAAACAGGAATATTGGCATTATGCGTCGCAAAAAGGAACTGCCTGTGGACCTTTTCTGATCGCAACTCAGCAACTATCCTCTCTGCAATAAAAGCATTATCAAGATTATCCTCTGGCTGATCCACAATAAGAGGATCCTTATTCTGTAACAGTAATAAATGAAGAATTGCCGTACACTGTTGTCCTCGGGACAAATTTTCAATAGGCTTATAGAGCTCTTGATCTCCATGAGCAATATTTAGTTCTATCTTTATGATGTCGGGTAATTCCAACTCTTCCATGCCTAAGATTTCCTTGTTTGACATCTTAACCAGCGCATTGGCCGTGGACGGGGTTATTCCCCACCCAGCGTTTAATAACGCATCAACTCCAGATTGTATGCGTTCTACCAACATACTTGGAGTCAATTCATCAGTTTTATATATCCATGACAGTCGGTTCTCCCCAACACCCTCAAGATTACAACTCATAAGATATTTGACCAATGGGGTCCTATCTGCTTCAGGAAGAACCTTCAGCTTCAAGTTTCCTTTCAATTTATTCTGTATCTTTTTCAACGATCCTATAAAATGAGCAGACCGTAGTGCTCTTTGCTCTGAAAGGTCAGATAAGATTGCACGTCTTTGCTTTCTTAATGCAGCAACAACTGCACCCTGAGTTTCCGCGAGCACTTTTTTCGGTTGTATTCTCTCAATTTCTGTCAGCAGCCGCTGAAACTCCAAACCGATAGCCCTGCCGCTTTTCCCTTCATTGGCAGGTAGTTCGTTAAAAGTTTTTTCCAACGCTTTTTCTTCACCATCCATAGAGTTCGTCAGTTCAGACAGGAGATTCTCAATTTTTTGAAAATGAGGATTCATTTTTGATTGCCAGGTTCTGATGAACTCTTCAGTTTTAGCTGCAATACTATCCAGTTCAATTTTAATTGCTTCCAGAATCTCTTTATGTGGAAGAGTTTCCAAAGCTTTTTCACTAAGGAAAACAGTATCTGGAAGAACTCCCTGAACACGTTCAACAGCATCTTTTACTGATTTGAGTTCTTCCTCTTGTATCCTCTCTTTTAAACGTTTTTCTTTTTCCAGTAGAGGAATAATCTTCAACTTATCTTCTATTCCAAGCGCAATATACTGTTTAACCTGCTCTTCAAGCCTAGGAAGCCGAATTAGCTCTTCTTCAGTTGCAGCAATAGCATTCATTGCAGCTACTAACCTTACTCTATTGTCGCCTAGAGCCTTCAATGATTCCTGTATCTTCCATTCTCTTTCTCCGTACCCATCTTCAAGGAACCGAGACAAAAGTCTCCTCTGTGCATTACTATCCTGGGCAATTTCGAATATCTCATTCTGCCCATAAATCTCAATCTCTGGAAGCAAATCAGCGGGTTTGAATGATGAAATGTTTCCTTCCTCATCTTTCACAAAAGCCTCATCAGGATACTTTCTGCTTATGGTAAATTTTTTACCATTCATCTTGGATGAACGGATACCTAGTTCTATTCTAGCTTTTTCTTTACCAATATTTTCCTTAATAATCTCTTTGTATTGCTTCTGGGCATTCATACCGATAGGTTCAAGTTCCAAGGCATATCTGATACATTCCAAGAGTGTTGATTTCCCAGTACCTCGGCCCCCAATAACAGCATTGAGATGATCGGAAAAATCAATAGATATTCCATGAAGATACCCATTGGTTACTGTCATGGACTCAATCTTGGAATAATACTGCTTGGAAATATCACTGTTCAGCCTTACTCGAGATTCCGGATCCTGAAAGGCTAGGGTAAAAGCCTCAAAGCTTGGACGTGTCATTTTTATAAGACACGATGCTCTAGGATCCTTGAGTGTCTCTGGTTTTTCCACATCCTTGGCATTTATAATTGCTACTGGAGTCTCCCGATGATATTCGGGATCTTTATTCTGAAGGATTAATCTATACCCATTTCCTTCACCATTCCTTAAATCATTCAGGGAAGAAGGAATTTGTGCTGCTTTTAAAAGTGGATCCTGCCAAACATGATTAAGTTGTTGCTTCAATATCCCCTTATCATCCGTAACATGCGCGGCAAAACAGAACCCGCCTAAATCATCCACTTTAGCAAGAAGATTGCTCCCTCCTAAATGAGATGGCCACACTCCATTTAGTGGATTCATAAGCCCAAGAGCGCCAAGGTATCGGTCCAACTGATCCTTTGATGTCCCCTCCGGAAAGAGACAGACAAAATGCACCTTCTCTGTAGTACAAATTTCAAAACCCGGAAATACGAGAATATCATGCTGAGTAAACAAATCCCGAATTTTATCTATCCCATCAACATTGCCATGATCCGCAATTCCGATGATCTTAATCCCTTCCTCTTGGCATACTTGCAGGAGTTGTGCATTATATTCATCTTCAGAGAGGTTATGATCTGTTCCACGGTATTTGATGTAAGAAGAAGGATTTATTTGTAGAGCACACTTCCAGAATTGTGCTTTGGTATATTTCTTAGCAATATTTCCTTTCGTTTCCATCTCTATCCTCCACGAGCCTTTCAACTCAAGCTATCTAAAACCCCAGTAAGATTCTGCAATAAGCATACCATATAGTTAGGTATGAAAAACAGGAACAAATCTACCTCTTTGCATTATGACGACTCTTTGTTGAGACATAATAATAAAAATACCTGCTTTTGTTTCGATTCCATGCCTTTATTTGTCCAGGGATGAGCAATCACTATGAATGCTACAATACCCAAGGCTGACTCATGCCAACAGACAGTATTGAAATTGTCAGAACCTTTGTTACGGGGCCATCATCTTCGAACCTATTATATTCTCGGATCTTACATACCCATACTGCTGCAGGAAATACCTCTTTTCCTATGGAAACTTCCAATACCCATTGGGAACACTCATTCGGCTGCCATTCTCCAATTCATCATTTAAAAGTCCATTTCCCTTACGTTCTTTCTGATAACTGTATAATGATAGTAGGTAGACATACGTATAAAATCGCGCCAATACCAGCTAATAGTATATTACAGGGAAGATATTTACAAGTTTTACCCTACTCCACCGGCTCTACAAACACATAGACAGTGGAGGAATATAACCCCATGGGAGGGTTTTGGTAGATGGGCAGGTAAGCTTTGACCCCACCTTCCAGGACATGCATCTGGTGAGTGGAGTTGCCATCAATGGGAGAAGTCACTGACTGCACTGCTGTCTCAAACGTCTGGGACGAGGTAATGGGCACTACCGTTCGATTGGGCTTTGTGGCATCAAAGGCCAAGGAGAACGGAAAGACATCCCCATACTGGTTCCTGAAGAAGAACTGCGATTGGTAACCAGTAGCATCAGAAGCAAAGCGAATGGAAGCAGCAGAGTCCTCCGCACGGTAGATAACCTTGGCAATCTCCAAAGCATTGTACATATTGCTAGTCTGCTGTAACCAGGAGAAAGGAAACCCATCTTCCACAGTCTTCTCGATACTGAAGGAGAAGGATTCAGGCATCTGTCCCCAACCCCATCCCCTGCTGTCCTCTCCTGAGAGGGTTAGCAGAACCGAAGCCTCCTCATCCGACTGGATACAGAGCGCAGACTCATAGTACGTTATCCAACGGCTCCTGTTGGCATTACGTGTACGAATAATGGTCAAATCAATCCAGATATGACTGTAGGGATACAGATATTGATACCCATTACTCCCATTGAACACAGCTCTCTGTCCCTGGGCATTGTACCCCAACTGACCTACCTGGACGGTCTCATTCCCTGCCCCATAGGGGATGTCAATCACCTGCCCTGGACCGGTAATAACCGTATTGAACTGTGAAAAGTCATGTTGAGCATTGGACGGGCTATGGCGAAGCCCCTTTGCCCTGGCGACAATGAAGAACTCCCTGTAGTAACCGGTACTACTCTGAGCTGACCAATCGGTACCAGTAAAATAGAAACGGGAACCGCCGGTAGTTGGCCCATGGTTGAAAAACGTAAGCTGAGTGGGCTCTCCCGTGTAGATGAGACGACCAAGGAAACCCGGGTGGTCCCAAACCGGTGTGCCGTTCATATAGGCAGAAGGATCGTCAGGATTATCGTTGTAGTTAATAGCAAAATCCGTCAACGTACCCGTTGCTATGTCATAGGTAATCGAATTACCAAACAGTGAAATGTGTAACAAAACTATGATAATGGTACAGATTAATCCTAATTTTCGCGAAAATCTCATACAGTCCTCTATAACAATGATAATCAACAGTACTTCTTATGACATATCTATTAGAGGCAGTCAAGATATACACCTGTCTATTTTTTTATTGACGTTTTTCCCTGTTGCCTATCATATTCTGTATATGCCAACTCCCGGATTACGAAGCGAGCAATAGCAACCTCACTGAAACAGCGAATGGAGCATACACCGCTAGAGAAAATTACAGTCACAGACATCTGTGAAGACTGTGAACTGAACCGCAAGAGCTTCTATTACCACTTTCTGAACAAGTATGAACTGGTTATCTGGATCTTCGAAGAAGAGATCGGAAGACCAATTAGGCAGAACGTAGCAAGCAATAGCGTATCACTGTCCCTGGCGATGGAGCTCTGCGAGGCACTTGCCTCAGAGCGGGTGTTCTACGCTCATGCGCTGAGCGTTACAGGTCCAGGCTCGTTTCGGGAATACCTAGCCCATCAGATGCAACCAATGGTTCTACGATCCCTATCCATTGAGCATGGGTCCTCCCTTGATCTGGATGAAACGACCTACCTGGTCAGTGAATTTTTTCTCTCCTCACTGTACAGATGGCTGGAGCGTACCCCTCCAACCAGCGCAGAGACATTTCTTCAGAGCTTCTGCTCAGCATCACTCTCACTGACCAAGCGTATCCAGAACCTGCTGGATAGACCGACAGATTAATGCATATGTCCAGCTTTGTTGATACTGGTTATGATCCCTGCATTTCCTGCTGAGCGTATGAACTCCCCTGTGCCTCTTGTACTGCCTGCTCCATGGCTACAAGCTCTTCATCACTGAGAAAGTCAAAATGCGCTGCTCTCTTTCTTGCGGACAGCTTACCATTACCCTGCAGACACAACTGAATGAATAGATCGATCAGACGGTCAGGCATATCAATAATATCCTGAATCGCCTTTTTAGTAGCATCATAGTTGGCAAGGAAATTGAGCTCTTGCACAAGCTCTTCTTCAATCGTCTTGAGAATAAACGCCGATAAGGCTTCTGCTTGGACGGTCAAATCCATAAAAGAGTACCAAACAACACTCTCATTCTCCACTGTCATCCTCCCCATTTCATCGAGTCGATAGTCGATGACCTGAAGAAGTGGCCTGGAAAAAGCTTCCAACGATCGATCATACGCTTCTGGATTCTTAAGCATGACCGCTGAAATGGGGAACATGAGTCCACGCGGCACTAGGTTCTGTATAGAAAGAATATTGTGTAATAGAAAACGATGTATTCTGCCATTTCCATCCTCAAACGGGTGCAGAAACACAAAACCATAGGCGATCACTGCAGCATGGATAACAGGAGGGACTCCTCCTGTTTTCATCCTGGTATGGGAAGCAAGCAAACCCTCCATCAAACTTGGCAGATCATCAGGTCTTGGGCAGATATAGTGGATTATCTCCTTCTGATAAGCAACTGACTGCCCAACATAGTTTTGTTTCACCCGATAGTCACTGTCTCTGAATCGCGGGTCAACAATGCGGTTCTGAAGCTCAATCAGACGTTCCTTATCACAGAAATCTTCTTTTTCAGCAAGTTCCAGAGATGCAATGAATTTCTCTATACGGGAGGCATTGCTCTTGACGCGCTCAATCTCAAAGGAAGATTTAGTCTCTTTGTTATAGAGGTAGCTCAGTGCCCTGCGGAGAAGCCCGGGAGGATACGCCGTAACAATTTCCTCACACCGCTTTTTCAGTGCTGCAGAATCCAATTCTGAAAGCTTCTTCGTTTTCCTGACGACAGGGCAAAAGGCTCTAGTACCAAGGAGGTTGTTCACAATACGGTGACGTGGTGACCTCTCCCCTTTCTCTACGGTGTAATAGTCTCTGCTTTCCAAGGCATCAACATAGTTGCCGGTGGTCATGTCGTTGATAGGCAACAGATTTTCCGTTAGAAACTCATAGAAGAACCAAATCCTTCGGGCATATTTCCCGGTTGGTTTGGACCTGATGTACTCAGTGAGCACCCCAGGTGGCACCTCTTCGAAGATTTTTGCCAGCAAGGCCAGATTCACCCCGTCGTATTTCAGTGCAAACTCAAGATGTTCTCCAATTGTTTCTCCGGGCCAGTATTGGGTTCTGAAAACCTCATCAACAAACCCGTCCCGTATACTGATGGATTGTGTACCTGTAGCGGAGACTGTCGATCTATGCCAGTTAGGTATACCTACGATTTCAAGTTTCTCAATAAGATATGCGTACCCTGCCAATCGATGGTCAAAAACATGTATATGCATGGACATACCTCACAAAAGTAGTATCATAATGCAAATATAGTTATATTTTACCGATTTGTAAACATAAATCATTACTATTTGCCATTCTCTGCAAATTTAATTATTTTATAGGTAAAGCGATTACAGACGGAAGGCACTCTGTAAAAAAGGTATGATCCTGTCAGAATCCTTATTCGAAGGCGGTACCAAGCCACTTCTTTCCTGTCAGTCTTACATGCTTTTCGACTAATATTCTGCGAAACAGTTCAACACCTGTTGGATAGACCGACAGATTAATGCATATGTCCAGCTTTGGGACAGATCCCTGATACTGACCATACCCTGCTGGAGAAAACCTTCCATCTTATAGTGTATGACAAACCTACTGAAACGTCGTGGAACCGAGATGATCGCCCAGATGGCTTGGCTCTACTTGGAAGGAGCCCCGGAAGAAAACCTGCCGAAACTCTTGAAATTCATCGAATCGGTTGATATGGCCGAGTCCTCAAAGGAACTCCGGGAAAAAGTCCAGGAGGTCCTGAATACCATGCGGTCGCCTTGGTATGAGTACCTGCTCTCTTTCTGGCAGGACATCGACACCTCAGTATTCAAGCGGTTCTTCAATACCTGTATCCTGAATGCATACCTGACAAGAAAGAGGAAGGAAGTCGAACAGGACTGCACCATTCCCTGGTTGATCATATTGCACAATGAATGTGATGAGGCCATCAGGAAGGGAAAGCTCGCCGGTACCTACGTATACTGCTTTACCCAGATGCCAGATAACAAGAGAACAGACAGTAAGAAAATAGAAAACAAAAAGACAGACAAAGATACACTTATCGCGCTGTGCGTTGCACACCCCGACTGCGCATTCTTCGCTCCTTTTTCTGATGGTGTCATTGATGAAGCGTTTGCCTGCCAGCTTCTCAGCGTACAGAACCTCTACCCTGTGATAGCACCTGGCGATGAGCAAACACTGAAGCTCCTGAGGGAGAAGAAGCTTATCTTTGGATTACAAGATGCACCAGAGACGGGAACCTTGGTAGAGACCGGGGCGAAGTTCATCTGGTCATGCTCTGAAGATACCCGCCCCTGCCACCCCTTGGATGGGGAGAGGGAGGACTCCCCTGTTCAAGAACCATTCCTCTTGGCGTAGCCTCTCCTTGAAATTCCTCATCTGCGCATGCAGAAACATAGGAAGTCCTGCAAGATTGTGTATAATGAAATAATCAGAGCAGACTTCATAAGGAAAACCAGGCTACATGCAAGAGAATTACCTTAAGAGCGAGTTATACGAATTGGTCAAGACAGATACGAGTATTTTTGAGTTCATTCAATCATGGTCCCTGGATGGTATCTGGTACTGGGATCTGGAACATATGGAAAATGAATGGATGAGCCCCAAGTTCTGGGAAACCCTTGGCTATGACCCTGCAGAGAAGGAGCACCTTGCTTCTGAATGGCAGGACATCATCAACCCAGAGGACTTGGCACTGGCGAAAGAGAACATTTCAAAACACCTCGCTGACCCCAATCATCCCTATGACCAGATTGTACGCTACACCCATAAAAATGGCTCCACAGTCTGGATCCGCTGCAGGGGGCTTGCAATCAGGGATAAAAACGGAAAGCCCTTGAGAATGCTCGGTGCCCATACGGACATAACCACCCTGAAGCAGACCGAACTGGAGCTCTCTCGCTTGAGTGAAGAGTATGGAAAAGTGTTCAATGGTACGCAGGACGCCATGTTCCTCATGAGTGTCAGCAAAGAGGGTGAATTCCGATTCATACGCAATAACCTTGCCCACCAGAGCAAGACCGGTATCACGTTGAAGCATATACGAGGGAAGACTCCACAAGAACTCTTAGGCAAGGAGATGGGAGACCTTGTTGCAAGCAACTACCAGAAGTGTGTTATTGCCAAGCATTCAGTTACTTATGAGGAAGAACTCCCCTTACCAGAAGGAACGCGTTTCTGGTTGACCACTCTGACCCCCATTATGCGAGAAGGACGCGTTGCCTTTTTGGTTGGTTCAGCAACCGACATGACCAAACGTAAGACGCTGGAACTTCAGCTACAGCAATACGCCAACTACGATACACTGACAGGGCTACCCAATCGAAGGGTGTTCTATGAACGGCTGGAACAGTTGGTAAGAGAGCGAGCAGAGGAAAGCTCCTCCATTGCCCTACTCTACATCGACCTGGATGGGTTCAAGGAGATAAACGACACCTACGGCCATGAGGCCGGGGATGATGTCCTCATCATCATAGGGAATCGTTTGGTGAAGTTCATTAGTGGCTCCAATTTTGTCGCTCGCCTCGGTGGTGATGAGTTTGCCCTGGTTCTGGCAGAGGCAGAAGAGAGAGAAGGTGTGGAGAAACTTGCAGCAACCATCCATGGATCGCTGCAGGAGCCGATGACTACCAAAGGCGGAACCTATCAGGTAGGAGCAAGCATTGGGATTGCCCTCTACCCTGAGAGTTGCAGCGACAGTGAGACCTTGGTACGAAATGCCGATATGGCCATGTACGAGGTGAAGAAAAACGGCAAAGGCGGGGTAAGGGTATATCAACTGGCAAAAGGTAGTTGAAACAACATAGTTTCAATACAAATACTGATAGAGTATACATATCTCTCTCGCAATATTATATCTTATTGGGTTCCTAAATCCCGCGTTCCATGTTAGCGTTAGGTACTATCATTTGACACGGGGTATCATATGTGGTTTCTGCTCTTTTCCATGTCCTTCAAACGCAAACTAATCTTTCTTCTCCTCTGCTCGGTGACTGCTGCAGTCGCTCCGGTTGCTTATTATGTGTATGAGGAGACCAAGGAAATACTGATCCAGGAAACACAGGAAAAGGCCATTGATATTACTGCTACCATCTCAGCCTTTCTCACTGAGGAGATCGAATGGTATCGAAGACTCTCTGAAACTGAAACACTTGTTCCTGGAAGTGAGTTGGAAGCGTATTACCTGAAGAGTAATGAAATCTTCCGGAAGATAAAGGAACACACTGATGTCGCCTTTGTCTTCACCGGTGCATATGTAGATGAAAAGACCAATCGTTATATCCTGGACGGGGAGGACCCCGCTAGCGAGTGGTTCTCGCCTTTCGGCAGTACTGACCCACTGAATCCCCGTGAAAAGGAAGTGTATCTCACAGGCAAGTCACTCGCCAGTGAGATTGAGGAAGACCCCATCTGGGGGAGGTATCTCACTGGCTACAGTGCGATCATCGACCATCGTGACAACACACTGGTGGGATGGGTCGGCGTAGATTATGAGTCTTCGGCCATCCAGAGTCGATATGCACGAGTGTCTTGGATACTGGGCATCTGCTTTGCACTGTTTATCGTCACCACCTCAGCGGTGTTATATTTCATCATTTTATTCATCCATAACCACATCCACAAGGACTATCTGACCAAACTGGAAAACAGCAGGTCCTTCTCACGGTATCTCGCTCATCTGATCAAGCAGAAGATCCCATTCTTTCTCTTCATGCTGGATGTAGACAAGTTCAAGGCGATCAACGACACGTTTGGTCATGCGGTTGGTGATGCCGTACTCTCCCAGATTGCACAACGACTGGATGAGACAACCCAGCTTGCAGGCAAGTGTTTCCGCTACGGAGGAGACGAGTTCACCATCCTCTACCCCACCAGTTCCCTTGCCAAGGCTGAACTTCTGAAAGAGGAAATCCAAGCAGAGATTGAAACGATTACCTTACCAGAACTACGAGGCACACACCTTGCAATAAGCGTAGGGCTTGCTGCTTGGCAGGAAGGCATGAGCGCAGAAGAACTGCTTCGCAAAGCTGACAAGGAACTCTATAGGGATAAGATGCGATAGACTGTAGCTTGGATTCTTACCTCGTATTTATGTCCGCAAGACACCAGCTCCTCGACTTGTAATCAGTTCCAACCTGTGTCTATTGGAGCACTGACCCTTACCGTGCAGACACTCTTGCTACTCGTGTCAGTGAAATCCTACGAGCACTACCTTTCCTCATGCAGTACGCTGTAAGTGAGTTTATCGACAGCAAGGGAATGAAGGGGACAACGGAGATGGTATCTCGTCTTGAAGCCATATGTATAAACCTACATGAAGATGGTCATGATACCTAAGCTTTCTATTCGTCCCTTGCTGTGTTTCTCAATGATCTCGAAGTACGGGATGTACCTGGAGCAATGACTCAATGCCACCCAAACACGAGGGCTTTGTTCCATGGTACATTCCGCCATTAGCCTAACTTGTACAGAAAGGAGGGATGCTGTGTATGATGTTCACCCCAACCATCCTGCATGACACAGGTCCCCGCACCTTGCTCCTTGTCAATCTCAGCCCCATTCACAACCTTACCCTCCACCATGGATTCTCCTATGCCGAGCAGATACTCAGCGAGGTGACTCTCAAACTGCAAGCACTGGCTTGCAAACAGATTCAAACAACCATCATGTTTACTCGGTATCATCTGTTCTATGTCCGGGAACAATCACCTAAATTCTATCATGAGCTTACCACATGCTTGGACCAGGTCCTCTCACGAGAGGGCATTGGCTGGGGAATAGGTTTGGTGGAATTTGAAGAGATCCAAGAGGAAGAACTTGAAGAGCTCTTCAGAAACGTCCTCGTAGCCTCAGAGACTGCCTTGGAAACAGAAAGCAAATTCTGCTTCTTTACCCAAGAGATGCAGAAGCAAGATAAGCGAAGAAACACTATTCTTGCAGAACTCTTTGCTGCAATACAGGAACAGGCGATGGAGAAAATACATCTTCAATATCAACCCATTGCCTCCCTGGAAACAAACGAGATCAGTGAACTGGAGGTGCTCTGCAGGTTCCAAAGCGATACGTATGGAATTGTATGGCCGGATGAGTTCATTCCCCTCTCTGAGATGAGTCGCCAGATCATCCCCCTGGGAACCATGATATTCCAAAAAGCATTCACATTCTGCAAGGTTCTCAAGGAGCGTGTGACGGACTCTCTTCGGCTTTCGATCAATGTATCAGTCGTTCAGCTCCTCTATCCTGACTTTCTCTCCAACCTCTATTCGCTGATGGACTTGTATGAAGTAGACCCTTCCTCACTCGTACTGGAGATTACCGAGTCATGCATTATCCCCAACTACCATGCGATGAATGCTTTGTTTTCCGATATCCAGAGCCATGGCATCACCCTGGCAGTAGATGACTTTGGGACAGGATACTCATCACTGGCTCATGAGGAGCAACTCTCCCTTGAAGTACTCAAGATTGATAAAATCTTTATCGATGCACTCTCTTCTCTCCCAGAGGAGCGGGCATTGGTACAGGACATCATCTCCATGGGTCATAGACTTGGACGTACAATTATTGCAGAGGGAGTAGAGACTGCTGAACAGCGAGAACGACTCCAATGCTATGGATGCGACAAGATTCAGGGCTATCTTGTCAGCAGACCACTGGATGCAGATGAAATACTGCAGTTCCTTGCGGAAAAAGATCTAGTTACCGAGAATGTCGGCTAGGTCCGCATCCTGCACAGGCTTCCGGAGAAAAGCGGTGATCCCGGCCTCTTTACAACGTCTTCTTACCTCCTCTCCCTGATAGGCTGAGACAGCGACAATCCTGGCAGACGCTGTTTGTTGCATAAGTATCTTGGTTGTCTCAATACCATCGAGCGAGGAAAGCGAAAGATCCATGAAGACAACATCGAAGGGTGCTTCTTTAAAGCGGATAATCGCCTCCTCCCCTGTCTCGGCTGTCTCTACCTGTACTTGCCATCGCTCGAGCTTCTGTTTCATCATAGCCCTGTTGATCACTGCATCGTCCACAACGAGCGCTCTCACTCCACGAAAGTCATAGGTAGGAGATAAATTGCGAATAGAGAGTTTCTTCAGAAACTCCAAATACCAAGTAAGCACTGACTGTCCCTCCAAGAGCCAGCCCTGTATCGGTAATGAGTCCTTGTATCGTTGGTACACTGCCCTATCGAATGTAGCCCCATAGAGGAACCATTTCTTGGGCACACGGGCATAACCTTGTATGAGGGACTTCTCAAGCAGTTGTTCATGGAGAATGAGAATCTGCCCCTCATCTGAGGGAATCGCTGATGAGGTGTAACACTGTATCCTCTGCGCTTTCAGCAAGGAGAGGAACTGGGTAATTTGCCCGGTCACCTCTCCGACATAACAAACTGGAGGGAAATTGGGTTGTACTTTGAATTTGAGCGGTTTGCTGGATGTATCAGTTATTGCAAAAGGAAGTGAGATGGTAAAGGTAGTTCCCTCCCCTATCTTGCTCTGTACGTCGTCTATGGACCCATGCATGGCGTCGACCAACTGCTTTACAATACTGAGCCCCAATCCATACCCACCGTCTTTTGAGGGGACAGGGGTTTTATCCCCCTGGGAAAAGAGATTCTGGACAGTATCCTCGTCCATACCTTTACCATGGTCATGCACGGAGAATCGCAAGACAGCCTGGTTAACGGTCAACTCACCCAGACTTACTGAAACCTTAACCGGTCCCTTTTCTGAGTACTTTACTGCATTATGGAGAAGGTTGATGAGAATCTGGGCAAGACGGACACCATCTCCAATCAGATTACTGGGAATAGCCTGCTCATAGGATGTGGTGATGCTGATCTCTTTCTCCGCTGCCACAACACTGAGCGCTTCCTTTGCGTTTTCTACCACTACCCACACAGAGAAAAGTTGCCGTTTTATCGTATACCCCTCCTTTGAGAAGGAAGAGTAGTCGAGAATGTCATGCAAGAGGTTTGTCAGGAACAAACTGCTTGCATGGATGGTGGAGAGACTGCTCCGCTGAATGCCGGTCAGAGTACTCTTCTCCAGCTGGTTTCCTGCCTCCACAATTGATAGAAGGCTGTTATGGATATCATGACTGATCCTTGCATAGAAGTTCTGCATATAACGGTTGGTACGTTCTTTTTCGTCAGCAAGATCACGGCTATGTTGCAGGGCTTGTTTCAGCTTCCGCTCGGACTGCATCCGTGCAAAGAACACCCCAAGCACATGGGCAAAAAAGTGCAACAACCCCCTCACCTGCTCTGGCCAATCCTTGTAATCTCTTACCATGTCAAAGCCGATAAACCCAATCAGCTGATGGCTTGCAGAAATGGGCTCTATCAAGAGAGAGGTTATCCCCTGCGGGAGCAGGATCTCCCTCTCCCCCTTCCAGGCATCTGGAAGGGCTGCGACATTCCTTATATAGATTTCCTGTCCATGCTGAAGGGTCTCCATCCACTTGGGCATCTTGCTGCAGGGTACCTTCTGTAGAATGTCCTTCTGAGGAGCAATTCCTGGGGCACACCACTCATGCGTATTACTCGCAAAATCCTTCTGGGGAGAAAAGGTAAAGATATAGCTTCTTTCCGCCCCACTCCACCGACCCAGCTTTTCCAAGATATGGAGCAGTACATGCTCACTCTGCTCAACAGGCGTCTGGAGAAGCGTGAAGGTAAGGTTCAGCAGGAGATTGACGAACTGATTTGTATCATCTGCACACGGGTGAGGGCGCTCCTGTATTCTGAGTACTACATGTGTGTGATCATGCTGGGAGAGCAGCGGAGTACTGCTAATATGCAAACCAGATCTCTTTCCCCGAGGGGAAACATAGGAAACAGTGGATGAAGAAGTATCCCCTGCAACAGGTATCAAGGTCTTCAGTTTAGTACCAACCAACGTTTTTGCTTCAACTCCAAGTAGCTTTTCACTGAGAGCATCGGCAAATAGGATATCCCCATCTCTGTCCAGTATCAAAATACCAGGAGGAGCCTCGTGCAATATGGCGACGGAGGAATCGGTACTGTGATTAACTTCATCTACAGCAAAGTAGCAGAGAACCCTCTGGTTTCTCTCCACCCAGTGGATGGTAGCCTTGAAGATTCTGTTATCACGATCGATCGGAGAGTGATAGAACATGATTTGCTTACTCAGTGTGATACGCGCTCGCTCAAGTGAGATTCTGATATCCTCTGCAGTAGCCTGATCGAAGAAATCAGTGAATACCTGTCCGATAACCCGTTCGGCGGGAAGCTTGAGATACTGCTCCAGTTTGGTGGAAAACACTCTTAGAATACGATAATCAGTGTTCAGGGTGAACAGGAGGTCATGGGTGTATACTCCTACAGGATGTCCACTCACTGCTGAATTACATGCTGGTGCGATAAGCAACGTGAAAGACTGCCCCTCTCTCTGGTGGTGCGCAGTAACCTGCAATCGCTTCCCCGTTGCTGTGACAACCTGGAAAGCGGATGCTCCTTCATCCTGTGCATGGAGCCTTCCATGTAATAGGGAAGGCTCCAAATCCAATACCTCAAGAATGTGCTCTATGGTTGGGGAAGGGTATTTAAGGCCCAACAGTGTGCAGGCTTTACTGTTGATAGCCTGCAGTATGCATCTATCCTGCTGTGGAACTGTGAAGGAAAAAACACCCACATCGAGATAATCTAGAGGTGGTGTACAGTTCTGTTTGGTAGTTTTCATAGTAACCCTGTCGGTGCTCGATTCTTCCGCATTTCTTGCTCACGTAAAATGTAGTAAGTACCACGAATATTACCATACATAGATAAACTCGAAAAGCAATATGTGTGTCATATGTAAGAGAATAGTATTGTTTTTTCTTGGAATATTGTACAACCATGACATGCCATCCAATAAGCAAGGAAACAGCAAGTGTAGTCATTTGGCGCCATATTCGCCGGTATACTAGTGAGATCACTGAAGTTATAAGGCTATTCGACTTACCACATACCCTCTACCGTTTATAGACATGTGTCGTAAGACATTTCCTACAGGTAATTTTAGGGGGTTGTGCTATGCTTTGGTTGGAACACCTATGTACATTTCTCGGCCCTGTTCCAGGATACATAGGTTCTTGCACACTCTCCTGTGAGAGTTGTAAGCAAGGCACCACAAATAAGGAAACTAGAGGATTTGAGTGAAACTATGCTAGCTTATGATGTCCGAGTACATGCCAACGCCCCATTTGACTACTTCAGGGTTTTTTCTCACACCAAAATACCCGTTATTGCAGCATTTACACGCATTATTTGGTACGGATTTGATGAAGAAGGTCCTGCTGTGTATCGTAAGAACCCCCATACAGGCGAGGTGGCACGAATAGACTACTATGAAGACCTCTCTCAGTGTTCATCGGTATAGCAAGCACTGTCTTAACAGACGACGACAATCTTATAGAGGTCACTGAGAGAGTCTGCTCCAAGTTTTTCCATAAGTCGGCTCTTATAGGTGCTTATTGATTTAACCGATATCTGCAATTCATAGGCAATTTCCTTGATTGTCAGCCCTTTGGTCAAGAGCTTGAATACTTCCGTCTCACGTTCACTCAAGGTACTGAACAATGATGGATTTACTGCTTCAATTGTCTCTTCGGGAAAATACATTCCCCCCTGGGCAATCACTGTAATCGCATGGCAGAGTACATGCTCACTACAGTTCTTGGAGAGATATCCTTGTGCGCCCAATTTCTTTACCTGTTCAATATAGAAGGAGGATGGGAACATGCTCAGGATACAGATGGGAGGCAATTCTTTCCCAAAAGAAGACAGCTCAGCCAAGATTTCAAGACCGCTCTTGCCAGGAAGGGAAATATCCAAGAGGATGATGTCATAGGGGTCCTGTTCAGGGGAATCCAATGAGGTAAGAAAGGCCTCTCCGTCCGAGAACTCTGCAGCTACCTCCATCTCCGATTCCCTTGCAATGATTGATGCAAGGCCGGCACGAAATAGGGATTGGTCATCCACCAAGGCAATGGAAATCATAGGCAGGGAACACTCCTTTCCTCAGAGAGGAATCGTGGGATTAGGATACTGATCATAAGTGTTCCACCATCTCCTTCCTCCACGGAAAGGGAACCCCTTTGGTAATACACAATTTTCCTTGCGAGAGATAGGTAGAAGTAAAACCTTTGGCTGGAGGGGAATAGGTCACCACGGTGAAGCTGATCAATCACATTACGGGGAATACACAAAGAATCACAGGTAATCTGGTAGTGGGCATAGCTAGGCTCGATGAAAAGCTTGGTTACTATGTTGCCCTCTGGGGCAGCTCCCTTCAGCAAACATTCCCAGATGCATTTCAGCACCTGTGCCAGCAAGTGCTCATTTGCCCTGACCAAGGCATTTTCATCAATGGAGGTATAAAAGGTTATTGATCGTGCTTCAGCGTATCGCTCCAGGTATGCAGGAGCGGATTGTATGACGGAAGATGCATCAATAACGTTTAGGGGATAGGTTGCTTCTTCCAAATGCAATACCGCAATGTTGCCCAGCAGCGTATCAAACCATTCAAACACGAAATCCAACTCAGCTTCTGATCGTTCCCAGAGTTCCGGGGACTTCTCTGCAACACCAGACGCGAAGAGTTCTCTCATTGCTGAGATACTCACCAGTGGAGAACGCAGGTCATGGGCAATAGCCTCGAGTAATCCTTGCTGGAGAGTCGACCGTTCCAAGAGATCCTGATAGGACTTTTCAGCAGAGGACGAACTTGCTTCGCATGCGCATCTCATGGTATGGGTGCTGGAATTCTGTTGCATATGCATTCGGATTGGAAAAGATCCACATGTCTCCTTTGAAAACTCTTGGACATCCTAGCAGTGTCTTACGCTCACAACAAGTCATTTTTTATTGGGTCTTCATGCACCTACTACCAAGGTTTTTCTCTATCTCTTTTTAATAGAGATAGGTATGCATACCAAACGTTTTTCAAAGTTTCGTACGTTGTAAGCCAATTCCTACAGAGGCAATAGAGACAAAACAAGGACCACCAACACTTGGCAATAAACCCCTCCATACTCCTTCAGAACTCAGGGGCCAATACAGGTAAGGATGGCATAAATCTTATCTCTCTGCTGTTGGTGTTGTTTGTTTCCCCGATATCCTCCCTTTACACTACTGGACAAGCTTCCCAGAACCAAGCACCATAGGAAGGCAAGGAGGTGCCGATGCACAAGCACAAAGGTTCATGTCTCTGTGGAAACGTAACATTTGAGGTAGAAGGCGACTTTGAGTCTTTCTTTCTCTGTCACTGCAACCTATGCCGTAAGGATACCGGTTCAGCCCATGCAGCCAATCTGTTCTCCTCTTCTGCCACACTCAAATGGCTATCCGGAGAGAACCTGGTGAAAACCTTTGACTTCCAGGGAAGTGGGCATATCAAGAGTTTCTGCAGCGAATGTGGTTCAGCACTCCCCAACCTCCAGATGGAGGGAAAGCTGCTGGTAGTACCAGCTGGATCGCTCGACAGCGAGGTATCCTTACGCCCCAATGCCCACATCTTCAATTCCGACAAAGCTGATTGGGATCATGACCTGGAGCACATACACCGTTTTGAAGGGCTGCCTGAATAGGAGTGACTATGTAGGCATCTTTTGAGGGGAAAGAGGCTCAACATTGACCCTCATATTTCCTCAGACCTTTACCTCTGAGTAGAAATTATCATACATCTTCCAAGCAATCTGCTCACCCTTGAGCAGATGCTTGTCCATCAGCTGTTCAGCTTTCTTTGCATCTCCAATCTTCATCGCATCCAGAATGGAGATATGTTCCTCTACGGTTTTGGCAAGATTTTCTTTGGGGAAATTATGTTCATAACTCCATAGTCGAAGGAGGTGGCATTGTTCATTTATTGGCAAGGACATCAGGAGCAAGCGCTCGTTCTCGCTGCTCTTTGCCAAAAGAGTGTGGAACTCGATGTCAAATGCAATGAACTGGCGTAGATCAACATCTGACTGTTCGCCCCAGTGGTATTGCAACGTATAGAGAGCATCGAGTTTCTCAGCAGTGAGACGTTCAGTTGCTGCAAAGGCAGAAAGTTTTTCCAGATATCTCCGGATGGAAAATATATCTTGAATTTCTTTACGTGAGGGATTGAATACAGCGTAGGATTTTCCATCATATACCACAATACCTTGACCAACCAACAGTTTGAGTCCTTCTCGTACAGGAGTCATGCTTACACCTAACTGAGATGCCAGTGACTCTACGATCAACCGCTCCCCACGGTGGTACTGAAGGTTGAATATCTGTTCCTTTATTACGTTGGAGACTTCATCTCCAAGATATCGTTTGGATAAGGGTATTGCTGTTTTCTGCACTCTCTAACCTCGTTTGCCTTTCTACAATATACAGGGAACTTTGCAATTTGCAATAAATGATTGATTTCATCTAAAACGTATATCATAACAATAAACAATATATCCCAGCATGTTTTGCATATTTAGTATACCATATCTAAAATAGGATTAACAAGATTTTTTATTTTGTATCTTCAAAAGGATTTTCGCCTTATTTCTATCTATAAATAACATATATATTTCTCTTCTTCCCTTCTTTCAAATGTAGTATTCGACCAACAGGAGCAATGCGTATAAAAACCCCCGGAAAGTTTTTGTTGACTTCGTATATTGTATACTATATTCTATATTCAACAAACACGATGCTTGTCATAGCATCGAAGAATTTTTTGGAGGTTTACTCATGAAAAGAATGCTGCTCGCATTGCTTATCCTTACAACCATCACCTTCTCTGCATTTGCACAAGGTGGATCAGAACAGGCTACATTCCCAACCAAGCCTATCACCATTACCATCCCTGTCTCCGCAGGTGGTGGAACAGACTTGCTCGTACGCGCTATGAGCGCTCCACTCAAGGACATCCTTGGCGAAACCGTTAATGTAGTCAATAAACCAGGAGCAGGTGGCGCAATTGGATTTGCAGCAGGTGCTTCGGACAAGAACGACGGATATAGTGTCACATCGATGCTTGCTGAGCTCATTACCGTCACCCAGGTTGCCGATGTAAACTTCTCCTACGAAAGTTTCATTCCTGTTTGTAACGTGAACAGTGAGTATGCAACGCTGACAGTACGTGCAGACGCACCGTATGACACGGTAGAAGAGTTTGTTGCCTATGCAAAAGCTCATCCAGGTGAAGTATCCATCGGAAACAGTGGTGTTGGTGGTATCTGGCACTTCATTGCAGCTGCAACCGCAGACAGCATGGGTATTGAAGTAAACCATGTACCGTTCGAAGGTGGGGGTACCGCTGTAACAGCTCTGGCTGGTGGTCACGTCGATGCAGTTCCCGTAACTCCACAGGAAGTAGATGTACAGGTCAAAGCAGGTAGGGCAAAGGTACTTGCAGTACTCGCTCCTAATCGTCACCCTTCCCTTCCTGATGTACCTACAGCCAGCGAACTCGGCTATGAAGATCTGGTTTTCACCATCTTCCGTGGTTTTGGCGTACCCCTCGGTACTCCTGAGAATGTCGTAAAGACGCTCAGCGATGCTTTTGAGCAAGCGCTCAACACCCCAGAAATCACCAAGTTCATGGAAGAAAAGCACTACACCAAAGACTTCAAGACTGGTGCAGAGTTTGGAGCACAGATGGCTCGAGAAGAAGCCGTTTATGCAAAAATGGCTACTCAGCTTGGCCTAAAGAAATAATAAGGCAAAACGCAAGGGGGGTATGCCTTTGGGGATACCCCCTCTTATTTGTCTAACGGAGTCAACTATGGTAAAAGTTAGTCGGATTTTTTCCTCAATCATGATTCTTCTTGGAATCTACGTAATCAGTGTTGCTAGTCAATTTCCCCCTGGAACAAACGGGGTCCTTGGTCCTGGTTTCTTTCCAATTTTGCTAGGAATATTATTGATTGCCCTTTCTATTCTCCAATTGGTAACGAGCCGAAAAGAGCCAAGAGAAGAGAACGCATCTTCTTCTGCAGACCCTCAGGCTACAAGACGCGTCATCATTTCTTGTTTGGTAGTTATCGCTTATATGATCCTTATTAACATAGTAGGGTTCCTTGTTGCTACCCCAATCTTTCTTTTTACCATCATGTGGTTCTTTTCAGTCAGAAAAAAATCAATCTTGTTTACTACGAGTCTCGTAACCACAGGATTGCTGTACTTCATATTCTTACAATTCTTGTCAGTGAGTCTTCCTACTGGCATGTTCTATTAAGGAGTCACTATGTTCGTAGAAATCCTACTTAATGTATTCTCCTGGGATATTATGCTTGCATTGGTCGGTGGTGTCATTGCAGGTATTGCCATTGGCGCAATGCCCGGACTCACATCAACCATGGGAATAGCCCTCCTCATGCCCCTAACCTTCAAATTTGAACCACACGTTGGCATGATGCTTCTCATCGGTGAGTTTGTTGGAGGCATCTATGGCGGTTCCATTACCGCAATCCTCATAAACACCCCAGGAACCAGTTCAGCGGCTGCAACTACGCTGGACGGCTACCCAATGACCCGACGGGGAGAAGCTGGCAGAGCTCTTGGTATATCTACCATTTCTTCAGCAACAGGAGGCATGATCAGCGGCCTGATGCTCGTCTTCATTGCACCAACACTCGCCAGCATGGCTTTGAAATTCAGTGCACCAGAGACCTTTGCACTTGCCTTTTTCGGTATCAGCATCATTTCAAGCATCAGTGGCAATTCGCTGGTCAAGGGACTTATCTCTGGACTTCTGGGATTAATGATTTCCCTAATCGGCATGGACAACATCTCAGGATTCTCGCGCTTCACCTTTGGATCAATTTTTCTTATGAATGGACTCTCATTCATACCGGTCCTTGTGGGACTCTTTGCCATGAGCCAATGCTTGCAGAGCATAGAAGAGTTGCTTGTAGTCAATGCAATAGACACAAAAGACCTCAAGCGTGCCAAAATCTCGATGAAAGATTTCTTAACTATTTTCCCCACAGCTGTCCGAGCTGGGATTACCGGTACCTTGATCGGTATAATACCTGGCGCCGGCGGAGATATCAGTGCATTTGTCTCGTATGATATTGAAAAAAGATTCTCCAAGCATCCTGATCTTTTCGGGACAGGAATTCCTGAAGGCATAGCGGCTCCAGAGGCATCGAACAATGGTACAACCGGTGGAGCTCTTATCCCACTGCTTACCCTCGGAATTCCAGGGGATTCCAATACCGCAGTAATGCTGGGAGCACTGATGATGCACAACCTCACCCCCGGTCCCCAGCTGTTCATTGAACATGCATTGACGGTAAACACACTGTTCGCAGGGTTCTTCATTGCTAACTTGGTGATGATGGTTCTTGGTCTGAGCAACGTAAAGCATTTCATTAAGATCGTGAACATCCCAAAACAAATTCTGGTACCCATCGTCATGGTACTCTGTGTAATCGGATCGTTTGCAATCAATTCCAACTTCAATGATGTGATCGTGATGTTCATTGCAGGTCTTGTAGGGTACGTACTCAGCAAGGGAGGATTCCCTCTCTCCCCCATCGTTCTCGCTCTTATTCTCGGGCCGATGGCAGAGAGCAACTTCAGAAGAAGTCTTGTGATGAGCCACGGCAATTACTCTATTTTCTTCACTCGTCCGATTGCAGCAACATTCATCGCAATTGCGCTCCTCTCTCTGTTCCTCCCTATTTTCAAATCCTTGTGGGTCAACCATAGGAAAAAGGGGACTGATGCATGAGGAAAGTACTTGGATTCTCCCATAATTTCCCCCTTGGGGCAGTATCAGAGAAGCTACAGAATTTTGAGATTCTGATGCCGTCCTCCTCACTCGGAATATTCAGTGACAAAGAACTTGAGACTATCTTGCCAAACGTTGATGGCTTTATTTGCATCGCTGATACTCCGTTTGGAAGGCATGAATTCGCCAATGCACCAAGGCTCGCATGCTTGGGCAACCTAGGTTCAGGCTTCAACAACATTGATGTTGTTGAAGCTACAGAGCGTTCAATCCCTGTGTTGAATACACCACAAGCGGTGGTCAATCCAACTGCAGAGAATACCCTTTCCCTTATTCTAGGGCTCACAAGGGGAACGGTCAGATACGACCGCTCCCTCCGCGAGACAGGAATCTGCCCAAAGGAGCTTCTCAGTTTTGCAGATATGACCCTGGAAGGGAAAACACTTGGGATTGTAGGATATGGAAGAATCGGGAGACGAGTAGGCATGCTGGCAAGTGCCTTTGGAATGCACGTAGTACACACAGACTCGCATAGCCCAGAATCCCTCCCGCTTGAAGAGCTTCTAAAGCAATCAGATGTAGTGAGTCTACACCTGCCATACAGACCAGAAAACCATCACCTTATCAATGAGCGTACACTTTCATTGATGAAACCCTCTGCCTATTTAGTGAATGTCTCCCGAGGGCCAATAGTAAAGGAAGATGCGTTAGTGCATGCGCTTCGCAATAACCTGATCAAGGGAGCCGGCCTGGATGTGCACGAGAATGAGCCATTTGTATCTGAAGAAGTACGATCACTTTCCAATGTGGTTATCACCCCGCATATTTCAACAAACCTTGCAGAAATCCGCTTCTCAATGCTTGCAGAGTTATTGGAGGGAATGAACACAATATTCTCTTCTGGCAAGCTTCCAAAGAATACGGTCAATTCTCAAGAATTATCAATAAGAAGGAGCAAGTCATGAATGACCTGAAAACATATTTCTCACTCGGTATCAGTGTGGGATTGCTTTACCCTGAAGCTCAGATAAGTGAACAAAGACATCTCAGTGCCTTTACCAAGACAGCACAACTCGCAGGGTATGAGACCCTGGAAACCTTTCTTTCCAACGATCCAGCCATCCGTAAGGCAGAGATCTCCATTGCAAAAGAAGAAGGAAAGATTATCAACTATAATTTCCCAGCTGATTTCCAATTGGGAGGAGAGTTCGATCCAAGCAGCAAGAACCCTGTGTTTCGAAAGAAAGCTTTAGACTTGGCAAAAAAACATGTCGACTATGCCCAGGAAGCGGGATCAAAGGTCATCGGTATGACCAGTGGCATTGACCACGGCGAAGAGAACCGTACAGAATCGATGAACTATTTTGCTGAATACATGGATGTACTCTCTGCCTATGCTCAGCAAGCAGGCATCACCTTGACGCTGGAACCTGTTGAACGAGGCATTTTCAAGAACCTATTACTCGGACCTACTGCCGATATCTGTGCATTTATTCAGAAGATGCAACAAATGGGACATGACAATGTTGCCGTATTGTTTGACACCGCCCATATGCCATTAATGAAGGAAGATCCAATTGAATCTGTCCGACTGGCACATACCGTTGGCATTGGGCATATTCACATCGGTAATGCCATTCTCAGCAATGATAGAAACCCTCTTTATGGGCATTGTCATGCGCCAATTGGGATCATGGAAGGAGAATATGATTGGATGGATGTATCACGGTTCTTTAAAGAACTCATTGATCTTGGCCATTTGAGTTCTCAACCAACCCAAGAGAAAAAATGCATCTCCTTGGAAATGGCCCCCTATGCAGGCATTTCCCCGGAGCTCTCCGCTGCTGTGGCATATGAGAAAGTCCAAAATGCTTGGAAGCAGGCAATCGAGGCATAAAATGAAACAAATCGCACTTATCCATACAGTTGCAAGTGTACACGCGACATTTGCCACACAGCTACGCGAGGTGATTGGCAAGGAAGTCCTCATCCATAATATCTTGGATGACTTCCTTGCAACCGACCCGAACGCAACAGGAACCTTCTCAGAGACAAATGAGAAACGTCTTCGTAATGATATTGAAAACGCAGTTCTCACTGGTTGTGATGTCGTGGTTACCACTTGCTCAACCCTTTCGCCCCATGTAGAGCGCATGAGAGATCAGTTTGCCACGAAGATCATTACCATTGATGAAGCTATGGCACAGAGAGCGATTGAACTGGGTTCTGTTATTACTGTGCTGGCAACGGCAAACTCTACAGTAGGCCCTACAGTGCGTAAGCTTGAGAAGACAGCCAAGGAACACAGCAAGCCTCTCACCGTTGAGGCCTTTGTTTGCACAGAAGCAATGGATGCACTGCGAAGTGGAGATACTGAAAGACATAATCAACTCGTGGTGGAGCTTGCTGAAAAAGCAAGGGGCAGTGAAGTATGCGTACTTGCACAAGCTTCCATGGCTCATTTGCAAGATGATATTGAGCAAGAGCTTGGAATACCGGTGTTATCGAGCCCCCCACTGTGCATGCAGCAAGTTGCCCGCTATATCTCATCGTTATAGTAAATCACCAATCGGTAAACATAATCATTGATCATTGCCCCTGAAGAGGGCCGACAATTGCTCTATCGGTATCATGTACTTTCACTGAATAGAGCATATTGTAGCTACATACAATGACCTTCTTCAGGGATCTTTTTTCAGTTTTTGGGTAAGTAGCAAATATTTTCAGAAATTTGCTGTTTGGGCCTTCCCTCCATCTTGAAAGAGCAGCTAACTCTCCAAAACAGAGACAAGATTGAACAGGATTTTAAGAAAGTACCTTTCCGAATAAGATACGCAGCGGGCATTCAACTACAATCCCCATGGTAACTACATCGAGAACAAAGGGCATCTAGTCATTGATTGCATAATCATCATTTCAGGTCCAAGAGGGAGGAAGAGGCCATTACCCCAGCGCTTTCTCAAGAAGCGCAATCTGGTTATTGAATTTCTGCAGGTTTGTTTGTTTCAGTCTCTGAAGATTCAATTGTTTCCAACGCAATGCTGGCAGTCTACTGACATTGGGTATTGCTTCATGCTCGCCTCTATTCGATAAAGAGAAGAAATCCAACAGGAATTGTCTCTGCTTGTCGGTAAGGGTTTTTCTTACTGTATCAGTCATTGCAGAGAATGTTCGATTACAATCCTCGATTGTGAACGCTATTTCACTCATCCCGGTAAATTCCTTCTCGAGTATAGAAGCATACTCTTGTCTATTTGGGGAGAGAAGCTCAAAGGGAGGCCTATTATGTCCACATAATGCAACAACAAACCCATCCAGGATATGTTCAGAAATGCCTTCTGCGTTCATGAGCAACATGATATCAAACAAATCTCTTGGATGCTGTCGATCCAAACCTGCACAGAGCTTACCCCCATATAAATCAGGCATTGACATGACGGGCAGAGATGCAAATCCGAGAGAGGAGACAGCCTCACTTACTCTCATGTTCACAGGGTCATATACATATCCTCGTAACGTATAATTTGGTTCTATCTTTATCTGAGACCTGCCATCACTACAGATCAACTTACGGACATCATCACGATAATTTCTGATCACCGCCATGATCCCAAGTTTCTGCACCCCCGACATAATACTATCCAACGAGGCGTTAATATTGTGAATAGCCACATCACGTTCTTCAAAACCAAGGTACGTCAGATCGATATCCACAGAGAGACGCGGAAGATCCCGCACGAATAGGTTAATTGCGGTGCCCCCTTTCAAAGCAAACCATGGTTCTTTGCTTATGATCGGTAACACCTTAATCAGCAACTTGACCTGGTCCAAATACACTTCCTTAAACATTCTCAACATCCCTCAAGCTGATTCCATACTTGGAATCATATACCCCATTAGGCTCAATGACTCTTTTCCCTTGCCCAAGATCAAACCTTGTTACATCAAGATGATCAAACCAAGCATGTCCGAGCTTTTCGGCCATGTACAAGAACAATCTCTTCACCTTTACAGAAGAGCAATGCTCCAGCAATGCCTGGAGGCTATCAGGCCTCAGGCCAACCATCATCTCAAGCATCTGATATGCCACTTTCAGGCTACCTCTTTCTGGACAAAGAAACAGGTATTCGAGAATAGCTCTTTCAGCAGTAGCAATCGGATACGTAAAATCACGGTGCTTCCTGCTTTCCAAGCCTAATCCGCCACTCAGAAACGAAGTAGAGACTATCTCCATGTTTCTCTGCAGATTTAACGCATTGAACCAAGCGGGTAGCCGATCCTGGCTGGGTTTATACACATATTCTACAATGCTGCTTTCGTCAGGTTGTATGAAATGATGGTAGCCATGTAACCGTAAGGCAGATAATCCACCCAAATGCATTTCAAGATTGCTTTGGTTAGAGAGACATGACAAAGCTCCTTCAAGCGTGGGCTCATCTGAGAAGAACATAAAAACACCTCTGTCTACGCGTTTTAACCAGCCATTTTTTACATACGCTTGCTGAAGATCATTTGAAATCCCCAAGTCTTTGAGATACGAAGAGAGGATAAGGGTTCCTCTGGGAATGATCTCTATTAGATGCTTTATTTTAGTACCATTTATCGTATTCATACTACGATAATTATAGTTTTTTTAAACCACAATTACAAGAGATCGCATTGCTTTATAGTTATCCGGGTTCAATCATACAACTTATGGGATTCCCCCAGTTGAATGATTCCTTTCGGGAGCGTAACCGAATAATCATGAGAAATCCCAAGAAGACAGGGATTGTTCTCTTATAGGAGAAATCGAAAGGATTATACCCATAAGAACTGGTAGTTTTTCCAGAGTTTTTAGGGTTATACCCATAAAAACTTTCTTTACTTATCTAGTTTTACTGGGTATAATCTTTATAAGAGGTGCTCATTCATGCTCAGTCGACCATTGTATTATGAGAAGATCAGACCATTTATAAACAAACCCTTCATTAAAGTAATCACAGGGATTCGTCGATGTGGAAAGTCGACCATGATGCTGCTCATACAACAACTCCTAACCGAAGAGGGAGTAGAGAGCAAGCAGATTATCTCAATCAACTTTGAGAGCATGAAGTACTACCACTTACGCTCTTCACTCGCTTTATACAACTATGTGTCAGAACTTCTCAAAACAATGAAGAGCCCTGCATACGTGTTCTTCGACGAAATACAAATAGTGGAGGATTGGGAAGAAGCAGTAAACTCACTATTCCTCGATTTCCAAATAGACATGTATATCACCGGATCAAACTCACAGCTTCTTTCATCAGAGCTCTCCACCCTGCTTACTGGCCGCTTCATTCATATAGAGATGCAGGTATTGTCCTTTAGCGAGATGCTGGAATTCAGATCAGGCAAGACGGATACGAAAGAAAATCTGCTTTGGCTCTATATCAGGCGAGGAGGTTTTCCTGCTGTGCATCTGTCCTCCGATTACGATGAAAAAGCGACATATATGATCATCAACGATATCTTCGATTCCATCGTCCTTCGTGATGTGGTCCAGAGATATAAAATTCGGGATGTCGAGCTATTGCGAAGAATTTTGCACTTCATCGCTGACTCAGTCGGGAATACCATTTCTGCTAAACGCATTTCCGATTATTTCAAGAGCCAGGCAAGAAAGGTTGATATCAATACCGTCTACACGTACCTCGATGCATTGGTTAGCTCTTTCCTGATTACGAAAGTCCAACGATATGATATCAAAGGTAGAGAACTACTGAAAACACAAGAAAAGTACTACCTTGCCGATACCGGTCTTCAACATGCCGTCTTTGGATATAGGGACAGGCATATATCCGGCATATTGGAGAATATCGTGTATAACGAGTTGGTCAGACGGGGATACACGGTATACATAGGAAAGCTGGATACCCGGGAAGTCGACTTCATTGCAGAACAACCTCATCATAAACTGTACGTGCAGGTTGCTTTCAAATTAGAAAGTGAAGAAACTGTACAAAGAGAATTTGCACCGCTACTCGCCATCCGTGATTCGTATCCAAAATTCGTGGTAACAATGGACTCCCACTTCCAAGACACCATTGAAGGAGTACGGCATATAGGGTTATATCAGTTTCTCACCGATGAGCATCTGTTTTAATGCAAGGAAAGTATGGAGCTATCCCTTATCTAACTATGCAGAATTACTTTGCTGATACCGCTTGATAAAAACACAACCAATGGCCTCAAGAAAGATGACAAAAACGAGAGAAACACCACTTTACAAGAAATGCTTATACCCCCTACTCCAGCCTCAATGCAGCCTTTTTCATTCCCTCAAAGATGGAAGTTGAAAGTTCCTTCGGAAAGTTAGCAGGAAGCTGTCCAGAGGTCCTATCGATTACTCCAGGCAACTGCTCAAGCACCTCAGTGAATATCTCTTTCATACTACTACTAGCACCACATATCCTAGCTGTCTCTTCCCAGTGCCTTTTTTGTATTTTGTTCCACTCATAATGACGTGAAGCACCCTGTACAGCCATAGCCATCTTCACTTTTTTCGGCGAAATCATTTGAGTTCCATGACCCATTACCGGATATACAGACATAACGTCATACAGAGGTGTTAACGAGTATCGGCCTTGTTTCCCGATAGAAATGCTAAAATTCTTTGCATGTCCGTCCGGGGCTGCAAGCAACCAAAAAAGAAGCTGCGTTTTCAGAAATAGTTTTCTATCTTGCTGTGGATTACTCGATGAAAGCAAGAAATGCATGATCTCAATAATACCAGGCCCTCCTTCATGCTCATATTTCTTTTCAGGAGAAACTCCCAGAGCCTGACATAGATCTTCCTGCGGAAGCCTCATCCACCAAGAACCGTCAGAAGAAAGTTTCCTGTCAAAACGTTCAACAACAAGCGTTCGCTGCGTTCCAAATACGGCAATATCTGCTTTAGCAACATCGAGACCAAATGCTTCAAGAATTTTGAGACATAGCCATTCATTTTCTATGGATTGCCGCATATCCATTCTAAGAGCACCAATCTCTCCTAATGGCAACTTAAAGATATGCGTAGTTGGAGTTGCTCCAATTGGCTTACACCACTGATTGTTACTACGAAGTAATGCAGTTTTTTCTTGTGCCCCAGCAATCGAAATACGTAGCGACTCATCATTCGCCCTACCAGGAAGAGATCCCGTGGAACTCTCATGAAGAACCCTTTCAATTTCCTTTTCGCTGAGAGGTTCTCCCTCAATTACATGAACATCTGGAATAGCATTTCCTTCAGGTAATATCTGAAGAGCACCAACACAATCGCGACCTATTTCAGAAAGTAAGTCGAAAGGAGAGCTCGAAGAAAGTCCATACCGCCTTTGAATCCTCTGTCTTATATCAGCATTGTCTGGGAGTAGATTGTCAAAGAACGATGCTACCTCTGGGCCTTTTATTTCTTTGGAAACCGGTCCAAGCGGAAGAGAAAGAGAAAGAGGACGAGCATTTTGGTCTCTCAAATACGACTCCACATACCTGAAGGATTGCTCTGATCCTGAGCGCGTCCATTTTCCTACATGTTTACCGTTCATCCATATATCCAAGGTATGTTTCATCACCACTCATCCTTCTCTGTCTCTTCATCTGGGAGTGGCTTTGGTTGCAGAAGCATCTCAATCTCCAGAGCAGAGACAAGCTTGAAAAAGCTTTCAAGGGAACATCGCTCTGGATGAGACTCCAGGGCAGATACGGTCTTGGGTAACAGTCCCACAAGTTCTCCAGCTTGCTTCTGTGTGAGGTTCAAGCTCTTTCGTCTACTTTTTAGATAGTAGGCAAGTTGGAACGGGGTCAATATTAGGTTCTGCATAGGTCCTCCACAAAAACAGCATACCCCATAAGGTATATATTGTAAATATACCCTATAGGGTTAATTATATAGTTTTACCCTGTAGGGTATAAAAGGACCTATAACCTGAGTTATAATTCTTAGAAAATCGAAATACTGAAAATTTTTGCCGGTATCGGCAGTTATTTTCAATATTATACATACCATTACCTAGCATTACTACCGTCCTACCCTGCATTGAGAATAGAGCACGGCAAAACCAATTCATCACTGCACTTGTCATAAATCCAAGCTATTCGCATCAAGCAAGAACCGCTGGACTCCTATTACTAATGTTCCTTTCTCCGTGTGCCAAGGATGGGTTTCATGACCAACAACGATAACCTTCTTAAATGAATCGGGAACATTTGCTAAACTTTGCTGCTCCTGTTCAAGTTTCTCTTTTGTTCCAAGTGCCAATGCAGACTGAACGTAATATCGTCTGCTTCCCAAATTGGCAACAAAATCTACCTCCAGTTTCTTCCTCACCTCTTTCCCTGAGGCGTTGTTTGCTCTTATTTCTACCACCCCAACATCGACAGAAAAACCTCTCACCCTCAGTTCATTGTATATAATGTTTTCCATAATATGGTTTTCCTCAATCTGCCTGAAGCCAAGACGAGCGTTTCTCAGACCAAGATCCTCAAAATAGTACTTCATAGGAGTACCAATATACTGTCTCCCCTTAACATCGAAACGATTTGCTTCATGTATGATGAAGGCATCCTTCAGGTACCCAATGTACTGGTTAATGGTATTTACGCTTATAGAAGAATGCAGCACGCTCTTGAAGGTTGCTTCAATTCGCGAAGGATTGGTAAGTGAGCCAATAGTTGATGCCAGAATATTCATGAGATCTTCTAGTTCTCTGCTTTTCTGGACATGATAGCGATTAATCAAATCCTTCAGGTATGTCTCTTCAAACAGATTCGTCAGATATGTAACTTTTTGTTCTACTGTTGGAAGAATACTTACCAAGGGTAATCCTCCGTACATGATGTAATCTGACCATCCTTGGTTTTTATCTCCTTCGAACACCTGCATAAACTCTCTGAATGATAAAGGGAAAATATGGACTTCATCCCCCCGTCCCCTGAATTCCGTCAGGATATCACTAGAAAGAAATCTTGAATTACTTCCTGTTATGTAGGTATCGACGTTTCTCTTGCGCAACAAACCATTAAGAGCATCATACAAGCCAAGAGATTTCTCAGGATGCTTCATTTCATCTTCTGTAATTGCGTATTGAACTTCATCGAGAAGGACAAAATACTGTTCATTGGAGTTTTCTATCCTGGACAGGATATACTCATATAGTGTGTCTATATCCCGATATGCTCTGTTTTCTGGAATGTCCAATGCTAATTGAATGATATGGTCTTCTGTGACCCCTGTGGATATAAGATAGTCATAAAAGAGCTTGAAAAGCAGGTATGATTTTCCACTTCTTCTTATTCCTGTGATAACTTTGATCATCCCATTGTTCATTCTGTTGATCAATGCGTTCACATATATATCTCTCAATATTTCCACAATACACCTCATTGAATTTTTTTGCCGGTATCGGCAATTATTTTCAATATAAGTATACAACTCTCTCTTCATAAATGAAAGGTATCTTCTCAAGACAAAATGACATGGCTGATTCTTCTCTATGTATGCAACACTGGCTTTCCCCGGAGTATCACACGCTGGTCATTTATACATTTTGATCGGTTTTTATAAAAGACAACGGCATCATGTACACAAACAAGCCAATTTCTATAAAAGACGGAGCAAGAAAGCAATGTGCCTTGCATATTGATGCTTGTAATAGCAAGTTTCTTAGATCAACCAACCATCTATGACCCATTTGCCACATACTGTCGCTTACGGTTAAGCCACTCTGTGGGAGTTTGCTGTTCCAGCCTCTTGAAAACCTTGCAGAACTGCTGACTGCTTGCAAAACCACTGAGCGAGGCAGTCTCAGCAACATTATAAGAACCATTGAACAAGGCTTCCTTGGCGAACTCAATACGAGTGCGCAGCAAGTACCCTAGAGGTGTCTCGTTGGTAAATGTCTTGAATTGGGTACAGAAGTAGTTGTAGGAGAGTCCACAGGCACTGCTGACTTCCTTGATACAAAGTTCAGGGCGAGAGAACTCTTTGTTGATGTATTGCACCGCCTTCTTGATCACTCGCCAATTAACAAACAATCGGCTCTCTTCAGGCCGGGCATGTTCAGAAGCAATGAAGAAGCCAACAAGAGATTGAACAAGACCATCGGTTACTACCGTGTTGCCCTGTGCATAGTGGTCCATCTCGTTTCTTGTCTTTTGTTCACCATGATCATCCTGCTTAATGGGCACCGGGTCTTTCCCCCTGGTGCCGAACGGAACCAGTAGGGAACAAAGTTGTTCGATCTGCTGAAAAACCGCCTTTCCAGGATGCACAACCGCGTTCAAGCTGAGTTGTTCCAGATAGTGTGAGTGGTCATAGAAATGGATAACCAACATATCGACATCATGTATTCTGGTAAGTGCATGAAGACAGTTTGGCGGAATAAGGATAAGGGAACCAGGGCAAATCCGGTATACCCTGTTCTGTACTTGGTACATGAAGGTACCTGCACGCACTACGTGCAGGACATACTCCTTGTCGATGAAGGAGCCTGGGTAAGGAGTACCTTGGTCGTGTCTAATGTACGTTGTCTCTAGGTCCATATGCACCACCTCACAGTTTCTTTCTCTTTTCATTCTACACCCAATACAGTAACTTTGGACAATTATTCAGATATATTCGTTGTTGACTGGATTTCTATCTCCTTCAATACTAAACCTAGGTAAGGTAGGAGTATATTATTATGAACGTACAACGTATCGAATTTTCTATGCCATGGGAAGTGAACCTAAAAAACATAACTAACGGCAATGTAGACGGACCACAATTACAGAATGAATACTCGGTAATCAGTGCAGGGACAGAACTTGCAATTCTTTCTGGAAACGAAAGCTGGGCTCTGCTTCCCTTCACTCCAGGGTATGGTTCAGTGGGTATCGCACTAAATAATGAAGGCACTCTCAGTCAGGGAAAACGGTACTTCACGTATGGGAAACACCAATCGGTTGTCAGCCCTGAGACCCTATGTCTTGAGCTCTCTGCCGCTATACAACCAAAACACGCGGCTTTTGCCCGAATGGCAGCAGTGTCCATTACAGCTATTCGCTGCTCTTCCATTGCCTTGGGAGACACGGTGTGCGTTGTGGGAGGAGGATTGGTCGGCAACTTCGCCGCCCAACTTGCCCGCCTCAGTGGAGCATCATCTGTTACGCTGGTGGAGCCGTTCAAGAAGAGAAGAGCAATAGCAGAGCAATGTGGTATTTCTCGTACCTATAACTCGATAGAAGCAGTGGGAGAAGTTCATTTTGATACTGTCATTGAAGCGACTGGAAACCCGAAGGTTGCCGTCTCGGCAACTTCCTTGGTAGGCGATAAGGGCGAGTTCATCCTACTGGGTTCCCCAAGAGGAAGCCATACAGAGGATGTAGTACCCCTCTTAAACCGAAGCCATCTCTGTCCCACGAACATGACAATCAAAGGCGCCCATGAATGGCGGTATCCCCTACATGTGGACCCTGAAAAGCGCTATCGATTCTCCATCGAGGGAAACATTCAATACCTTCTACAAGCAATTGCTGAGGGCACACTGGCCGTTGACCCCATGATCACACACATTGTCACACCAAAGGATGCTCCAAAGGTCTACAAAGGCTTGCGTGAACACCCAGAGGAGTATCTTGGCGTACTTATCGATTGGAGGAAGGAAGTATGAAGAAGGTAGGACTTGGCATCATTGGAGCCGGATGGATTGCAGATTGGTACTACAAAGCCTACCAGAAACTCTCTTCCGGCATTACCCTGGTAGGAGCTGTTGGGAATCCTACCCCTGCAGGGAAAGAACGCCTTGCAAAGAAATGTGCGCTTTGGAACTGCAAAGCCTATGACTCGCTGGAGGCTCTGCTTGCGGACCCAGCCATCGAGGCTGTTGCGATATTCACTCCAACGAACCTGCATTATGAACAAGCTCGCTCTGCCCTACTCGCAGGCAAGCATGTTTTGGTGGAAAAACCTGTAACCCTGTCAGTAAGTGAAGACCATGAGCTGAACAAACTTGCAAAGGAAAGAAATCTGGTTCTTTTCCCAGGGCACAACTTCGTCTATCGTCCTGTTGTGAGAAAGGCAAAGGAAGTAGTGGAATCAGGGGTGCTGGGAACCATCTCCTATGCTTCCTTCAGAGCTTGTCATTTTATTCCAGAAGACCATGCCACAGGTTGGAGAAAACACTTTGTTTCCTCCGGTGGAGGTGCAATGATGGACAGTGGTACCCACCTAGTCTATCAGTCACTCTATCTCTTGGGAGTCCCCACTTCCTTGAACTGCTTTCTCTCCAAGCAGCACTACCTTGGTATGGATCGAGAAGACACCTGCCTGATCACGCTACAGTACCCAGATGGTTGCGTGGGAAGCATCTTCCAATCATGGAGTGCAAATGACCCCCAGGCTGGAGAAATCCGTATCCAGGGAGACAAGGGGGTACTGACAATAACGGACGCGTTGTACGTGAACGGAGAGAAATTGGAGGAAGACAGCTCGTATGAGTCATCATTCTTCCATACTCTCTCTACATTCAGAGAGGCTATTGCAGGAGAAAGTAAACCTCTCTCAGATAGCGAATCGGCAGCTACCACCTTGCTCCTCATCCAAGAGGCATATCGGTCGGCTCGTGAGCAGAAGGTAGTAGCATTCAACCCTAGTGTCTACTAAAGGAGGACATACGATGAAAAAAGGAATTTGTTTGCTTGTTTGTCTCACTCTACTGTGCAGCGGCATTCTGTTTGCTGCAGGAACAAAAGAAGCTGCAGTCACCGGCGACGAGGTGACCATGCTCCACTTCAGCAGTCCGGAAACGGCGAAAGCTGATGCAAACGCAAAAGCATTCGCTGAAAGCATGAAGGCCTTCCGGGAGAATAATCCTGAAGTGACGGTCAGTGACCAGTACATCCATCATGATAATTATGAGATGAAGCTGAAGACCATGATCGCCAGTGGGAGCCTACCGGATGTATACTACTCAAAACCTGACCAGTTTGGTGTGCTTCGCGAAAATGGCTTAATCCAGCCGATCACTGATTTGCTGGAAGCAGACAGCGAGTACCTCTCACTGTTCAAAGAAGGCGCTTTCAACGACTTCACCCTTGATGGGGAGATATGGGCCATTCCATTCCAGTTACAGTCAAATCATGTGCTTTACTACAACAAGGCACTACTGAGAAAAGCTGGCTGGAACACCTTCCCAAAGACAATGGATGAGTTCATCCAAATGGGTAAGGACCTGAATAAGATTGGGGTGGTTCCCTGGGTCTTGGGAAACAAAGCTCTTTGGAGCGGACCTTCCTGTGTTTTCAACACCTTGGTCTACCGCTTCTGTGATGCTGAATGGTTTGACAGCCTATACAACAACAAGGGTGCAAAATTCACCGACAAGTGTTTTGTTGATGCCGCAAAGAAAATGATGGAAATTGTAGATGCCGGTGTCATGAATGCTGACATGAACAGCCTGGATACCAATGATCAGCAGGCGATGTTCAACAACCAGGAAGCTGCAATGTTCATCGAAGGCTCGTGGGCGCTCACTCCGGTTATCGACAACTTCACCGGTTCCTTGGATGATGTTGGACTAAGCATCCTGCCTCCTGTTAAGGGTTATGAGCAGTATGGCAATATCGTTGCCGGAGGAGCTGGTTGGGGTGTATGCATGAACGCTGACATGAGTGAAGCACAGCAAAAGGTGGTTTGGAGATTCATCAAGGAGTTCTACAATACCCTATATGCTGAAACCGCTGCAGTCAACGGAGGATTCCCATCAATGAATGTTGCGCTCGACCCGTCCAAGATGCCTGCACTTAATCTCGAGTTGAGCAAGGTTGAGATGGCTTTTGCCCCCATCTTCGACGTGCAACTTCCAGGTGCCATTGTTGATGTTTATTACAACGACTTCCAAGGTATGTTGCTCGGGTTGACAACCCCAGAACAGTATGCAGCCAATTGTGAGAAAGCCCGCCTTTCCACACTGTAAGAAGTTCGCATAGCAGGAGACCGATGATACATTGGTCCCCTGCTGTTTGTATCGTTTTAATCGCTTTAAGTATAATGTATACTAGGAAAATAGAGGAGACAGGGATGCAACAGACATTGAAAACACCAAGGTCACGAGTACTGGTTACTGCATTTTTACCAGTACTCCTTCTCTATTCGTTCATCTTTATATTCCCGGTACTATTCTCTCTGCAGTACAGTTTCCTGAACTGGGTAGGCGGTTCCAGAAAGGACTTTGTGGGTTGGGAAAACTTTTCAACCCTTTTCCAGGACAAGGGATTCGGCGCATCGGTGGCAAATACCTTAAAGATCACATTCATCGTGACCTTGGGCCAAGTTGGTCTTGGCTTGATTGTGGCCATTCTCTTGGTAAGCAGATATGTAGCCCTCCCCAGCCTCCATCGAACAGTTATTTTCCTTCCCGTGGTAATCAGCCCGGTGGTAACCGGCCTAATCTGGTCCTTGATCTATAACCATCGCTACGGAATTATTACCGTAATACTAAAAGGGCTCTTCTCCCTGGAACTCAGCCAGATACCGCTCTGGTTGGACAATCCCTCGATTGTCCTCTATTCAGTCTGTGTCCCTGTTATCTGGCAGTATGTAGGATTATATATGATCATGCTGCTTGGGGCATTGGAAAGCATCCCCAAATCAATCATTGAAAGTGCCCAAATCGACGGAGCCAATCAGTTCCAACTTTCATTCTCTGTCATGATCCCTGCCATCTATCCGACGTTCAAGGTTGCCGTCATCCTCTGCGTCTCAGGAACGATGAAAATCTTTGACCACATCTTTGTTCTCACCGGTGGAGGACCTGCGGAAAAGACTATGACGATGAGTCTGTACAACTATCGCCAGAGCTTCCAGATGATGAAATTCAGCTATGGCTCGGCCATGGCCTTGATTATGATCATCATAAGCTTGGCGGTGACTGGCTTCACCTTGAAGGCAATGGGAGGCAGGCGCTATGAGTAAAAGCATTAGACGCTACTTCACCCCCTATCGTCTCATTACCAACCTGCTGGTGTTTATCTTCTCATTCACCTGTCTCTTCCCCTTGGTTTGGATGGGTTATACAAGCCTAAAGACTAACCAAGAGTATACGCAAAGCAGTCTGGCTCTACCAGAAGCGCTCAACTTCTCCAATTACTATAATGTGCTGGTACAGGCAAATTTTGGTATGTACTTCACCAATAGCGCCATAACGGCCATTACCACGATGGTCGTGGTGGTACTATTTGCATTTATTGCCGGTTATTTTCTTTCACGTTACCGATTCAAGGGGAGAAGTCTTATCTATGGGTTCTTCATGCTTGGGTTGGTAGTCCCAACCTACGCATGGTTATTACCGATCTTCATCCAGTTCAAGCAACTTGGACTACTCGACCACTATTGGACACTTGCCCTTCCCTACAGTGCTTTTGCCCTACCCATGTCTGTCTTCCTGGTGGAAAGTTTTGTTAAAAGTATTCCTACAGAGATGGAGGAAGCTGCCATGATCGAGGGTTGTTCAATTATCAATATCCTAAGAATCATCATCTTCCCCCTCTGTACCCCGATACTGGTGACCATCCTAATCCTGGTCTTCAACAACTCATGGAATGAACTTCCCTTTGGTTTGGTATTGATTAACTTGGATGAGCTACGAACCGTCCCAGTCGCTCTTACCATGTTCACTGGTACGTACACAGTAGACTACCCTTACTTGGTAACCGCCTTGGTTATCGCAGTCCTACCGGTAGTCTTGTTCTATGTATTCTTTTCCAAGCGTATCATGGAAGGTATGACCGCAGGAGCGGTGAAGGGATAATATTACTTGTTGCTAGAATCGTTATTCCATGATGAAGATAGAAAATTCATAATCAATAGTGAATTTTCACTTTATCATAGTGAATATTCAGTATATCCTGGAATATATGATAGAGAACAGCGTAAGAAAGGTATCATGCCGGCAGGGGTATATATACGGCAAGGAACTTCAGCTGCCCCTGCCTCCGATGAAAAAATACGCCAAATGATCAAGATTAGTGATGGAGATAATTATGAACGTATGCGCTCCCTCATCCAAGACTTGACCTTTGAACAAGCAAGGCTCGTATACAAAGAGAAAGGCATACCGTTTGAAAAAGAACATTTCATTCGACTTGGCATCATTGAAGAGACTGGGCTTTATACAAATCTTGGCCTTCTACTCTCAGATCAGTGTATGCATACTATTAAGGTAGCTGTATTCAGTGATGAGGCAAAAACGACCTTTAATTCTGCGAAAGAATTCAGTGGGTCGGTCCTGACACAATTGGAAGATGCCTATACCTATCTTATGTTGTGTAATCAGAATCGTTTTCAGATTGACGATCTATCTCGTCGCGAGTATTGGGATTACCCAAAACAAGCCCTTCGGGAAGCATTACTCAACGCAATCATGCATCGAGACTATGCTTATAGTGGAAGCATCATCATAACCATTACCAAAAAACACATTGAATTTGTTTCCATTGGGGGTCTTGTGGGAGGGCTAACCACAATGGACATTATGGCTGGTATTTCACAACCAAGGAACCGTTTGCTTGCTGATATCTTTCATCGTTTGGGTTATGTTGAAGCTTATGGGACCGGACTAATCAGGATCAGAGAACTATATACACATATGGCAGCCCATGAACAAATCGAAGTCACACCCAACACATTCAAAATAGTCCTTCCAAACCAGAACGAGAGTCAACCAGTGGAAGCAAGTGCAAAGGAACCTATTCCGCTCTACTCGTCCAAGCAATTCAAACAAATCTTGGAGGAAGTTCAAAGAGAAGGTTATGTCACTGATGAATCAGCACAAACTTTGCTTGGAGTAAAGAAGACCCGTGCATACCTCATCCTCCGTCAGATGATTGATGCTTCCCTGATCAAAAAACAAGGTCGAGGAAAAACAAAGAGATACGTACTGAATCACTCCTGAGGAATAGAAGCCCTTCCTGATCAGGAAAATCTCGATGACGCTGCCCATTCTTTCAGTAGCGATAACCAGTCGTAGCATTGCCACAATTTTCCTTGCTCAACAGAATAATTGATACAATAATTGACCTATGAGGTTAATTATCCTAGTATTTACTAGAGAAGGAATGGTTCATTGAAAGCTATCTATACCTCAAAGAAAGTTAGAGAGAATATTATAAAATGAAGAGTGTACAATCCACTGTCCCAACTGGGAATGTCATTAAAAACTATCTCGATGCATATCACCTGACCCAAAAGGAGTTATCAACCAGGACAGGAATCAGCGAGAAACATCTGTCCCACCTCTTGAATGGAACCAGCAGACTTACAGAAGAGGTGGCACTCAAATTGGAGAAGGTGCTCACGCCGGTCCCGGCATCGTACTGGTTGCAGTATGAAACCAAGTATCGGGAGGCCGGAGCTCGAGAACAAGAACCAGTGTATTCATACAGCAAGCAAGCATTACAGGAAATTGCGAAGCGATTCCATTTCAAAGAAGTTTTTGGAGATCTTGGTTGGAATCTTGAGAAGCAAGCAACTGAAATGCTCTCACTTCTTCAAATCAGTGACTTCTCTCAATTCGAACCTACCTATGCAGCTCTTTCGGTATCATTCATGGAAGATGGAGGGTCATTGGAACCAATTGCAATCTGGCTGAATCTCTGTCGAGAAGAACTGGAAATTCAGAATGAGGACCTCTCCCTGAGCTATTCAGCGAGAAAGCTGGAAAAAACACTCAACGAACTTAAGCATATTGCCTATGAAGGGAATGCCTCTAATTCGTTGCTTCACGCCCGCAAACTTCTCAATGCATTGGGTATCTATCTGGTGATTTATCCTGCAATAAGCAACAGCAAGGTTCGTGGAGCGCTTACTACGTACAAAGGAAACCCTGCAATCTATCTCAGCCTTCGATACAAGACACATGACCATGCTTGGTTCGCACTCATGCATGAAATTGGTCACTTGTTATTACACTATGAAAGCAAGCGTACCATCATTTCTTGTGAACAAGATGAAGCAAACACTGAATCGCAAGAAACCGAAGCCAATCAATTCGCCGAAACCTTCTTTCTTGATACAACCGCCTATGAAGCATTTTGCAATAACAAGATATTCTCTCATGCAGAGGTAAGAGCGTTTGCAGAAACACAGCATGTACATCCTGGTATTGTGGTATCTCGGCTACAACATGAGCAAATCATCTCATACAGTCATCTTAATACACTTAAAAGTAAGATTACCCTGATAGAAGCCTAGATAGATCAATCTATTGGTACCCACTACTCAGTATTAATATGCAGCTTCTCATATGCGGAACGGTACTCACTGGGATTCACACCCACCATGCGTTTGAAGACAGTCCTGAAATAACCAGGGTCGGAGAATCCAGAGGCAAGGGCAATGTCGTTTACGTTCATGGTATTCTTCAGCAACAGGGTTTGCGCATAGTGAACCCGTGTCTTATGGATGCAAGAGGAAATGGTCATGCCGTAGGATTGGTGGAAGATTCTCCCCAAATAGTCGGAATTACAATGTAAAGTTTCGGATAAGGCTTGCGTAGAAAGTGCACTGTCGGCGAAACGGGTCTTGATCAATCGGTAGGTCTGGATTGCCAAGGGGGAGATCTTCACATCCTTCTCTTCAGAGGAGAGCTCCAGCTCATTGAGCATCTGATAAATCATCAAGTTCGCGACAAAGGGGTCCAAGACCCCTGTCTCCTGGTCATTGATGAACCAACGGAAGAGCTGTTCCATCCTGACTGTCCTTGCAATGTTTGCATGTTTCCTGATACGAATCTTCTCGTTACATCCATAGGAGATACCTGTCTTCTGGGTACTGAAATGTATCCAGTAATACTGTAAATCCTCGGGATAGGGCTTTATCCCCTCATGCAGGATCCCAGGGCAAAGGAGCAAGGACTCTCCCTCCCGGATTGTATAGTCCACGCTACCTTCCCGAATATCGAGAATACCATGCTTCACATAGATGAGCTCATAGGTGGTGATAATTCTCCTCGGGTGAGAGCCAACTCCCCGACTCATGAAAACACCGGCATTCTGAGCCTGGATTTCAGAAATGAGACCAAACGAATAATCCGAACTACCCATATGATTCAAAAGTCGGTTTCCTCGCTATTTTCCCCTCAAAGTTACACTTGTAGGGTTTTTATGATGCTCTACAATACATAGTATCACAGGTTTTTACAAAAGGAGTAGTAACCATGAAAAAACACGTTTTAGTCTTTTTTCTGATTCTCTTAATCCTTCCCATGCAAATTTTTGCGAATGGAACGAAAGAGAGTTCAAGCACGGTCCTCACGATTTGGGACAGAAATGCTGAAATGGAAGGAGTCGTATCACTCTTCAATGCGGAAATGGAGAAAACCAACTCCCCCATTCGAGCCAAATTTGAATTGATCCCCTATGAGCAGCAAGTCTCCAAATTCATCTCGGCCCTTACCGCCGGAACTGCACCAGACATCTATAGCCTGGACTTGGTACAATTCCCCTATTTCATCTCGATCGGGGCCTTCGCTGACATAGAGGAACTCTATCAATCCATGCCCTACAAGAAGTATCTTCCCCAAGGCATGCTTCCTATCGGGGCAATGGACGGGAGGCAGTATGCACTTCCCTACGAGATCGACCTATCGGTCATCCTCTACAACAAGGACATGTTCAGGGAAGTAGGCCTCGACCCAGAGAACCCACCCGAGAAGTGGGATGAGTTCATCAAGGCAGCAAAACTCCTCACCAAGGATAAGGACAAGGATGGAACCATCGACCAGTGGGGAACCGCCTTGGTAGGCAATGATGCAGGTTCCTACATGTTCTGGTTTATGCCTTTTGTGTGGGGAAACAACGGCGATATGTTCACCAACAAGGGAGAAGTGGTATTTGACTCTCCCGAGGTCAAGGAAACCCTGCAGATGTGGTATGACTTGATCCACACCTATAAAGTAGCCCCTCCCTCCTCCGCACAGTGGTCCGGTGGAGACCGATACAACGCATTTGTAGCAGAACAGCTTGCAATGTGCCTGGGTGGCAACTTCAACATCACTGCATTGAAACAGGACGCACCCGACCTCGATTTCGGCGTAGCATTCATTCCATCCAATAGAGGAACTCCTGCCACCTTTGGTGGAGGGAATATGATCGGCATAACCAAGCAAAGCAAGAACTATGATGCAGCCAAGCAGTTCATAGAGTTCGCCTACAGTGAAAAGGTATTGCTTACCAACTATGCCCCGAAGATGGCTCTTCTGCCTCGCTCTGACTTGTACGACAACGAATACTACCAAGAGATTCCACAGATGATGGATTTCGCACGGATCCTTGAGAATGCAAAGACCCCATTCTCCTATAAATACAACCAGATTTACGATGCTGTACTGTACCACCTCCAGGGAGCACTCCTTGGAAAGATACCCGTAAACATGGCAGTCTCCGATTGTGCTGTAGAGATCCAGAAAGTTCTGAAATGAATGTCATCTAACATCTAGATGGAGCTTATCTGAAAGGAGAGCTCCATCTATGGAGTCTATTATGCGAACTAACAATAAAGGCATACAGTACGTTCTCCCGGTAGCTGTACTCCTGATAATTTTCTTTCTGGTGCCCCTGGTCAATGTCATCAAGATGAGCATGATGGAGTGGGCAATCCTTGGAGAGAGTACCTTCGTGGGGCTCTCGAATTACCTGAAGACCTTCCAGGCAAAAGAGTTTTGGGCTTCCATGGGAAATACCACCATCTACAGCCTCTTGGTCACCCCGATGATCTTCTTCCCTGCAATGCTTTTTGCACTCTTACTCAGTAAACCAAGCAGAGTTTCCTCTCTCTTCAGGACCCTGCTCTTTATCCCCTGTGCAATATCCCTGGTTGCATCCAGCTATATCTGGTCGTGGATACTCAGCGATACCTACGGGATTCTCAACTACCTGCTGAAGGTATCAGGCATACTCAACGAAGGAAAGAACTGGCTAGGCTCCACATGGTCTGCAAGGCTCTGGATCAGCATCTCAGTTGCATGGAAAACCCTTGGGTTCTCCATGGTCATCCTGCTTGCAGGACTTTCCTCAATCTCCCCATCCATTACTGAGGCTGCCAAAATTGATGGAGCAGGCAACCCACGAATCTTCTTTTCCATCACTCTCCCCCTGATCCGCCCAACGCTGGCGCTGGCCTTGATCATGTCTGTTGCTGGTTCATTCAAGGGATTCGACCAGTTTGTGATTATGACAGGCGGAGGTCCTATGAGGACCACACAAAGCATCATCATGTACATAAACAAAATTGCTTTCGACTTCTATGACCTTGGTGGAAGTGCAGCCATTTCTGTTATCTTTCTCGTAGTCCTTGTCACACTCAGCTACTACCAGAACAAGTTAGGAGGGTACGGCAATGACTAAGAGATTCCCACATACAGGCAAGAGACTGCTCGGTAGCATCCTCCTAACGATCATGATTGTGGTTTTCTTGTTCCCCATCTACTGGAACCTCATTACCGCTCTCAAGCCCTCTACGGAACTGTTGGACTACCCTCCCCAACTGTTTCCCTTCCACCCGACATTTGAACAGCTTCAAAAACTATTTGCTGCAGGGGATGGTGTCTTTCTTACCTACTGTAAAAACACGTTGATCATGAGCATCTCAACCATTGTGTTGGTTGTGCTACTCAGTATTTACTGTGCCTATGGCCTGGCAATCCTTCCCTTCAAGGGCTCCCGGTTGTTCTTTCTCCTGGTCCTCTCTGTCTTTATGATTCCCTTCCAGTCCCTCCTGGTCCCCCTGTATGACCAGCTGACCAAAATGCGCCTATTCAATACGAAACTGGGAATCATCTTGATCTATTCGACCTTCTTTCTGCCGTTCTGCGTCTTTATGCTGAAAAACTCATTCTCCCAGTTGCCGATAGCCTTGCGTGAAAGTGCCAAGATCGATGGTGCTTCTGATAGATTCATCCTCTGGAAAATATATGTACCCCTCAGCATTCCCTCGATTATTTCCTGTATTGTGTACCTCTTCATTGAGACTTGGAATGACTTTGTGCTCTCCTTTGTGTTCAGCAGCTCCGATTCAGTGAAGACCATCCAGGTAGGAATCATGAACTTTGGTAAACAACGGTTCCAGAGTGATTGGGGTATTATCAACGCAGGTACACTGGTGAGCATCATTCCCACCATACTTCTCTTTCTCTTCCTTCAGAAATATTACCTACAAGGGTTAACGACAGGAGCAATCAAAGAATGAAACATGAGCATTATGAGGAATTCAAGACACTAGCCTGTAATCAGATTGAAGCACGAGGATGGTTGCATCATCGCTTGGAAACACTGGCAAGTGGACTAAGCGGACATCTTGATGAGATCTGGGAAGATGTAGGCCCCGAGAGTGCATGGCTTGGTGGGGATGGAGAGAGCTGGGAACGTGGTCCCTACTTTCTCGATGGACTAGTCCCACTTGCATACCTCACTGGTGATACGCGACTGAAACTGAAGGTTGAAATCTGGATACACAGTGTACTGGCTTCCTCCTCTGACAACGGTTACTTTGGTCCCTCAAGCAATACCGATATATGGCCCCGCCTTGTCATGATGAAAGCATTGGTGAGTTATGCTGCCATACACAAGGACGATGAGCATGGTGCTGCTGTACGTGCACTTCTTGAGCATTTTGCAAGCTATATGCAGGACCAACTGACGAAGAAACCACTAGAGATGTGGTCCTTTGCACGCGCAATGGAAGCATGCCCTTCCCTTTTCTCTCTGTATGACAAAACGAAAGATCAAGCATTGCTGAAACTTGCTGCAGATCTCGCTGACCATTCACTCGATTGGTACACGTTCTTTCATGACTTCCCGATCAAGAAACCCATATGGGAGTACATGCCATGGCAAGAGTATATCGATTCCATGGATGAAGCATCCCAGGATGAATACCAGCCAACACTGCTCGAGAGAGACAGGAGTGAGGAACTGTTTCAGCTGTACCACACCAGCCATGGAGTCAATATTGCCATGGCATTCAAGTACCTGGCCTACCGCTACAAATTAATGGGAGATACCAAGTACCTGGAGACACTGAGGAATGGGAAAAAGAAGCTCATGGAGTACCATGGGCAAGGTAATGGAATGTATGGTTGTGATGAGCATCTCAGTGGACGTGAGCCCAGTCAGGGAACTGAGCTCTGTACGGTGGTAGAATTGCTCTATAGCTTGGAGCAAATCATGCAAATCACCAAAGACCTCTCTTGGTCTGATTGGTTTGAACAAGTTGCCTACAATGCACTGCTGACAACCATCTCTGCTGATGGATGCTCTCATCAATACAATCAGCAGGTTAACCAAATAAGCATCACAGTAGCCAAGCGTCAATGGTACAGCAATCATGACGATTCAAATATTTTTGGGCTTGAACCCAACTTTGGATGTTGTACTGCAAATATGCATCAAGGTTGGCCGAAATTTGTGCAGAACCTCTGGATGAAGGATGGCCAAGGGTATGTCTGTATCAGCTATGCTCCAATCCAGCTACATGACCAGGAAGTTACGGTCACCGTCACAGGGGAATATCCGTTCTCTGATACAGTGACAATACACATTCACAGTGAAAGACAGACAGCTTTTCCCATTACCCTCACGGTTCCCTCATGGGCTACTTCCATGGATATTACCATGGATGGAAGACCCATGCATGCCTCAACCAAAAACCACCAGATTCAACTGACAGAAACCTGGGCTGACCAGACATTGGAAATTCACTTTGGTGCAGATATCAGAATTGAGGAGACTGCACAAGGAATCTTTGTCTATCGGGGGCCTCTGCTCTATGCACTACCGATCGAGGCAGAGGAGAGTATTCTGGTAGAACGGGGTAGATTCAGCGACAAGGAGTTCAGACCTACCCAGGCATGGAATTATGGGCTTCTGCTCTCCAAGAGGGATGAATGGACATTCACGTACCAGGAGATGACGATTGAGAATCGAGGAGTTTCACATATACCTACCATCAAGGCCAAGGGTGCCTTGATACGGAACTGGGGCATAGAACACAACAGTGCTGGGAAAGTACCAACTGGCAATGTGCAGCATGATGATGAGAGTACTGAAGACTTGATACTTATACCCTATGGACTTACCACCCTTCGTATTGCTGCATTCCCTGCCTTGTATTGAATACTATAGCACTCGGGATACGTAACAGTACATGATGCCTCAAGGGCTGAGAGCGTTGTCTTAGTGACTGCTTGTCACCTGTTGGTCTCAAGTAACAAGCTCAACAGAAATTCTACTCTAATGGTTTACGTTTTTATAATAAAGTAATATTATATAAACCAAAGGAGAAGCCTGCCATGTTTGGAGAACGTTTTGGACGTGCTCGCTCTGCTTCCGGATTATCAATGAAGGAACTTGGAGACAGCGTTGGTGTCAGTGCAAATATGATCAAAAAATATGAACATGGAGAAAGCATGCCTTCCTCTCCAGTGCTCATTCGTCTCGCAAAAACTCTAGGGGTAAAAAGTGAGTACTTTTTCCGACCAAATACGATAGTACTGGGTGAGATACAGTATAGGAAAAGAGCATCCCTTCCAAAGAAGACATTACACAAGATAGAAGCTGAAGTATTAGATCAAGCAGAACGTTGGATGGAGCTCAAGAACCTCTGGCCAAACTTTCCGATTGATTCACCTAATTTGGACCTACCGGCAAATATCCTGCATTCCTATGAAGATATAGAAATGTATGCAAATACCATCCGTGAGAAATGGGGACTTGGGTCACAAAGCATTACTGATCTTACGGCTCTTCTGGAAGAACATGGGTATATAGTCATTATGATTTCATATACGACTGAAGGCATGTGCGATGGATTACAAGCAGTAATTGAGGACATGCCAATCATTGTGTGCCAAAACAATGGGGATGGAATACGCCAACGATTCACGATGGCACATGAACTTGCACATCATCTTTTATCAGGTTTGTTGGATAGTAATCTTGATGAAGAGCGCTGTTGCCATCGTTTTGCAGGAGCCCTTCTTCTTCCACTCGAATCACTTAAGAGAGAGATTGGAGAGAAAAGGCATACCTTGGAGATAGCTGAGCTCTACCATCTGAAACATCGTTACGGCATCAGCATGCAAGCTTGTATAAGAAGGGCTTTCGATACAGGGATCATATCACAAACTGAATACACGAAGGTATGTAAATTATTTTCCTCAAGAGGTTGGAGAAAACAAGAACCGGGAGAACCATACCAACTGGAAAAGACTTCCCTCTTTACCAGACTCGTGTATCGTGCTCTTGGAGAACACCTCATTGGAGAATCGAAAGCTGCAGAATTACTAGGAAAGAACTTGATGGAGTTCCATGCGGATAGGTTTATGGGAAAAGAGTGATGCAAAGATATGTTAACCAATAACGTTCAATATTACAGACTATATACTCAATTTGTTTCTATAATTAAACATTAACCTGTCAGTTTATTGACAACTCGATAGAAAAAACCTAAGCTTTTCCTATGGGACAGAAAACGATCACGCTGTTACCCTCAGCACAGCGAAAACTCACTCAGATGGGTGTACAGATAAAACTAGCCAGACTACGTAGAGAACTCCCTGTAACCCTGGTTGCAGAGAGGGCGGGGATCAGCCGGGCAACACTCTGGGCAATCGAGAAGGGCTCACCTTCCGTCTCGATGGGAGCATATGTACAAGTACTCCTTGCCATCGGTCTTGTTGATGATTTGCTTCTCATTGCCAAGGATGATGTACTGGGGAGAACACTTCAGGATATGAAGCTTCCCGTAGGCAAGCGCGCAACCAAGAGGAAAACTCATGGCAAACACGATTGAAGTCTATGCCGATTGGGTAGGTCTGAACGGACCTGTCCTCATAGGCTCTTTACAGATGCAATCCCCACGACAGAGAGAAGTATTCTCATTCACGTATGACAGCAACTGGCTGCATAGCTATGCACCCATATACCAAATCGATCCAGACATCCAGCCTTTCAGAGGATACCAATATCAGCAACCCGATAAAACAGGATTTGGCTTTTTCCTAGATTCTTGTCCTGATCGTTGGGGACGCATGCTCATGCAAAGAAGAGAGGCCTTATTGGCAAAAGAAGAAAAGAGAGCAATGCAGAAGCTTCAGGAAAGAGAGTATCTTCTTGGGGTTGATGATGCTTCTCGTATGGGAGCGATTCGCTACAAGCTTCCAGAGAGCTCGTCCTTTCTTGCCGAGCATACAGCATTAGCCACCCCGCCATGGACTGAGTTGCGTATGCTGGAACACCACACATCCTTGTTTGAGCAAAATGAAGAGACTGAAGGATCGTGGATACACCATCTGATACTACCAGGTTCTTCATTGGGAGGCGCACGCCCCAAAGCAACAGTAGTGGATGAGAAAGGAAATCTCTGGATAGCCAAATTCCCATCCCGGCATGATACGCTCAATAGCGGAGCTTGGGAAATGGTCATACATGACCTTGCCGTGAAATGTGGTATTGATATGCCACAGGCAAGACTTGAAACATTTTCTGCTGGAGGGGATACCTTTCTCTCAAAACGCTTTGATCGTTCAGACAGTCATGAGCGTATTCATTTTGCTTCTGCAATGACATTGACAGGCAAAACAGATGGACAAGAGGCTAGCTATCTGGATCTGGTGGAATGCATCATTCAGATGGGTGCACAACCAGATACTGATTTGAAACAGCTTTTTAAAAGAATTCTCTTCACCATCGCTGTCTCCAATACCGACGACCATCTGAGGAACCACGGATTCTTGCTGACACCTCAAGGATGGAAGCTCTCTCCTGCCTTCGACATCAACCCAAACCCGAACGGAAAGGCATTGTGCCTGGCAATTGATGAGGCAGACCACTCACTCGATTTTCGTGTCGCACTTGCAGGAGCCCCTTTCTTTAAACTCTCTTTAAAAGAAGCAACACATATGCTCGATGAGATACTCACCTATGTAAGCAGTTGGAGAGCTGTAGCAAAATCCTATGGCCTGAATAGTAGTGCCTGTGCCCAAGCAGAGGGAGCATTCAACCTCAAAACATGAAGAATGATGAATCTCAAAGAACACCGCAATCACAATACGACGTATAGAGTGATCTGTAACATTACATCTTTACTTTTTTGGGCCTATCGAACTGATGGACTTTGTTCGTGTCAGCTCAGATATCTCGATACCTTCGCTTCCTTGGCCTTGTCCTCTGTCCGATCCGCTCCATGCTCAGTTACAAGTTTATGCTGTTGCAGATCACTAGGTTCATGCAATTCTCAGGAACTCCCGGGTAATGGAGGTAAAGAATGCTTCATCCCATAGTTCAAGAGAATTGGTGGTATGAAGAAACGGAATAACATCCTCTTTGATCCCTCTGTAGTCAACAGCAGCAAACCGTTCATTAAGCAGGCTTAAAAGGGTTTCATATGAAAGCAACTGGCTTCCTTGCCAATGCCCTGATTGCCTCATGCGTGCTTCTAGATGTGTGATATTTACAGGAATTTGATTCTGAAGATACCATATGTAGTCATAGAAATCTCTTCCCTTATCCCTGGATTTCCAGTTTCTACAGAGGAGAGCATGCAACTTTCCGGCAAAGAGAGAAGGTTTATCATAGAGATATACTGAATATGGTTGCGGTAATAGTCGATATTTTCTTTCATATGCTGCACCAATGGGCGGATTGCTGTCTATCTCTATCTTGATTTTAATCAATTCATTACTTGGCACACCCGAAACGGGAGGAGAAAGAGCAGCAATTTGTAGTAGATGAATGAGGGTATTTCCTTTCAAAAATGCCGACTGAATATTCGTAGGTTGCATTTTGGCTTTCTGAACCGCCTCCATTTCAAACCCATATGAATTTAAGCCACGCTCAAGGAAGGGAAGATACCTCCCCAAAGAAAAATCTACATTTTTATTCTTCAATGAAAAATCCAAATCTTCAGAATAACGATCCAACCCATAAAATATTCTCAATGCTGTTCCCCCATAGAAAGCTGCATGAGCAAAGAAATCTGTCTGCGAAAGGACTTGTAAGACCACTTCCTGAACAATTTCCTTCAAAGCATTAACCGAATCTCTAGGAGAATTAACATGATAGAATTCCAGCATCTTCTCTATTTCTTTCTTCATATATGTTCCTTCCATCGTAACAAGGTCTGCAAGGTAGTACTGTGATACAGAGGGACCAAGGAAGCCATCATCTCCCAATCAAGTGCATGTACTTGGTCTTCAGAAAGCCGCAAATCATCAAACAACAAATCTTGGATAGCTTTTTTATCCTGAATCTTGCGAATTTTATAGAGTGTATCAAGCAATGCTTTCTCCGGTGTTGCCAGACGAAACCCATGGCCTTGCTCCTGGGCTGGCTCCAACGCCCAAGGGAAGACAGATTCAGGTATATACAAGAAACTATATCGTCCGAATGGAGTTTCATAGTGTTTTTCCTTGTTCAAGCGAAACCCTGCGCTTTTCATCTCATACACCCTTTCAGGTATCATCTGATGATATGCCAGCGCTGTTTCAAAGGAGATATAGCTCGGACTATAGATCATACCACCAACAGGGAAATGTGGATCAGAAAGGCTATCAGCATACACTCCACGGACAATCTGAATTATCTCACCCTTTTTTATCATTTGAGTGAGTTTTGCCTTCGGGGAGGCATATGAGGACAGCTCATACATCACATACTCCCGTGTTTTTAACACTACCCTATCTCCTATAAGTATGATTATATCATACTTTACGGAGGTAGAAACCATAATCTGGATACTATTCTAAAAAAAGTACTATCAAGCAAATGGAGTAGCCCTTGAACGTGAATCTACTGACAATACGCAAAGTAATTTTCTTATTCTGCACGGACAATACGCAAAGTATTTTTCACGCTATATGGTTACAATACGCAATGTAATTTTCCCTTCTACACAGACAATACGCAGAGTATCCACTCACTTCACCCCGACACATGGGCAACTGCCTCCCAGCTCCGTTTAAGCAAGGCACTGACAGTTGTGTGGCGTCTGGCAAGGATCATGGTGTAGATCAGGTCCACCACCAGAAGTTGGGCGAATCGGGAGAGTGTAGCCCCTTCCCTAAAGAGCGACTCACTGTTCACGACATTGAGCGTGTAGTCTGCCTGACGGGAGAGTGAGTTCCCCCCGATGCGGGTAATAGCAATAACGAGTGCCCCATTCTTCTTCGCCTCCCTGGCTACCTTGAGTACACTGCTCGACTCACCTGAGTAGGATATGGCGATCAAGACCCCTTCTCCCCTCAGGGCACAGGCCTCCACGATCTGCATATCACTGTCAGCAGTGTAGACTGCATGGAGACCTAGGCGGGCAAGCTTCTGCTGGAAGTCATAGGCTACAATACCTGATGCCCCGATACCTGCAATAAGCACATGGCTTGCTCCTAGGATTGCCTCAACGGAGGCTTCCAAGGCTCCGGCATCCACCACTTCCTCAATACCAGAGAGACTTTCGCAGGTGGAGGAGACCACCATGTGGACCAGCTCCCCTGTGGTAGTCTGCTCGGTAATCTTCTCGGTGGTTGTCTGCTCACTTGGCCGCTCCGAGGAGAAGACTTCCTTGGCCAAGGCCATGCGAAGATCAGTAAACCCCTTGTAGCCGAGACGGTTTGCCAGGCGTACACAGGCAGCTGCACTGCTTGTGCTACTGCTGGCAACCTCCTGGATTCCCATGGATACAACCTGCATCGGATTTGCCAAAAGAAACTGGGCAACCTTCCGTTCACTCGGTGCCAGATTAGGCAACACCTGCTTGATCACATATAAACATCCACTCATGAGAACAGCATACCATACTTCCAGGCAATGTGAAAATATTTTTCAGAAATGAAATAAAATATATGAAAATTCTTTTTGATTTTCCTTGACAACAGCCTAAACCGGGCTGAACATGGATATGAAAGCAACTACTTTGCTTACAACACAAAAGGAGATTTTTATGAAAAAACACGCACTGTTGGTACTCTGCATTGTCTTGGTCACCACCGGCATGCTCTTCGGCGCAGGAACCAAAGAAGCCGCAGCCGCAGAAACAGAGAAAACCGTACTGGAATTCTGGACATGGAGACCAGAGGATGTAGACTTCTATGAAGGCCAGATCGCCCGTTTTGAAGCAGCAAACCCTGATATCGATGTTGTCCAGACAGCCCACAAGAACACTGAATACAACACCATCCTGGCAGCCTCCCTCTCTGGAGGAGCTGGACCTGATGTATTCCAGGGAAGAGCCTATGGTGGCTTGGCGACCTTTGCAGACAGTGGATTCCTCGAACCCCTCGAGCAGTGGATGCCAGAGCTGAAGAACTATTCAGAGACAGCCCTCCTGGGCGCTACCAGCCCCACCGATGGCAAGATCTACGGAAGTCCTGCTGTCAGCCAGACCGTCTTCATGTACTACAACAAGGACATCTACGAAGAACTCGGTCTCTCTATTCCCAAGACCTGGGCACAGTTGATCAACAACTTCGAGGCAGCAAAGAAAGCCGGCTATATCCCCTTGGGCAATGGAGCCAAGGACGGATGGTGTCTGGAAACCATGCTTGGTGGTATGGGCCCCGGCTGGTATGGTGGAACCGACTTCTACAATGCTGTGATTAAGGGAGAGAAGGATTTTCAGGACCCCGCATTCATCCGCATGGTGGAAGAGATGAAAGCACTCTCCAAATACCTCCCAGACATGTATATGGGAATTGGCTATGAGGACATGAGATCGAACTTCTTCAACGAGATGTCCCCCCACTTGATCGCAGGTTCCTATGAAGCAGCCTACTTCAATACACAGAATCCTGACCTGGATTGGGGCGTCTTTGCAGTTCCTGGCCAGAGAGAGAGCGATCCTGCTTACGTTTCAGTCTATGCTGACATGAACTTTGCGATGAATGCCAATTCCAAGGACAAGGAAGCAGCAGTCAAGTTCCTGAAGTTCCTCTCCTCCAAGGAGTTTGGTGGAGCCATGGTAAGTGAACTGAAGATGGTCAGCTCCGTTCCTGGAGTGGATGCAACCTCTGAGCCCTTCATCGCCCGTGTCCTGGAGTTGCAGGAACATGCAACCCCGTACTTGTTCCTCGTCGGATTCCGCTATCAGCAGCCAACCGGCAGCTCCCTCTGGCAGGCAGCAGCCCAAGGCGTAATGGCAGGAACACTTACTCCTCGTGAAGCTGCAAAGCAGATTCAGGATGGAATTGCCTCCTACTACGAGCCATTCCAGAAATAACACATTCCTTCTCCTACAGGGGCGTAAGCCTCTGTAGGGGTTCCTTCTTTCTCTCGTATTACCCAACCAAGGAACTCCCATGCACCAAATACAGCGTAGCAAGACACTTTGGATCATTTTCTTCATTACCCCAGGACTGTTGGTTGTGGGCGTCTTTATCCTGCTTCCCCTATTCATGTCGCTCTTCAACAGCCTCTTCTCATGGAGACAGTTGGTTCGCCTCGACTTCGTAGGACTGGACAACTTCAAGCGACTACTTACCACCTTTCCCTACCAGGAACGCTTCTTCAACGCGCTGGGAAACAACCTTACCTGGTTCCTCTCCACCACGCTTATCCAGAATACCCTGGGGCTCATGTTCGGCTACCTCTTGAGCCGCAATCTCCCTGGTGCCCAGTTCTTCAAACGGGTATTCTTCATTCCTGTCCTTTTCTCCATCGTAGCGGTAGGGTTCCTCTGGGGTATGTACCTCAAACCCTCCGGCTTGGTGAACAGCTTTCTGAAACTAGCCAGTCTTGCCTCGCTCCAACGCCCCTGGCTGGGACTTGAGCATCTGGCAACACCATCGATCATTATGGTGAATATCTGGAGGTGGGTAGGATTCCCCTCCCTCGTCTTCCTTGCTGCCATCGACAACGTCCCCCAGGAGTGCATGGAGGCTGCATACCTGGAAGGAACTGGAGAGTGGAAGCTCTTCTGGAAGATTATCTTCCCCCTGATCATCCCCTCCATCACCATCATTACGGTACTGACCATTATCGGGAGTCTCAATGTGTTTGAGCAGATCTATACGATGACCGGTTTGGACGGAGCACCGAACTACTCCACTGACACCATCGGGACGCTGTTCTACCGAACGGCCTTTGGCTCGATCGACGCAGGAAGCCCTGAGATTGGGATCGGTTCTGCGATCGGATTGGTTATCTACATGCTGACCTTCACGGTCTCACTCCTCTCCATCTTTGTAACCAGAAGTAGGGAGGTACAGCTATGATCACCGACTTCCGCTACCGGGGTGCCTCCACAGGAAAGAAACTCTTCATCTCCATAGCCATCTTCGTAATGTCGCTCTATGTGCTGCTTATCCTCTACCCCCTGATAAACATGGTGCTCTCCTCATTCAAGGGAAACCGTGCCATTCTCACCACCCCGTTCTCACTTCCTGAGGAGTTTAGCTTCTCCACCTATAAGACGGTATGGATCGACAAGGGATTCTCCCGGTACTTCGCCAACAGCCTATTGGTGACTACTATCTCCATGGCCTTGGTACTCCTCTTCGGCTCCATGGCCTCCTACGGCATAAGCCGTTACACCTACCGGCTCAATACCCTGGTCTACATGCTCTTCCTGAGTGGGATCATGCTGCCCCTGAAGGCAGCGATCATCCCCCTCTTCCTCTTGATCAAGACCTTGGGGCTTATCAACAAACCACTTTCGGTCATCCTAATCTTCATGGCGATGGGACTTCCCTCCACTGTCTTTATCCTGGCTGGATTCATGAAGGGAATACCCTTGGAACTTGAGTATGCTGCCAAGATTGATGGATGCAATGACTTCTCCATCTACCGGCGTGTGGTTATGCCGATGGTTGCCCCGGCAATGGCCCTGGTAACCATCTACAATGCAGTACCGATCTGGAACGACTTCTTCTTCCCCTTGGTGTTCCTGCAGTCAGACAAGGTAAAGACCTTGCCTGTTGGACTTTCGACATTCTTTGGCCAGCACAGTACCAACTGGAGCCTACTCTTTACCGGCCTATCCATAGCAATACTTCCCATGTTGGTCCTGTACCTGTTCATGTCCAAGTACTTCATCAAGGGAATGACCGCTGGTGCGGTCAAATAGGAGAATCCATGTTCCATACCAATCTACCTACCACAGAGATGAGAAACCCAGCATCCTACCGAATCGATACCAAGAGCACGCTTGAGATACTCACCATCATCAACCAAGAAGACCAGAAGGTCCCCCTTGCTGTTGCCCAAAGACTAATCGAGATCGCTTCTCTGGTGGACGATGTCGTTATCTCCTTCAAGAAGGGGGGAAGGCTCTTCTACATCGGGGCTGGGACTTCAGGAAGGCTTGGTGTACTGGATGCCTCAGAGTGTCCTCCGACCTTTGGGGTGAAACCCACCATGGTCCAAGGGGTTATCGCAGGGGGGCTTCCAGCCCTGACCACTGCCATTGAGTCGGCTGAGGATAATCCAGAGGCAGGCATCGAGGAGCTAAAGAAAAGAGCATTTACCAAGGATGATGTCCTAGTCGGTATTACCGCAAGCGGTCAGGCTCCGTATGTCATCGGGGCGATGGCTTGGGCGCAGGAGCTGGGGGCAAAGGTGGGAGCGATCAGCTGCAACGAGTACTCAGCGGTGTTCGACCATGCTGACCACAAGATATACATAGCAGTCGATGCTGAGATCATCACCGGCTCAACGAGGATGAAATCGGGAACAGCCCAAAAACTGGTGCTGAATATGATCACCACAACGGCGATGATTAGAATCGGAAAGGTGTATAATAACTTGATGGTTGACCTGCTTCCCCTGAACTCAAAGCTGGTTGACCGAGCCAAGCGCCTGATCAGTGAGGTGACTGCTTGTAGCAGGGAGGAAGCGGAAACACTCTATGAGGCGAGCAACGGCAGCATCCGTGTCGCCATCCTCATGCATTTACTCTCCGTCAATGCAGAGGAAGCAAAGAACTTGCTTGAGAAGAGTGAAGGTAGCTTGAACCGGGCACTGGATAGCAGAGGAGTGGTACATTGAGAGAAGGCTTTACTTTTGGCATAGATGGAGGGGCAACACGTTCACGTCTTGCCGTCCAGGATGCAGAGGGGAATCGGGTACGCTTGGTAACCGGTGGACCGACCAACCTCTACACAGGAAAACCCGAAGAGGCTGCACTGCATTTACGCGAGCTCTTTGACCAGGTTAAGGAGTTTTTCCCGTTCAAGGCAGGATGTATCGGCTCGGCAGGACTAGGAAGGGAAAACGAGAAAAACACTTTTTCCAGCATCCTGGAGACGCTGCTTCCCTCTGTTCCTATTATGCTCTGCAGCGATGGGGAGATTCTCCTGGCCGGTGGGCTCGGTGGCCCTGAGGGGTATGCCTTGATCAGCGGGACAGGCAGTATTGCTTTAAGCAGGACAAAGGACGGAAAGACCATGCGATCAGGTGGCTATGGCTACCTGCTGGGCGATGAGGGCTCTGCCTACTGGATCGCTCACCAGGCATTGAAGCGGTCCCTCCGCTCCCTCGAGAGGAGAGACCTTCCCACAAGTATGCTGGGAAGTCTCCTGGAAGCCTGTGCCCTACAAAAAAGCGAGGAAATGGTCTCCTATGTACACCATCAGGCAAGCAAAGCTGATATTGCCTCCCTCGCCCCGATTGTGACCACGTTTGCGATACAGGAAGACCCCCTGGCCCTTGCAATTCTCGAACAAGCTGCAAGGGAGTTGGCCACCTTAATCGAGGCAGTGCAGAATCCAGAGATCCGAAACAATGAACTGGTGGTAGCGGGCGGTGTTTTGGAACACGACCCAATCGTACGTCCACTGTTCGAAACCTTTCTCTCTGAGCGATTGGAACACCTTGTCCTTATCGAAAGTAGAGGAACTGCTCTCGATGGAGCATGCCTGCTGGCAAGGGAGTTGGGACAGACACCTTAGGAGAATCCCATCTGATATCATACTTTTATGGTTGATGCTTAATTTCATACACCCAGACAGCCAATGGGGACTACCTTCACCCCATCAGGTCTTTCATAGGCAATTTCACTTGCAGTGAGAACCATGAGAAACGATGGAGCTTGCATTTTGTGTAGTTTTATAAGACGTACAAGCTCAAGCAAATGTTCCGCTCCTTCATCAATTCCACTTCCTCCCATTTTACATTCAATAAGCGCATATCTTCCATCCCGAAGATGGAGCACACAATCACACTCCAAGTCATATCGATCATGATAGTATGAGATTGATCCTCCCATTTTCTGTGAATAGACTCTGAGATCTCGTATACAGAGCGTTTCAAATACAAACCCCATAAAGGGAAGATCTTTAAGTAACACATCTGAACTCAGCCCCAATCCGGCAACAACTAAGGAAGGGTCCGCAAGCTCGTGCTTGGAACGGGAACGAAGCGCTGTCTTGGATCGAATTGCAGGATTCCAAGCTGGAACATCTTCCACAATATAAAGCCGCTGCAATGCATTTAAATATTCGTAGTATGTTGTCTCAGAAAAGGAGAGATCATTTGCTTGAATGTCACTGATTATGCTTTCATTTGTAGCTAGAGTGGATATATTCCGGGCATAACTACGTAATAAGTTCATGACTCTTTGAGGATTTTTCTTAGAACCAGAAGTCCTTGAGACCTCACTTTCGGCTAAGGACACAATATACTCTTGAGCGATTAATAATGCAGATTTTTCTGACTTATTTACAGAAGCTGGCCACCCTCCCCTGCACATCAAGAATGCTAAATCAGGTATGGTTATTTCAGATTTTTGAGGATCAATCGGTGTTGTTGATGAGAACAGGGAAGAAAGCGAAACTGAACCATTCGACTCTCCTGACTCAAATAGACTCATTGGACGCATAACTAGACGACTTATTCTTCCAGTTCCAGAATGATGAATTCCATCATCAACAGGGACTGAAGATCCAGTGAGGATAAACATGCCTTCTTCCTGCTCATTATCAACAGCAAGTCGAACTGCATCCCAAATTGGAGGCACTACCTGCCATTCATCCAAGAGTCGTGGGTATGCACCTTTCAAAAGGTACGAAGCATTAATCTCAGCCATCATCCTATTAGACTCACCTTGATCAGGATCCTGAAATCGAATAATGCTCTTTGCCTTCTGTTCAGCGGTTGTGGTTTTCCCACACCATTTTGGACCTTGGATATTAACAGCTCCAAAAGTTTGAAGATATTCTTCAAGCAGAACATCAAGAATTCGAGGAATGTATGATTTCACAATAGTCTCCTTATTTATTATAAAATAGCAATTTATAATACTTTTGTCAATTCCACCGGAGACTTTTGCGCTATTCCACCGGAGACTTTTGCGCTATTCCACCGGAGACTTTTGCGCTATTCCACCGGAGACTTTTGCGCTATTCCACCGGAGACTTTTGCGCTATTCCACCGGAGACTTTTGCGCTATTCCACTGGAGACTTTTGCGCTATTCCACCGGAGACTTTTGCGCTATTCCACCGGAGACTTTTGCGCTATTCCACCGGAGACTTTTGCGCTATTCCACCGGAGACTTTTGCGCTATTCCACCGGAGACTTTTGCGCTATTCCACCGGAGACTTTTGCGCTATTCCACCGGAGACTTTTGTATCATGAAAAAACTGTGGGTACCATTGGCAGATTGAATACAGTATTTTGTTCACCATGCTACAGATATGCCTATTTGCATTTTAGGGAATTACGAGTATAATACTCATAAGTATATTATATAAGCAGGAGAGCACCACTATGTTTATAGGAAGGGAGAAAGAGTTAGGATTGCTTGAAGAACTGCATGCTTCAGGAACCTTCGAGTATCTAGTTCTCTATGGCAGACGACGTGTTGGAAAAACCTCGCTCTTGAATGAATTTAGCAAGAAAAGAAATGTGATATTCTATTCTGCACAAGCCAAAAATGACAGGCTGAACCTCTCAGACTTCTCAAAGACACTACAACTCCATTTTTCTGGATCATCCTATGGGGCGTTCGAAGATTGGAATGCAGCATTCTCCTATGTATTTGATCAAGCATCTGAGGAACGGGTTACCCTGATTATTGATGAATTCCCTTATATTGCTGAAGAAAACCCCTCAATCAAATCCATTCTTCAACATGCAATTGATAAGAAATGGAAGCATAAGAATATTTTTCTAATACTATGTGGTTCAAGTATTAGCTTCATGGAATCTGAAGTCATGGGTGCAAAAAGCCCTCTCTACGGAAGGGCTACCAGTAGCTTGGAACTACAATGTTTTAATTATATAGAGAGTGCTCGCTTCTTCCCTAACTACTCCATAGAGGAAAAACTCCTGTGTTACGGCATTCTAGGAGGCGTCCCCTGTTATCTTGCTGCTTTCAATGACAAGAAAACCATTACTAAGAATATTGAGAAAAACATTCTTCGAACAGGATCATTCCTTAAGGAGGAAACCCAGAATCTCCTAAAAATGGAACTGAGAGAACCTGGAGTATATAACAGCATCTTTGAGGCTATCGCTACAGGTGCAAGCCGACTTAACGAAATTGCCCAGAAAATCCACGAGGAACAAACCAAATGTTCCAAGTACATCAAAACCTTAAAGAACATGCGATTGGTTGATAAGGTAACTCCAAGCGGTGAAAAAGACTCCAGCAAAAAGAGCATCTATCAAATTAGCGATAATTTCTTTCTGTTCTGGTATCACTTCATCTTTTCAAACAAGAGCTACTATGAGCTATTGGGTGATGAGGAAGCCGCACAGGAAATAGTTGAACATCTTTCCCACTATATGGGTAGCGTGTTCGAAAATATTTGTATGCAATACCTCACCATACTCGCAAAGCAAAGAAAACTACCTTTTGTCCCCCACACCATGGGAAGGTGGTGGGGCGGTAATCCAAACACAAAAAAGGAGGATGACATAGATATCCTTGCTTTTGACGCTCACAAGCGATCAGCAATATTGTGCGAATGTAAATATCGCAACAAACTATTTGGAATGGATGAATATAAAGACTTCCTCCGCTCGGCAAAACTATTCCACCACCTTGAAAACCGTTACTACTACTTATTTAGTAAATCAGGCTTTACTGATGAAGTGAAAGCCAATGCGCAGCGTGAGGGAATTACGCTTGTTGCACTGGAAGATTTATTCCTGGCTGAATAATCACCATCTAAGAGAGGGCCACCAGTTGCCTGGTGACCCTCCCATTGATAATAATCTACTTGTTTCTAGAATACAGAACCTGCGTCGTAGTGATCCATTACATTGCTCTTGTCAACCAAGACAGAGGGGAGCACTACAGAAGTAGGCTTGCTAGCGGTGTGGAACGCATCAGACTTTCTGCCTTCTGCAACATCCAGACAGTACATGATGGCATCATAGACCATTGACGGGTGGTAGGTGGCTGTTGCCTTTACCAACGGGTCATCGTTCATGATCATCTCGTATGCTGCCTTGGAACCTGCACCACCAAAGACCAGCTTGATATCCTTTCGGCCACTCTCCTTGATAGCCTGGAGGACTCCGGTCATGACATCATCATCCTGGCAGAACACAGCGTGGATCTCAGGATACTTCTGGATATAGTTCTCCATCAGTTCCAGGCCCTTCTGGGTTGACCAGTCGGCGAAGTCATAGTTTCTTCCACCGGCAAGATTGACCAGAGAAGGTTCCTTCTGCATCTCGTCAAAGAATGCATTCATTCTCTCGCCATCGATTACTACCGGCATACCACCCATGGCAACATACTTGGTAAGGCCGTTCTTCTTCATGTAATCTCTCACGAAGATACCGGAGACCTTTCCCATCTCAGAGTTGTTACCAGCGAGGTTGATGTAGCCGAAGGATGTATCGGTCAGACCACGGTCGACAACGATACACTTAACGCCAGAGGCGTGAGCTTCCTTTACCACGGGGGTAAGGGGAGCTGACTCATGAGGAAGGATTACCAGATAGTCCATGCCCCAGACCATGAGGTCTTCGACATCGGAGATCTGCTTTGCATACCCATCAGCATGCAATACCTTGAACTCATACTTTCCAGGATACTGCTCCTTCAGTTCCTCGACAGCCTTGTCTGCCCACCAGCCGATACCTCCAGTCCAGCCGTGGTCAGGAGAGGGAACCGCAATACCGATCTTGGGAACACCAGCAGCGCCCTCAGAAACGCCCTGGGCGAAGACCATACCGGCGGCAAAGACCATACAGAGAGCGATAATCAAAACTCTTCTCATTTCCAATCCTCCTTGATTGAACCTTTATTTGTTACCGTTGTTGTACTGCAAGAGTACCGCAACAATAATGACAAACCCTTTCACTGCCTGCTGCAGGAAGGCACTGATTCCTCCCATGACAAGCATGTTGTTGATGATTCCAAGCATCACCGCACCCATCATGGTGCCGATAATACTTCCCTTTCCGCCACTCATCAGGGTTCCCCCGATGACTACAGCAGCGATGGCATCCATTTCATAGCCAGCCCCGTCGCTTGGGTTAATACAGTTGAGCCTGCTTGACCACATCACAGCGGTCATGCCTACCGTAAATCCCGTAATGATATAGGGGAGCCACTTCACAATGGTTATATTGATCGCTGAATATTTCGCAACCTGCTCATTGCTTCCTGTTGCACAGAGATACCGGCCAAAGCTCGTATGATTCAGTATGATATGCAGTAAAATTCCCACGATAAGGAAGCACCAAACCGGAATAGGTAGGCCAAGAAAAATACCGCTTCCAAGCCTTCCATAATCCATATTCTCCGAGAGGATGGTACCTGCATTGGAGATGTACTGGATCAGGGAGCGGAAGATCGACATGGTACCCAGGGTAACGATAAAGGGAGCCATCTTGAACTTGGCCACCATGATCCCGTTAAGCGCTCCGCAGAGCGATCCCAGTACCAGAGCAAAGAGGAAGGTCAGAACTATGCCCCAGACTGACTCAGGACCGAAGAGATTGAGAAAATAGATTGCAATCCCTCCCACGAAGGCGGTCATGGAACCTACCGAGAGGTCGATACCCCCACTGATGATTACCAGCGTCATTCCCAATCCGATTATTCCCGTATAGGAAATCTGCCTGAGAATGTTCGTCAGGTTCCTGATCCTCAGAAAATTGGGCCACCCGAGAATGGTGGCGATCACCACAAGGATAAGGAACGCCATCCCCAGGGAGTGATCCTTGAACCTGAACTTTTTCACAGAAGACAGCAGTTTATTTTCACCCATCTTTTTCTACACCTTTCTTGATTCCTGTTGCATTGAACACGATGTTTTCCTCAGTAATCTCTTCCTCATCCAAGCAGCTTGCTATCTTTCCTTCCCTCATAACGTAGGCTCGGTTGCACATCCCAATGATCTCCTCCATCTCGGATGAGATAATGATGCAACTGATCTTCGCCTCGGAAAGCTGGTGAATGAACTCATAGATCTCCCGCTTTGCGTTGATATCGATTCCCCTGGTAGGCTCATCAAGGATGAGAATTTCTGGATCGGTATCCATCCACCGAGCAAGATACACCTTCTGCTGGTTTCCCCCGCTGAAGAACCGCAGCTCCGACTTTTTCGAAGCGGCCACGATATTGAACTCATCAATGTAATGATCACTGGCAGCTGTCTCGGCTTTCTTGTCGATCAGGAGCCCTTTGAGATATTTATCCTTCAGGGAGATCAGGCTGATGTTCTTGGTGATGTCATAGTTCATGACAATCCCCTTTCCCTGCCTGTCCTCACTGATATAGCCAAGACCAAGGGAGACAGCATCCTTCGCACTGCGAATCTTAGCCGGTTTTCCCTTGATGTGAATCTCCCCTGACTCCATTCTCCTGAGCCCCATTACCGCCTCCATCGTCTCGGTACGACCCGAGCCGACAAGACCGGCAAATCCCAGGATTTCTCCACGATGGAGGGAGAAAGAGACATCCTTGACCATGGGGTCACTCTTCAGGTTCTTCACCTCAAGCACAAGTTCCTCTGCCCTTCTGTCCTTCTTGGGAGGAAAGACCTGGCTGAAATCACGCCCAACCATCTTTCTTGCAAGGGTATCTGCATCAACATGCTTTACCTCATCCACACTTACCAGCTTCCCGTCCCTGAGCACGGTAACCCGGTCACAAATGGTCATGACCTCCTGCAGCTTATGGCTTACAAAAAGCATGGTGACCTTCTTCTCCTTGAGCTTTCGCATCAAGGAGAACAAAGTCTTCACCTCAACCGGGGTAAGGGTGGTGGTCGGCTCATCAAAGATCAGGACCCTGGTATCGAGAATCATGGCCTTTGCAATCTCCACCATCTGTTTCTCTGCAACAGAGAGCTCACTGATATACTTGTTCACATCAAGGGGCATCTTTAAAAGCTCAAGCTGAGCCCTCGCTTCCTCCCGCATCTTTGCCTTATCCAGGAGAAGCCCCTTATGAATCTCGTTTCCGAGGAAAATGTTCTCGAATACCGTCAGGTAATTGATCAGGTTGAACTCCTGGGGAACGATACCAATCCCCAGTTTCTTTGCCGTGATATAGTCGGGAATATTGGTAAGTTGGCCATCCAAGCGGATGGTTCCCTCAGTTTTCTGGTAGATTCCGCTGAGAATCTTCATCAACGTGGATTTACCAGCCCCATTCTCCCCGATAAGCCCCATGACCTCTCCTTCCCGTATGGAGAAGGAGACCCGGTCCAGGACACGGACAGATGAGAATTCCTTGACTATACCTTCCAGACTGAGAAGGATCTTGGGTTCGTCCATCAATTCTCCATTGCTCCATCGAAATCAACATTCGAGGGTTCGAAATCAACTCTTCTCACCAGTTCAAGTGCTTCACTCGCACCAAACAACCTATCCATGCCATTGTCTTCCCATTCAACGGACAAGGGCCCGTGGTATCCTGCGGCATTCGCTTCGCGGATGATCATGTCAAAGTCGACATCCCCGTGACCTGGGGAGACGAAATTCCACCCTCTTCTCAAATCACCGAAGGCAAGGTGGGATCCAAGGATACCGCTCCTGCCGTCCAGCTTCACCAAGCTATCCTTGATATGCACATGGTAGATATGGGAAGCGAAATCACGGAAGAAGAGTGCAGGATCGATTCCCTGCCACTGAAGGTGACTTGGGTCGAAGTTGATACCAAGAGCTTCTCTCTTCTTAAACTTCTCCAGGAGACGCTGGGTGCTGTAATAGTCGTATGCGATCTCAGAGGGGTGTACCTCAAGAGCAAACTTCACGCCCTGCTTGTCAAACTCATCAAGGATCGGTGTCCAGAGGTCGTAGATCTCCTGGTAGCCATCCTCGATCAACTGCTCTGAGTTGGCAGGGAACGAGTAGAAATACTTCCAGATCGGGCTCCCCATGAATCCGGTAACCACCGAGCAACCCATGTTCTTTGCTGCCTGGGCGGTGTACTTCATCTGGTCGATTCCCCACTGACGGATTGCCTTATCATCACCCTTGAGGCTCTTGGGGGCAAAACCAGCAAGACGGGGATCACCAAAGGCATCTCCGACGCACTGTCCGGCAAGATGGTTTCCCAGGGCATAGCAACCAAGGTTGTATTTCTTCAGGATTGCTTTCTTGTCAGCTACATAGGAAGGATCCTTTGCAGCCTTCTCAACATTCATGTGATCACCCCAACAGGCAATCTCAACCCCGTCATACCCCATTTCACTTACGGTCTCACACATCTTCTCAAAGGGAAGATCTGCCCACTGTCCTGTAAAGATTGTTACCATTCTAGCCATGGATTTGCTCCTTTTTATGATTTCTTATAGGTCGACCCAAACAGAGCCTTGCTTGCTGCTCTCCAGGCACCGGTTGATGAATTTCACACCATCAAGCCCTTCTTCGACTCCTGGGAAGTCAAGATCGGAGGGCACCAGTTTCTCTCCACGAAGGTGTTTCCCAAGTGCCAGGATGAAAGGCTTGTAGATATTGGCAAATGCCTCGTAGAGACCCTCGGGGTGTCCTGCCGGCACACGGGAGTACTGCTGGGCTACCGGGTCGAACGCCTCACGACCACGACTCCACCTCTGTTTCGGCCCATCGCACGGGGTAAAGGTGAAGTAGTCAGGGTCCTCCTGAAGCCACTCCAAGCTCCCTTTCTCACCAAAGATGCGGATACGGAGGGCATTGTCATAGCCGAAGGCAATCTGGCTTGACCAGTACAGGCCCTTGCCTCCCCCTTCGTACTCAACCATCACCGAGGCATTATCATCCAACGTCCTGCCCTCAACCAAGCTGTCCAGACGTGCACATACCTTCTTGATCTTCTTCCCGGTAACTGTAGCCACCATGTTCTCGATATGGCTTCCGATATCACCAAGACAGTTTGTTGCCCCCGATACCTTGGGGTCCATTCTCCAGGGAGCAATGGAGCTATGTTCATCGACGGGATTACCCAGCCAGTCCTGTGGATACTCGGCATTCACGAACCTAATTTTCCCCAGCACTCCATCCTGGACCATCTTTCTCATCTGCTTCACTGCAGGATATCCAGTGTAGGTATAGGTAACACCAAAAAGCAGGTTCTTCTTCTTGCAGATTTCAGCCAGCTCTTCACTCTGTTCAATTGTCCAGGTCAGGGGCTTGTCACAGACAACATGAATCCCCTGGGAGAGGAAGGCCTTGCATATGTCAAAGTGGGAAGCGTTTGGTGTAACGCAAACAGCAAAGGCTATGCCGTCTTCCCTGCTTGCTTCCTTCTCTGCCATCTCACGGTAGTCGGCATAGAGACGATCACTTGCAATACCGAGCTCTGTCCCAAATGCTTTTGACTTCTCCACATCCCGGGAAAAACAACCGGCTTTCAAGACAGCAAGATCATCGAGACGGATAGCTTTACGATGTACATCCCCGATAAAGGCTCCCTTTCCACCTCCAATCATTCCATAGGCAATTCGATCCATGTTTTCCTCCTATGCACGTGCGTGCATAACATCCCGAAAAGCATCGCACGTATGTGTTTTGCACGTGATAATCGTACCATGTTTTCTGAGTTTTGCAAGGGCGTGTATGGGCTATCGAAGACTACTGCGACATTTTTTAAGGTACTCAAGGGATGCAACTTTCTCCTCAAAATCGCTGAAAAACGAGGATCCACCCGCCTCTATCTCAATGCTTCCCTGGTACCCTCCGTCCACAAGAATTTGCATCAGTGTTTGCCAATTGGTATCGCCACAGCCAGGCAAGGTAGCTTTGATCGCCTTCTCTGGGGCATAGAGCCCGATGTCACTAAGGAGGGCATGATCAACATGGGCATCCTTGCCATGTACATGAAAAACCCTCCCCTTCCAACGTCTCAGCTGGGCAAGCGGCTCGAGCAGTGCCTCCACCTGATGACACGGCTCCCACTCGAGGCCAAGAAGGGGATCATCGAGGGTGGAGAAGATGAGGGACCATGCTGCATCATTGATGGCAATATTCCAAGCGCCACGCTTCCAGAGGTCTCCCATCCTACAGTTTTCCAGGAGCAATCCCCTGCAATCATGACGGTGGACCTGATCAATCAATTCACTGAACACTTCCTTGAACAAGGGAAGCGATGCCTCAACACTTTTAGATGGAACACGACCTGCAAACGTTGAGACAAACGGATTCCCGAACTGTGGAGCCTGCTCTATAAGGGTATGCACACCACGGAGGGTCTCGTCATTTGCCAAAGGATTACCCCAAACAGAGATTGCCTTGACAGGAAGCCTTGCTTCCTCCGTAGTGCGAGCAAGACTGGTAAGATCGGTTCCGCCAAGGGTCTCCCAGAAACAGATGCTGAGGGTTTCGAACCCTGCATCCTTCAGCCTCTCAAGATTAGCGGAGGTTACCTCTTTGGCAAAGAGCAGTGCCCCAAGCTGTATGTTCTTCATCGCATCTCCTCCAAGAGTTTCTGGACCCGGTATCCATCCTCAAATGCTGGAGGAAGAGAGGTTCCACTTACAACAGCATCAAAAAACTTCTGATAGGTCGAAACTGGACGATTTCCCTCCAGCTTCGTGATAGTTCCGTCCTTACTGGCAATGACCACCTGCTTCCTATCGAGGGAAGTATTCATCGTGAGCGTGGCTTCACTGCCCTCTATGGTAAGTTGCAATGAATCATCCCAAGCAGGATCCTGGTAAGAGCAGTGCAATGTGCAAGGGATATGGTTCCCAACACTTAACAAGGCATCATACTCAACCAAGGCAGGTGAAGTGACGACGAGGGTCTTCTTCTCAAAGCGGACGTTTCCAAAGAGCAGGAAAAGCAGATCAAGGAGGTGGCTGCCGAGGTCAGAGAGGCAACCATCCCGATTGTATTCACTTAGCAGTCTCCACTTCCAACGAAAAACCTCCTCGGGGTCTCCCCAGACATGGCTCTTGTACCAGCTCTGCAGGTATGAGATGGTGACATTCTCCAGCGTGCCAAGCAAACCACGGGAGAGAGCCTCCTGTACTGCAGAGAGAGAGGGCGTATGGCGCTTTGAGAAATTGACCATGAATGGCTGGCTCCTCGGGAGCCTCGCCAATAAATCAGCCTCTTCCTGGGTTGCGGTGAGCGGCTTCTCACAGAAGAGTGCCAGATTTGCTCTCACCGCTGCCTCACAGCAGAGGGCGTGAAAACAATCAGGGAGACAGCAACTCAGGGCATCGGCCTTGGCTGAGAAGCGGGAGATCATATCGAGACTCTTATAGCTCTCTTCCACCCCAAAGGCTTCGCAGAAACCCCTCAGATGCTCCTCATTATGATCGATTGCGCCTACAATCCGGGCACCCAAGGCCTGGAACTTCTGGGCTTGGTACCAACCCATTCCTCCACATCCCACTATGACGAGTTTCATCATTTATTCTCCCAGGGATCGGGTGGACTTTCTCACCACAAAACCGGTCTCCGCCCATCTCTGTTCTGCTTCTTTTCCGTGCTCGATCATACCGATCAACATCTGTACGGCTTCAGCTCCCATTTCCATGATCGGATGATCGACTGTAGTCAGGGGAGGAGTACTGGTACCAGCAGGCTGGAAGTTGTCGTACCCGATAAGGGAGATATCCTGGGGAACCTTCTTGGAGTGTTCACTGCAGGCCTGGAGAAAGCCGAAGGCTTGCCGGTCACTGGCAGTCATAATCAGAGACTCTTTCTTCCCGAACTGTCTAAAGGCATTGAAGCCTGAGTTTCTGGAGAAATTTCCTTCGACAATGGTTGTCTGCAAGTGGTAGTAGGAGGCAAGCTCCTCGAAGGCCTGGAGTCTGTCCTTGCCGTTCTTGAACTGCAGGTCCCCCGTCACATATCCGATGTGGTGGTGCCCAAGCTCATGGGCATGGGCAAACGCCTTCCTCATCCCCTCATCAGGACGTGCATAGATGCTTGCAGCCCCCTCTCGGTAGTTGTTCACCAACACAAAGGGGAGGTTGTGCTCGATAAGGGGATCGATCTCGGGAAACTGGTCCTTGGTGATGGCAAAGATCAGGCCATCATAGCTATGGCTGGTGATAAGGTCACGGTAACTGCGGTACTTACCCAGATAGTTCTCAAAGATAATCCCAACATTGTAGTTGTGGTTCAGTGTTCCAAGCAACAAGCCATCGAGGAGGGCTGGGAAATAGGAACGGGTAAAGGGCAAGATCTTCTTGTAGTAGGGAACCACAAAGCCGATGGCAAAGCTTCTATTACTTGCAAAGAGCGTAGCAGTCCGTGAAGGGACATATCCCAGCTCTTCTGCAGCCAGTCGTACCTTCTTCTTGATCTCATCACTGATAAGAGGGGAATCGTTGAGTGCACGGGAGACCGTGGACTCCGCTACCCCTGCTGCCTTTGCTACATCAGCCCTTCCTACAATCTTCTCCATGTAGGCCAGTGTATCATCTTTGCTGCGAGTATGGTACGGCTTTCTTGCAGATGAGAGTCAGGTATTCTTGGTACTAGAACCGATATCTGAGGCTTACCTGAGGATACATATCTACCACAAACGTGGAAGAGGTGATCTCATACATCCCCACATAGACAAACTCTGTGCTGATGGCAAAGTGCTTGAAGAAGATGGTCTCCACTCCGATTCCTCCTCCAATGCCTATATTGAGGATGAGCGGCCCAGAGCGATACACATCAGGGTCAAAGGAGACAAGTTCTGCTTCCTTGTATCCTTGGTGGTGTACTCCACCCACCAAATAAAGTGTTCCTGCAAGCCATGAGTTTGCCTCGTGGTATACCAACGGGTATTGCAACTCAAGCCCAATGTTATAGACCAGCTCGTCATAGCCATATTCCATCTCTGGGTGGTAGATCAAACCACCTGCTACCTGGTAGCCAAAGTCATCCAACCACTTCTGGTAACTGATACCAACCCCGGCCAAGCGTCCACCTTGGACACCCAAGGCCTGGGAGTACTCACTTCCCACTGCAAACAGAGGGGAAGAGAGAGAGGCCAGCAGAACAAACAGGACAACCAAGGAACGAATAGGTGTTTTCATACAGAAATATTACTACAATTCTGTATTTCTGTCTGGTATCTGACCATGAAAATGGACTGAATTATGTAATTCTTTTGAAGAATATACATTTAAAAACATATTTTACGTTTTTATTTGTAATAATACCGCGATTGTGCAATAATAATAGTAAGTAAAAACACTGTTTACGATTATAGATGGAGGGTTGTATGAAAATACTTAAGATACGAGCATCAGGATTACCATTATTCTCTTCTGATGTAGAGGTGGATTTTCTTGCACTTCAAAGAGTCTCTACGGAATCTGCCGAAACAATGCACCGCCTATTCTCGAACTACTATCAAAACAATGTAATTGCAATCACTGGTATAAATGCATCTGGAAAAACAACACTCCTGAAGGTCGTTAATTTCTCATTTCGATTGTTGAATAATGAACCCATAAGCATTATCGATAGTATTGAAATATTTGATGGGCTACTTGATCAAGACATCGTATCATTCACAATTTTTTTCTATGCAAATGATCATGCGATTCATATGCTTCATACTGTTATTAAAAAACAAGATGACAGATTCATCATCGTTGAGGAGACTTTACACTCTAAATCAATTACCAGCGCCAAGAGTAAAAAAGCCTTATTTGATGTCTCTTCTTTCAAACAGGAGCAGATGAGAAATCAGCAAGAGGCTTATCTTCTTGACGACGTCAGTATCATGGTTGCTTTTAATAAACGCCAAGCCGAGCGAATCTCAATAGTTGACATGCTTCGCTTTACCAACAACAACCTATTAGGTCTAAACGCAGAAATCCCACACGAATTGATAGAATTTTTCGACCCTAGCATTGAATACCTTACTATTGAGAAACAGTTTAAAGATCAGGAAATCCGACTTAAGTTCAAGAACAAAGAAGAACTTATCTTCCATCAGTTGTCTGAACTGAACAGATACCTTTCATCGGGCACAATTAAAGGTATTACACTATTTCTGAACGCCTTAAAAATTCTTAAAGTCGGTGGATATTTACTTGTTGATGAAATAGAGAACCACTTCAATAAGGAAATTGTGGTCACACTAATCCGTTTTTTTATGGACCAGGATTGCAACCCAAAAGGAGCTGTACTACTCTTTTCTACACACTATCCAGAGCTACTTGATGAATTTTCTCGTAACGATACTATCTACATAGCGCGAAATAAAGCTGGGATTACTGTAGAGAATCTTTCAAAAATCCTTACACGTAATGATATAAATAAAAGCGATGCATACCAAAGTGGATACTTAGAAGGAACAGTCCCCTTGTATGACGCTTATATGAACCTAAAAAGAATTGTAATAAGAACACTTGTGTAGGATGAGAAAATGAAACTATCTAATCTTATTGCCTGCATTTGTGAAGGTGCAGCAGAAGAAGCCATCATTGAGTTATTATTAGAATCTGATAAGCTGATTTTTAACCGTCAACAATTGCTTGAAGAACAAATTATTAGATGCAGAAAGGCCGTATATACAGCTCCACAAGAATTGAGATTCTGTTACAGTTTATATATTCATTACCCAACGAAGCGAGAGCAAAACAAGGTGAGATACCCCGTCCATTGGGGTGAAAAAGGAGGCAACGCCTCCTGAGTTCAAAACTTGTCCTGAGATATTGATCCTTTTCATACTTGGCTTAACACCCTACATCTTTGGATCCTTGAACTCAGGAACCAATTCATGGAGCATTTTCAGCATCACCTCAGGAGTGGACTTCTCAAAGGATGTGAGATAGTGATTCAGGAAGGACAGCTCACTGATGGTGTGGTTGTTCACCTTTGCCTTGAAGACCAGCTTCTCCTCGGTAGCAATGGTGGTGTCCTTGTTGGCAAGAAGTTCCTCATAGAGCTTCTCTCCTGGGCGGAGACCAGTAACGATGACCTGGCTCCTGCTATCCCCATAGTACTTCACGAGCTTCTCTGCAAAGTCATAGATCTTGACTGGCTGGCCCATATCCAGGACCATCACCTCTCCACCCTTAGCCATACTGGCGGCCTTGAACACCAAGCCAACTGCCTCAGGAATTGCCATGAAGTAACGGATAATGTCCTTATGGGTGACGGTTATGGGAACCCCTGCCTTGATCTGGTCCATGAAGAGGGGAAGCATGCTTCCCCGGCTTCCCAGTACATTGCCAAAGCGTACACAGACAATTTCTGTCTCCTTGCTGTTAAGCATGCCGGCCATCAACTCGACCACCCGCTTGGTAGCTCCCATTACATTGGTCGGGTTCACCGCCTTGTCGGTGGAGATGACCACGACCTTCTCAACCTGGTGCTCCTTGGCACTTTTAAGCACTGCATAGGAGCCATTGATATTGGTCGTGATGGCCTCTTCTGGATAGAGTTCCTGAAGCGGCACATGCTTGTAGGCTGCAGCATGGAAGACCAACTGTGGCTTGAACTGCGTCATGATACGGTCAATCTTCTTTCGGTTCTTGATATCACAGACAATGGGAATGACCAAGTCACTCCACTCCTTCTGGTAGTTATGCAATCGCAGGGAGAGGTCATGGAGCTCTGTCTCATCAACATCGAGCAGCAGGAGCTGCTCAGGACCGTAGGAAAGCAACTGCCGGCAGATCTCGCTGCCGATACTCCCACCGGCTCCGGTAACCAGAACACGTTTTCCCCGGACCATCTGCCTGATTGGCTCCTTGTCGATGTTGATCAGGGGACGACCAAGAAGGTCTGCATAGTCAAGATTTCTGAGGTCCAGCTCTTTCTGGCCCTCCTGCATCTCAAAGAGGGAAGGGATAACCTTAATATCACAACCTGCTTCCTTTGCCGCATCGACAGCCAGAAGCATTCTCTCCTGGTCAATCTGGGTAATGGCAATGATCAGTGTCTTGGCCTTCAGGTTCTGGAGAACCTGAGGCAAGTCCCTTACACTCCCGTAGACCTTCACCCCGAGCATGTATGTGCCGTGGAGATGCACTTCATCATCGACAAATCCTACAATATGATAGGGGAGTTTCCCTTTTTGGTACTGTCTTACCAAGGTATTTCCCAGCTCCCCTGCCCCATAGATGACAGCTCGAGGATGCTGGTTGTTGCTCTGTTTATTTCTGAACACCAAAACAGACCGGTAAAAAACACGAAAACCCATCACCAGGAGAAAGCCAAAGATGTCGGTACTGACGATGAATGGGATCCAATCACTTTGGAAGCCGAGATAAAAACCAATAAGGAGTATCCCGAGGATGGTTACCGGAATAAACGCGGTCAAACCACGACCGAGCAGGTCGAGGGAGCTCTCACTGATTCTGATATGGTAAAAACGAACGGCGAAAAGGAGTAGGATGGTGGCAAGAATATTAAAATAGAGTATCGAATCAAAATTGAAAGGCAAGGTCTGAAAAACCACCCAGGAAGCCAGCAGTCCGGCAGCAAACAAAAAAAATGCATCCATTGCCATTAGGACAACCCAGCGGATATAACGACTCTTCACCATTTCACTCATACAACATCACCCCTGGTCTCTATCTTCTTCTGCTCCTATGCAGAACGTGTAGCACAAATTTTCTTGTGACACAGGAGCTCGGGTAGCGCTACTATACCATGCCGCTCATGCCCTGTAAATGAATCGTAGAGAAAACTCTCTTTCCAGCTACCTACTGGATTCAACAAACTCCACCGGCATACTCACACGCCTGATCACCTCTGCAAACTGGAATTCGACCATGACCCTGCTGTGACGATAATCAACTTTCACGATCGTACCCATGAAGTCCTGCATCGGCCCGTCGATAATTTTAATCGGCTCTCCCTTCTTATAGACTACTTTCGATGGCCTGATGGTACCCTTATTGTGCATAATCCAAGCAGCATACTCGTAATCAGGACCCTGTAGCTCAATGGTCTTGTTCAAGTTTCTCAGGAATCCATAACAACCAGGAAGCTTCAGTACATCCCGACTGAAATCCTGTAATGACACCTCACTGGAGAGCAACAGGTACCCAGGGAGTATAGGATGGTCAGTCATGATCTTCTTTCCCTTGCGACGGTCGATCATCCGGCGCATGGGAATGAAGGCCATCACTTCCTCTTCCTCAAGTTCACGACTGAAGAATTTGAGCAGATGAGCCTTCACATACTCTTCTCGTCCTGTCCTGCAAGCAATGAAGTAGTAGTTCATAGTCGCCCATAGTACAGTATTTGATATCTGTTTGTCATCAGAGTGAAAAGGCCTCTGTCAGTGCCGACCTCATCACCTGAGCATCAGGAACCATACCGGTCCAATTCTCAATGCCAAGTACACCCTGATTCACCAACATTCCCAGTCCATCAAGGGTAGCAGCTCCCGCTTCCCTTGCTCGCTTCAAGAAAGCTGTATCGGTGGGATTGAACACCACATCACAGGCGATGACATCCCTTAGGCCCTGGGAGAATGCAACATCGATACAGCCCTTTTCATCAAATAACCCAACACTGGTGGCCTGTACCACCACCAAACCATCTTCTTCTATCTGATAGGTACCCTCCCAAGGCTGGGTAGATACCTTGGTTTTCGTGATGCCCTGTAAACGCTCAGCAAGTGCTTCTGCTTTCTCTCTGGTTCGGTTTACCATTATGACTTCTTTCACTTCAGAGAGGACCAATTCTACGGCAATGGCAGAGGCAGCTCCACCGGATCCAAAGAGTACCACGCGCCTTTCACTGAGATTGCTTACCTGCTCCTTCAGCGATTGCAGGAACCCCTTTCCGTCGGTATTGTCTCCTTGGTAGGTGCCATCAGCCTGTAAGGTTATGCAGTTCACCGCATTGCTGAGTCGCGCACTTTCAGTGAAACTGTCCAGGTAGGGAAAGACCCTTTGTTTGAAGGGGGCGGTGACGTTGCCACCGGCAACATGCAGGGCCTTCAAACCCTCCAATGCTGTTTGCAGGTCTTCAGGTTGTACTTCGCAGGTGATGTACTGACCAGGGAAATCCATATCTAAAAAGGCTTTCTCCATCATATATTGTGTGGGGTTTCCCACCACCGGCTTGCCAATGCAGAAAAACAGGGAAGGGAGCGGGCCCTTCATCAGCGCATGTAGTGTATCCATTACCATCTCCTTCTTTGTATCGTAGTACAGCTTTATCTTTCTGTCTAATGCTTATACGGATTACTCATAATATACTCATGTCTGGTAACTATACGCTCATGGGCGTATACTGGTAACCAAAAGAGGTATTGATGGATTTAGACGAGCAACGATATACAGAACAGACAGCACTCCTTGATTATACACATCCTACTATCGCAGCACTCATCCAAAAACAGGGGTGGATTGCCCTCCCTACTCCTGGCAGTCGTATTGCCGCAGTCTATACCTTTGTTCGTGATGCCATCCCCTTTGGGTATGGTGAGCACTTTGGAGTGCCTGCTTCACAGGTGCTTGCCCAAGGCATGGGAAACTGCCTTACAAAGACCACGCTCCTGATGGCACTGCTTCGTGCAGTTGGAGTCCCTTGCAGGCTGAAAGCGGCCATGATCAGCAAGGTAATCCACCGTGGATTACTTGGTGAGGTCTCTTTCCTTTTCAGTCCACGACATCTGCACCATGCATGGGTAGAATTATATTACCAAAATCAGTGGATTGAGGTCGGGGGACATATTGTTGACCGCTCCTATCTAGAGAAGCTCCAACAGAAGTTTGCCAACTTCATCGGGAGCTTTTATGGCTACGGAATCGCCGTGACCCACTTTAGGAATCCCCCGATCAGCTGGGAAGAAGGAGAAACGGAGATCCAGAGCAAGGCGATCAGGGAGAGCCTTCACACCTTCAACGACCCAGATTCCTTTTTCAGCACCTATCCTGAAGCTGAGAGAAGGACACATTGCCTAGCCTACAAACTGATACTCCGGCCAAAACTCAACCGTTCGATCAGGAAACTGCGAAAGAGCTGAACCGTCTCTCTACCGGGGTTCTTCCCTCTCACCCAATGTCGGTACGAAGTGTTTAAGAAACCCAGCTTTCTTGGAGCGGTATTTCACATAGAAATAGCCGGCGATACTGAAGGCAAGGGCACCGATGAAATTGACGAATAGATCTTCCATGGTGTCGAAGAGCCCAATATCCAAATACCCACCTACTCCCAATGGCTTTCCATTGACCGCTACCTCTTCAATGCCAGTGATGGTGATAACCCTCTGGCTGTTTGTCGGGTCCAGGGAGACTGAGCGAATCGTGGTAAGAACGGTATCCTTTTGCATATCCAAGCGAAAGACCACATCCATGAAAAACTCAAAGAACTCCCAGATTACTCCAATGGTCATGGAGAAACAGAAGGCAACAATGGCAACAAAGAAGGGAGAGAGACGGATGGAGAATCGCTCATTCTGATTGAGAATATCCACCAGGGAGAAGCCGATTGCAGCTGCCAAGAAACCGTTGAACGTATGCAGTAGGGTATCCCAGAAGGGAAAGGTCACATAGTAGGAGCGCATCTCCCCGAGTATCTCGGCTGCAAAGATGAAGAAGAGGATGATGTTCTCCAAGGTATCGGGGATGTCGATTCGTGTGTTGGTTTCGATCAGGGAAGGAATGGCAAACAGGATAAGGGTGAGCACACAGAGAAACACGTTCTCGTAGTTGCCATTGAAGATCTGGGCAACCAATACCAAGACAACAATGAAACGCAGGACGTAGTGCACGATTCGTGCACTATCTTTCTCCCTCAAGGCCTGACGGAATGATTTCTTCTCTGGGGCTTTCCACTTCTTCATGGCTAGCATTGTGAGGGGAGAAAGCGTGCCGGTCAATAGTGTTTTGTACTTCTCAACAAGATGCTCATAACTAATCTTTCAGGGTAGCTTTTCAATACAAAGCTATACATTTCCAGCAATTTGGCAACTAATCGTTTTTCTAATCTATATTTACTTTCACCACTACACATGATATCGTTTAATGGTTTAAGAAATCACTCTAACAACAGGTTACTATGCACACCTTCGTACCGTACACCCAAGTATGCTTGTTGGCAGAGCAGTTCTTGCACAAGAGAGAATTTCGTCGGGAAAGCGGAATTGCCTCAAAATTTTTGCATAGAAAAATGGGGACCCAGGTATGGAAGAAACGTTGTACGAGGACGAAGGCATCAGCATAAGTGAGCTTATTGGCATTGTATTGAAGCATTTTAAACTGCTTCTGATCGTATTTGGTATCATCGTCCTTGCCTGTGTGGGATATATCTTGATGAATGATCCCACCTATACCGCAACAACCACGGTAAGCGTGGAGTCGATCAAGAACCTCACTGCCTGGAATACTTCCAGAAGTGATATCAGGAACATAACTACTGAACTCCAGTTCCTCAGGCGTGATGAAACCGTTCGGAATGCCTTGGGAAAACTAAACCTTGCCTCCTACCAGAGGAAGGATGGCTCCACCTATGAAGACCTGCTCACTGACAAAAAGAAATTCAAAGGCCTGCAGGAAGCAATCACTACCAGTGAGATAAAGGACACCAATGCCCTCTCCATCTCACTTGAACACTCCAACCCAGTATTTGCACAAGATTTTCTGAATGCTCTTACCAGTGAATTCTCTGCATCCCTCCTTGCCTTTGCAAATACTGACCTTACCTTGCAGCATGATGCCTTGGATAGGCAGTTGGAAGAGAGTACTACTCTTCTTGAATCAAGCAAGGCATCATTAGCTGCCTTCCAGGAAGAGACAGACATTCTCTCTTTGGAAGCAAATAAATCGGCATATCAGCGAATTCTCTCCCTTATCCAGCTCCAGCTTGGTGAGGTTGGTGAAATTGCTCCTGAAACATCTTTGGAGGGAACTCTCCAATCTCTTGGGGTACAAGATGAGCAGACCCTTCTTTTAACCTCTCAGTATTCAGATGCTTATAGACAGTACCTATATGATGAAATCGCTCGATTGCTGGTACAATCAAATACATCTGAAGAGAACGTAGTACGTAACCCGGAACTGGAACTTGCTCTCACAGACTTGGAAGCACAATTCTCTGAGCTTTTCCGCTCCCAAGGATTCGAGGAACTTGATGCCCTTGCAAGAACGCGTAGCATCACATCAAGTGTGAAATTTTCAATCCTTAGTGGGTTGGAAAGCGAATATCTAAATAAGCTGAAAACTGTTACCAACCTCCAGCTCGAATACTCAGAACTCCGTAATGAGGTTTCCAGAGAGACCAGTACTTCCGTAAGTCTGACTTCTCAGATACGATCCCTCGACTCATTCCTTTCCTCAGAGCGTACTGCCATGCAGGAAGTGGAACCAGTGAAACTAGTGAATGAGGATGGGGAATCAAACAACCTCCTTATCCTGGCAGTGGGTGTACTGCTGGGAGCAGCACTTGCCCTGCTCGCGACCCTGCTTGCTGAATACCTCTCTGACACGATTGACGACGAACAGTCCCTCACCAGAATACTGGGAAAAGAAGGAAAACTTCTTACCACCATCCCCCCGGGAAGCAAGGATATCAATACCGAGATGGAAATTCTTGAGCACCCTGATTCGGCTGCAGGAAGCGCCTATACCCATCTTGCCGGTATTATGATGTATGCACCAAACACCAATATCTTTACCCTGGGAAGCTTGAGCTATGGAGAAGGAACTTCCTATACCACGCTCAATACAGCACTCTCCATGGTAAAGAGTGGAAAGAAGGTTCTCGTAATTGGTACCGCGAACGAGGGAATGAACTACCAACGCCTCTACGCAAAGATTACCAGCCATGTGGAAATCGCTTCAGCGGCCCACCTCAAAACGTTCTCCCTCGATAAGCCGTGCAAACCTGCTGGTGAAGACCCTGAACTTACCATTGCATCAATGGATGCAAGTCCAAAGGAGTTGGGGCAGATCCTCAACAGTCCACAGTTTATCGAGTACCTTGGCAGTGTTTCCGCTCTCTATGATGTGGTGCTTATCGACGGACCAACCTTCCGCTCTGCCTCGAATCTGCTTGCCGTCTCGAGAGCCACCAATGGATTGATCCTGAACATCCGTAGCTTCATAGGTTCGCGTAAGATGCTCAAGGCACTGCTTCACACTTTTGGACTCTGCGACCTGCCTCTCTCTGGTGTTGTCCTGAATAATATTGCAGGAAAACCCTCCTATCAGGAGCGGCAAGCTATCAAGGCACACGACAAGGCCTTGACCGCACTCATGTCCGGTAATGGGAGTGGTCGAGAAGTCAAGCTGTTGACGAAAGCCTCATCCCGTTAAAAAGATACACTGTCCCTCCTCAGGAGAGGAGGGAACCGGAGAGCGTGCATGAAATATAGACTGTTGATGCAGGAACCCGAGACCACACTTCCTTCTACTCCCTTGCTGCTACAGGTGTTGCTCCCCTCCTATCTATTGCTACTGTTGCTTGATATTATTTTCACTATCCCCAATATAGCGATCATCTCTTTCGCTCTGGCTTCCCTGTGTACCATCATTACTGTGGCCACCCAACGAAAAGCCATGGAATTGGTCGATTATCTCATCGGTGGTACGTTGGTCCTTCTCCTGATCTACGGGAAGGTCACCCAAGGACAAGGGGTATCCCTCCTGAGTGGATTGGGCTATACACTGGCGGGGTTCAGTATCGGTATCCTGCTTGTGTACTCCAGATGGTCCAGGAAGACCTTCCGGATTTTTTTTATTGTTTCCTCTGCGCTTCTCGCCGTCGCAGTCTGGACTATCATGACAGACCTGCCCACATTGAGTGGTATCAAGAAGGCTCCCCTTACCTATATAGCAAGTATCATGTTCCTGGGAGAAGGGCTACTCTACATCTCGGACTTCTACAACAAACGATACCGACCAGCCATCTGGCCGGCCATTGTTTCAGCGGTACTCTCCTACTGTGCCAGAGGACGGGCTGCAATCATCATATCAATGTTGTTCCTGGTGGTAATCGTCATAATCAATATTCGCTTCATCGCCTATTACTATGTCGATTCTGGAACCCACTGGCTGAAGTACTATCGGCTCCCGCTTCTGCTTGCGTTGATCATGATCATCATAGCACTTGCGCTCCTTGTTCCCCACCTCTATCGCTACTCCCAGTTTGGAAAATTGGGGTTTACCAATACAGGAAGACTTAGTGCAGCAACAAGGTTCCTGGATGAACTGACACCAAAGAAACTGCTTAGTGGGTTCACCCCGTCCTTCCTGGCAAGCAGAGGCCTTCCAAACTCATACCTGTGGATGATTGCAGCATTCGGGATCTTTGCTGCAATTCCCTTCCTGGCAATCCTCTTCAGCCTCTACCGCCTGCTGCCTACCTCAATGCTGCTTTTCAGCCTCATGGTAATCCTATCAGCATACTTCCTCGGAGAGATGCTCTACCCCTTCCGCTACGGTGATATCCTCTTTGTTCCCCTGATCATCAGCGCATTCCACTCTGATAGAATCTACATCCCAGGCAAGCACGATGAACCTCCATTCTGGGACCGGTACTAAGGATGTTCACTTCTCTGAGGACTTTTTAACAAACCTGGGAAAACAATATTCCCCCCGGTAGTTGGATGCATTGTACATGGGATATTTTACAGGGACATACGTCTTCTCACGCTCTGGTTGCTCCCTGTCCTGGGTGTACACCCATAGCTCCTTCTGGTCCCATACGATGATATCATCACGCTCATCACCGGTGACATCAAGTACTTCACAGCAAAGCTCAGGATGACCATCGTCAGGAAAAGAGACAACAACATTCCCCTCTCCATCCATCAAACCCCCACTCTTCACATTTGCACTGAGCAGTATCAAATCCTGGGAGGAGCCATCCCAATTAACCGGAGCGATAACCGCTCCATTGCTACGCATCTCACGATGCCATAGCTCTTCACCCTTGCAGTTGTGCATATACACAATACCTTGGCTGCCCCAGTAGGTGGTAGTACAAATTTCCAATCCACGCATATCAGGCAGGAAGTTCCCTACACTGATTCGCTGCCCGTGACCGTTGATGGTCCGCTTAAGGATGGTGCCATCAGGGCGAAGCAACATGAATCCTTCCCAGCCCGACACAATTGCCAAGAGGTCTTCCTCATCAGGATCGATTGGCCCGATAACGATCTCATCGGTATGGTCGGTGGAGATGGGCAGCTCCCAGAGAAGGTTCCCCTTACTGTCGATCATATTGTAACAGCTGAAAATCTCGTCCTTCCCGTCCTTGTTGAAGTCATAGGCGTAGGGAAAGTGACCCGTATTGTTGTGGGAGAAGGTCCAGAGAAGATTCCCTTGGTTGTCATAAATCCAGAGACGAGCATACCGGTCCTTGATAAGCAAGTCACTGGGACGGTCCTTCCCTGATACATTCACAATCCTGATGGAATCGACATTGAGCCGGTCAAAGGCATGATGACCAAATTCCACCCCACATAGGGTATCAGCAGGCTCACTATTGAAGGGAGTGTCCATCTGGAATTTTACAGCTCCCGTCTTTCCATCGAGGAAGAAAATCTTGAAATCCCAGCTTGCAATGACCTCATCGGCACCATCACCGTCTATATCATAGATCTGGAAGGGAAGGTCGGTTGTGAGGTGGATAACATCCTCATCCTCTCTGCTCTCTCCTACCTGCCAGAGCACTTCTCCTGTCTCAAGGCTTACTGCGGTCAGGCAACTGATGAATGGATAGCGATCCTTGTATACACGCCTCTGATGCTGCGCAATGACAAAGAACTGCTCATCGGTTCCCGCAAGATGGCCAAAGCGGATCTGCCGCCCTGCTCCAAAGGACCCCAAGCTGATTTTCCGATGCAGTTTCATCCCAGGAAATTGTGTTCTCTTCTGCTCCAAACGAGTCTTCAGAGAACGTTTCTCTTGTTCCAGAATTCGTAATCCTTTTTCGTTTGTGTGCACACTGAGTTTCTTGTACTGGGTGGGCATGCATCCACTCAATGCAATTGCACCACGCTCGTAGCGACCATCTTCAGCGGTCAGGACAAGAACCCCTTCATGAAAGATGGAAATATTCTTTCCTTCAAGGGTGATGACAAGGTGTTGAAAATCATCGGGAGACCAGGATAAGGCGCACGCCCCTATCACCGTCCTCTCAAGCAAGTCTATGCGATGAAGCTCAAGGCCCTCTCGTGTAAAAAACAGTCCATAGTGGCGTAAACTGCTCTGGTAACGAAAGAGTACTCCGCTATATAAGTCTGTGGAGAGTGGACGTAGTGATATGGTTAGCTGGTAATCGCGCCAATCGGTATCACCTGATACCAGGGTGGGGAGCGTACCCTTGGCCTCTGGTTCCTGGATTCGTGAAAGTTCCATGACATGGTTGCTCTCCATGGAAGGATTGGTCACAATCCAGGTAGGGCCCTTGTAGGTATAGTTGGCAACAGGGTCATGCCAAACACCTCGATACCCTTTATCAGGGTAATAATGATACTCTCCCATGGCAGAATGTTCTCTGTCGTAGGGGAAGGGGCCGAGTGGGAAAGAAGAGAAATCCTCTTCGAACAGTAGTATATCGTTCACTTGAGTCTCCTAATTTACCAATGAAGCAGGGCATCTACATCAACAGGAAGCCCACTGGCGATTGACTTGTTTGCTGCTATGCCGGTAAGAATCGAGCGGATACCATCCCTGTGGTCCGCACTCCTGAAAAGGGGGTCATGGGGAGGGTTCTCCAGGAAAATATCATCCAGCATCGCTGGATCTCCCCCACCGTGGCCTCCTTCCCGGCTCTCGACCTCAACTTCATAGGGAGTATCGAGCAAGGGACAGACCCTGACCTTATGATAGACCGTAGCCCCTTCGTCACACTGTTTCCCCCCTGCATTGATGTAGGGTTTCTCCAGTGCGGTGTATTCAATTCTCCCCTTCGAGCCGTTGATCGCAACATTGAAACCCTCCCAAGGAAGGTAGGTATTCAAGGAGTATGAGAGCATTGCCCCGCTCTTGTAACGTACAAGGGCAGCCATGGTGTCCTCGATGCTGATATCATCGGAGAAGACGGAGCGGTCACGGATATAACCGCTCTCCTCTTCGGCATCCAGGTAGAGCCCTTTGAGCGTGGGGTTGCTTTCCAGGTCGATGGCAAAGGGGTCATGCTTGGCCACCTCACTTCCATGACAACGATAGTAGAACTGCGTTACACCCCGCTTCTCTGCAGCTGCCTGCCCATAGAAGTTCAAATCCCCATAGGCAAAGACGGTCTTTGGCTGGGTGCCCAACCAAAAATTGACCAGGTCGAAGTGATGGGTACTCTTGTGGACCAGCAAACCTCCGCTGTTCTGTTTGTTTCTATGCCAGCGCCTGTAGTAATCTGCCCCATGTTGGGTGTTGAGCAACCATTCAAAATGTACGGAAAAGACATTCCCAATGGTTCCCTGGGTGATCAACTCCCTGATCTTCGAATGATGGGGAGCATAGCGATAGTTGAAGGTCACCCTGATTGTCTTGCCATACTGCTTCTGGGCGTCAATTATTGCCTGTGCTTTTTCGCTGTCTGTGGTAATGGGTTTTTCACTGATAACGTCACACCCCAACTCCATCGCCTTTATGATGTACTGGTCATGGGTCCTGTCCACTGAGGTGACGATAATAACATCAGGTCTCTGTTCCTTGACCATCTGGGTAAATTGATCACTCTTGTAGGTCGGCACTGGAGGGTGCCCACATTGGTCCTTAAGGATGGTATTTGAGTAATCCATCCTCTTCTGGCTCATATCACAAAAAGCGACCAACTCGCTTGAATCCTGGTATCGGGTGGCGATTGCCTCGTAGAACATGCGGGCCCGTCCTCCGGTTCCCACCTGTGCATACCGTTTTTTCTTCATGCCATGACTCCTGTTTGCACAGAAGTATACGCCCTATACAGGGCCTTGTCGTTGGCAGAATAAGAAGAGAGTTTGTCTTTTTTCGTAGATTAGTAGTCAGTACGGGTTGTGAGTCGTACCTTGGAGATATACTCCGAGGGAGCAATGCCACCGTGTTGCTTGAAGAACCTCGAGAAGTACTGCAGATTCTCAAACCCTAGGCTGAATCCAATCTCACTCAGCGTCTGTTCCGTGTTCTGGATCAGGAACAGGGCTTTCTCAAACTTCATCAGATTTATGTACTTGATCGCAGACAACCCTGTCTGTTTCTTGATCACCCTATAGAGATAATCCTGGTTATACCCACAACTCTGGGCCATCTCATGGACACTGAAAGAGTGGTCAAGATGTGCATCGATGTACTTTTCAACCATATTCAAGAGCTCAGACTTACCGGAGAGAGAACTCTCCCTCAGCTGGTGGATGGGACTCGATTCATAGATAGGCAGGGAGTGTTCGAGGCAGAGCCGGTTCATAGAGAGCAAGCACTCCATCAACAAGGCAGAGGACATCGCACGATAGTGCAACGCTTTACGCTGTCCTTCCAGCACAATCCTACTGAGCAAGCTGTAGATCTGGTTCTCCCGGTCTCGAAACTTGGTCTCAATACCCAGCAACACTTCATCCACATGGGGGTCTGAGGCAGCAAACTTTACCTCAAGCATCTTTACCCCTTCCTTGCTGGTAGCCTGGAAGGCATGCCGACGGCCTTGCTTGCAGAATACAATATCACCTGCTTCCAATGCATAGGGCTTCCCATCGAACCAGTTTGTGGCGGTTCCTGCGTATACCAGCTGGACTTGGTAATCGCTCACATGGTAGTGTTCAGCCTTTCCCTCCCCCTGTTTGTAGTAGAACCGACCGGAGGATGTAATTCTTACATACATCAGGAACCTCTCTCTGTTTATTGTCTTTGCTCATTCTAGGAGAGGAGGCTCGTGTTAAACAAGACCGTACATACGAAAAAGGATAACTATTTTTCTCTTTATGCTAACGACTGGATAAAAAAGGACTCATATACTTTGCTACAAAGAGGCCGAATGTTTTTGGCCTTATCACCTTAAGGAGGATTCCTATGTTGCACACCAAGCGTTTCTTGCTGACCCTCGTAGCATTGGTCCTCTGTCTTGCATTCGTAAGCGCAGCAGGACAGAAGGACAGCCAGAGTGAGGGAAAAGCTACCATCACCCTTGCCACTGCAGACAATACCTATGGTTTGAGTACCGACCCTGAGCTGCAGGGAGCTATTACCGCCTTGATCGAGTCAAAGACTGACACCATCATCGAACCGATCATTCCACCCCTTGCCTCATACACCGACAAGCTTGCCACATTGGTAAACAGCGGGGATGTTCCCGATTTGTTTGTCGTTGCCCAGGCAATGACCAAGATTCCTACCATGGTTGCTCGCGAACAGATTCTTGACCTGACTGACTACATCAAGAACAGCCCGGCACTCAGCCAGCTCGACCCTTCCCTGTTCAAGGACCTGCAGATAGATGGGAAGACCTACTTTGTACCGTACAACTACCCCAAGAGCAAAGCCATCTTCATCAGAAAGGACTTGATGGAGCAGTACGGAGTTGAACTCAGTTCAACCCCGACCGCTGAAGAGTTCCGCCGGGAAATGGGTAAATTTGTTGGTAGTGGGATCATCCCCTTCAACTTCCCCAAGTGGGTCGACAACTTCCAGTTCTTCTACAACTCATTCGGCGCATGGGGTGGCGTCTATGAGAAGGATGGCCAATTCATCGATGGTTTCCAGACTGAAGAGATGAAGAAAGCCCTTACCTACCTCCGCCAGCTCTATAAGGATGGTGTTCTCAATCAGGAATTCATCACAACCGAGAACAGTGGAATGAGAGAGAAGACCTATACTGCCCAGGCAGCCAGCTCAATCGACTATGTCACCAACTACATCAACTATGTACAGAACACCACTGCCGCAAACAAGTACACCGAGATGCACCTGGTCTACAAGATCGTAGGTCCCGAGGGATATGGTGGAAGCTTGAACGAGGCAACCCAGACCGCATTCGTTGTCTCTTCCAAGACCAAGGACCCCGAGGCAGTTGTCCGCGTTCTTGAGACCATCGTAACTGATCCTGAAGTGTATCCTGCTTTCTTCGGTATTGGTCTTGAAGGCAAGCACTTCACCCTCAATGCGGATGGACAGATTGAAGCCACTCCAAAGGCTGCCAACAGTGGTTACAAATACACCTTGAACTATCTCAGTGATTCCTTTGTTGACATCGACATCGAGAACCTCCCCTTCAAGCTCTCTCCTGCTCTTGAGCAGGGCTTGCCCAAGCAGATCGAGCATATCAAGGCAATGCAGGCCAACCTTGGACCGAATCATGCTGCTGATGTACCGGTAGGCGTCTCCGTTGCATACGACCGTGTTGCTCCTTCCATCAAGAGCACCCGTGAGTCAATTGCAACCAAGATCATCGTAGGTACCGTCTCTCTCGAACAAGGCTTGGCCGAATACGAGAACTTCTGGAACTCTATCAATGGACCAACCATTCTTGAGGAACTGAACGCAGCCCGTTAACCTACGCTTATTATCGTTGCATATCGGTTTCCAGGCACCTCTGGAAACCGATTCTTTCAGACTCCCCCAGCGAGAACACCATGGCTGATACTGCACAGACCCTTGTACAACAGATGACCGTACCAGAAATGATAAGCCAACTCAGGCATGATGCTCCAGCAATTCCTCGCCTGGGGATTCCTTCGTACAACTGGTGGAACGAGGGCCTTCATGGGGCCGCTCGAAGTGGAACAGCCACCGTATTCCCCCAAGCCATCGCTCTAGCTGCTCTCTTTGACCCTGAGCTGATTCTCTCTATTGCTGAGGTCATTTCCACAGAACAACGGGCAAAGTATAATCTCTATAACCAAGAGCATGATCATGACATTTACAAGGGACTGACCGTCTGGTCTCCCAATATCAATATATTCCGTGACCCTAGGTGGGGGCGTGGACAGGAAACATTTGGTGAAGATCCATACCTGACTTCCCGCTTGGCAGTCTCCTTCATACAAGGCTTGCAAGGCTCAGAAGACATCCTCAAGACGGCAAGTTGTGTAAAGCATCTGGCCGCCCACAGCGGACCAGAGCCTGAGAGGCACTCCTTCAATGCAGTGGTAAGTAAAAAAGACCTCAATGAAACGTATCTTCCAGCGTTCAAGGCAGCAGTCCAGGAGGCTGGGGTCGATGCAGTCATGGGTGCCTACAGTGCGCTCAACGGGGAACCCTGCTGTGGAAGCCCCACTCTTATCCAGCAACTCTTGCGCGAAACATGGGGTTTCAAGGGGATGTACATCTCTGACTGCTGGGCGATCAGGGATTTCCATCTCAATCATAAGGTCACCAAGAACGAAGAGGAATCAGCAGCTCTTGCGCTGCATAGTGGCTGTGACCTGAATTGCGGTTGTTCCTATCGCAGTCTTGAGAAGGCCTTTCAGAAAGGGTATGTCACCATGGAGGAGATCAGGACCGCTACTCAGAGGGTATTCAACACCCGCTTCCGTCTGGGGATGTTTGATGAACAAACTCCATACGACAACCTAGGCCTTGCCTACATCGATAGTGAGGAGCATGCACAGCTTGCCCTTGAAGCTTCCCGCCGCTCCTTGGTCCTGCTCAAGAATGAATCAATACTTCCCCTCAACCGGGAAAAGACAAGAAGCATTGCAGTCATCGGACCGAATGCCGATAGCAGAAGAGTCCTGTGGGGAAACTACCATGGGACATCTTCCCGCTACACAACGGTCCTCGAAGGAATCCGTATGGTTGCAGGGAACACAATACGTATTAACTATAGCGAAGGATCTTCCCTCACCAAAGAGCGTGTTGAACGATTGGCAAAGGAAGACGACAGGCTCAGTGAGGCTGCCTTCATGGCCCGTCAAAGCGATGTCACTGTCCTTTGTCTTGGTCTGGATGAGACGGTGGAAGGAGAGATGAGGGATGATGGGAATGGAGGCTGGGCAGGTGATAAGAAAGATCTCAGGCTTCCTCGCTGTCAACAAAAACTCCTGAAGGCTGTAGCAGAAACAGGGGCTCCTGTCATTGTAATACTCTTATCTGGTGGAGCGCTCGACCCAGAGATTGAGCAGTATGAGAATGTACAGGCCCTCATCCAAGCTTGGTATCCAGGGCAGGAAGGAGGACGGGCAATTGCAGAGTTGCTATTTGGTATGTACAGCCCCTCTGGAAAGCTTCCTGTTACCTTCTACCGCAGCAGTGCCAAGCTCCCTTTATTCACTGACTACTCCATGCAAAAGAGGACCTACCGGTATTGCGACCAAGAGGATGTGCTCTACCCCTTTGGATTCGGTCTTTCCTATGCTTCGTTTGCGTATAGCATAGTAGGCACAGCGGTACATGAGGACGGGACTGTAAGTGTACGGGTAAGTATCACCAATACTACAGAAACACCAAGCAGAACGGTACTTGAGCTCTATCTGGAAAGTTTCCACCCCGATGTTCCCCCTCACCCAGTACTCTGTGGTATGAAAAGTGTGTTCTTGGAGTCTTTTGAACAGAAAGAGGTTGTACTTCTCCTGGAACAAAGCCAATGTACTGCAGTAGACAATCAAGGCAATAGAAACGACATACACGGGACCTTCACACTCTATGCGGGTGGAAGTCAACCTGATGCAATCAGCCGGAACCTTGGAGCAGACAAGGTAGCCAGCACTACATTCGTATATTAAGGAGTCATAGTATGGCAAATAAACCGATGGTGCTACGAACCAAACCACCCCTTTGGACAAGGATCAAGACACAGAAGTTCTTGCTCCTCATGTTGGTACCAGGGGTAATATGGTACTTGGTGTTCAAGTATATCCCGCTCCTGGGCCTCAGTCTTGGATTCACTGATTATGGGTTCAGGTCAACGGTATCCTTTGTGGGTCTGGATAACTTCAAGCGCTTGCTCTCTTCCACTATTTTCTGGAATGCATTTCGCAATACCTTGATCATCAGCCTGGCAAATGTAATTTTCTATTTTCCTGCACCTTTGGTTGTGGCGTTGCTGATCAATGAACTGAAAAGCCTGAAAATGAAGAGGACGATCCAGTTCCTGATCTATATCCCCTATTTCTTCAGTTGGGTTGTGGTTGGAAGTATTTTCGTAAACTTGCTCTCTCCGTCCTCAGGGCTGATAAACAACATCATCACCAAGTTTGGGGGAGAACCCATCTACTTCATGGCAAGTGCAAAGTTCTTCCGTCCTGTCCTGATCAGTTCCTATATCTGGCGGCAGATGGGATACGGGGCAGTCATCTATGTGGCAAGTCTTACCACGGTACAACCGGAGCTGTATGAAGCAGCCACCATCGATGGAGCAGGGCATTGGGGAAGATTGGTCCATGTAACCCTTCCTGCGATTCGCTCCACCATTGTGACCATGTTGTTGCTCAATCTCAGTCATGTGTTGCTGATATTCGAACAGGTGCTGGTTATGTACAATGCAGCAGTCTATGACGTTGCCGATGTACTGCAGACCTATGTATTCCGCGAAGGGGTACTTGCAGGCGACCTGGGATATTCAATTGCTGTGGGCATGTTTACGTCCATCGTAAGCCTTACGCTGGTGCTGTCAACCAACAAGATCAGCGCAAAGTTCCTCGACGAACCCATCCTGTAGGAGAATCATCATGGCAAAGACTGTTCAGAATTCAATTAGAGAAACACGGGGAAGAAAAATCTTCCGTCTTATCAATGCACTCTTGCTTGCGTTCATCTGCCTGATCTTCATCATCCCGATCTGGAATGTACTCATCACCTCGGTAGCAAAGGATGTGGATGTAATGGGAACCGATTATCTGTTGGTACCCCACTCGTTTACACTGCAGAACTATTGGCGGGTGCTCAACAGTGGCTACATGGGAGCTTTCAAGAACTCTCTCTTTGTTGCCTTCTTCGGTACGTTGGTCTCCATGCTGATTACCGTACCCATGGGCTTTGCACTTGCCCAAAAGCATCTCATTGGTCGTTCAGTTCTCATGAAAGCAATTGTTTTCACGATGGTATTTGATGCAGGTATCATGCCCTTCTATATCGTGGTACGGTCCCTTGGACTCATCAACAGTATGGGAGCGATTATCTTCCCTGTGGCAATTTCCACGTTCAATTTGATCATCATCAAGAACTATATGGGCAGTATTCCCGTCTCACTGCTGGAGAGTGCTACCCTGGATGGGTGCAACGACCTCATGATTCTCCAGAAAATTGTCCTGCCTCTCTCAGTCTCCATCATTTCAGCGGTAACTTTGTTCTACTTTGTCAGCTACTGGAACCGATACTTCGAGGTGATCATGTTCATCAACGACAGCCGCAAGTACACCTTGCAGGTGGTCTTGCGCTCCCTGATGTTCGAGTCCGATGAATCCCTTGGTGGTGGCCAGTATGTCTACAACAACCTGAAGATGGCGGTCATGGTCCTGGGAATGCTCCCCGTTCTCATTATCTACCCCTTCGTACAGAGACACTTCGTCTCTGGCTTGATGCTCGGTGGAGTGAAGGGTTAACCACAAGAGAGAGGCCCTACTGGTTCCCTAAGGGGACTGGTAGGGTTCGATACTGTACTAATTAGTTACTATCTGTATACATAATTCAGTATCAGCTAATCCTATGTAAAGGGGACACGTACAAATACCAACATGTTAGTGCTGTATTTTGTACACTGTAGCAATCATTATTCGAGAAAATTGGTTACTGCATCCACCATTATTTCGATTTTTTGGTTACTCTGCTAACCATTGTATATTTTCAGATACTTAAAAACTTGCCCAAAGCACCCTAAAACAAGCACTTTCTTATCTAAATATTAATTATAGAAGCTTATCCTGCAAAATTTGTAGTACGATACTACATATACCTGGGAGAAATTCCCATCCAAACAAAGCCTAACCAGCAATCAGTTGCAGATGATTATGAAATTTTCTTGATCTTCGGTAATAATTGGCTGATTACCCTATGCAATGTATGTGCATTGTATTGCCTACATCACTTGGGAATGATAGAATTTAAATAGGGAGAAACTCTATGGCTAGTACAACAATCAGTTTGAGAACAGATACGGAACTCAAGGCTCAGGCCGAGGAAATCCTCAATCAACTTGGAATGACACTGAATGGAACCTTCAATATGCTTCTTCATCAGATTGTGAGGGAAAAGTCAGTGCCATTGAGTTTGTCTTTGGCCTCCGAGAATTCATTGTATGCAGATTTGCTTGTTGCAGAAGATGAACGTATAAACGGATATGTCGGCAGAAGTGGAGATGAAATCCTTAAGGATTTTGACTTGATTGTGGCAGAGGCTGAAGCCAAATATGGGGTATGAAGTTATTGTCTCCAGAAAAGCCGATGAAATGCTTGTCAGTCACGTAAGATTCCTTGCCCAAGTGAGCATCCCTGCTGCCAAAGTATTGAGAAATGAGTTCTGTTCTGTTCTTGTTGCGTTGAAGGATAATCCCTTCCAATTCCAACTGGAAGAGGATCTTGGATTACCCAGCGGAAAATACAGACGGGTTGTTTTCGCTAAAAGGTACAAGGCGGTCTTCTCGGTTTTTGAGAATCGCGTATTTATTGATGCCATCATTGGTTGTAAACAATCAATGTGACCATGACAGACCACTATCGTTACCAGGAAGGATTTTCACATTTTCCACACAGTTTGAGAGATGGATCTTGTGAGACTTGATCAAGAAGTGTCTTCCAAAGCGTGCGCAGATCAAAGACGCTCTACCCCCTGATTGCTTCGGCCATTGAGAGGGCCAGTCGGATATCAAGTTTGTAGATTGAAAGTGGTTCTGATGCACCTCTTAAGCTTTGATCATGTATTGTTTAATCACTTCAGGATTGTCTCTGATCAACTGAAGTAGACGGCGGGAGGGGCCTTCTGGAGTATTTCTCCCTCGCTCCCAAGCCTCGACTGTTTTCTTGGATACACCAAGGGAAGATGCAAAGAGGACCTGACTCAAGCCGACTCGATTACGGATTTGCTTGATGTCCTCACTGGAAAAAGACTCTACCGGTCTTATTGCAATTTTCGTCTTTCTTGCATCTATCTTTCCTTCCTGGTATTTGACGGCCTCATCCAGCCCTTTCATGATACTTTTATATACATTCATTTCCTTATCTCCTGTTTCTGCAGACCTGTTTCCAGAATGGCAATCATTGCCGCTTTTGCCTCGACCCGGAAAGGCAATCCGATACTTTCGAAGCCCTCCAGTGCCTCTCAGCACAGCACCTGCCTTGGGATTCTCCAATAATTCTTCCTGTAGCTGTCGAAGTTCCTCATCACCAAGCCCAAGGTGTTTCCATTGGCGATCAAACTCCGGCATCATGACAAATTCACGATTGATCTACATAAACTGTCTACAAAATACCCTACCAGATAGGGTATAATCAAGTGCACTTCTCATCTATCTGGTCACTGATTATTATCGGTATTAGCGTTATTAGAGATTTAGGTATTTGAGTGTAACAAATCGGCAAAGCTCACACTTTTACCCAAAGTATCCTCTGCCTTGAGAATAGAGAATACAAGAGACTCTATATTTTTCTGGATTGATTCATTTCACGCGGAAACCAGTAAAGGTCTCCAGTAGCTTCTGGAAATTATGAATATACGAGCTCGTTATGCGAGTAACAATTCCATCGGTGACCTCTAGGTCATAGATTTGGCCACGGTCCCGGATCATATCCATCCAGGGCTTTTCTTCTTGTATCAGCCCAACAGCCAATGCTGCATGAACAGCATCCTTTGGGCCATACAGTTCTTGAATGCCTTGATCCTTGAGATAGCCACCTAGTACTTTCCAGCTCAACTCATGGGTATTTTCAAAGGAGTGGATTATACCCTGTTGCTCCAATGCACTGAGAGATCGTTGTTTTGCCAATACTACAGCATCCCTCAATTGTGAAAGAGCCAGAGCATAGTGTGATAGATGATTGACCCAAGGGATATCTCTACTCATTTCCATACTCCTACATCTACATATGAGGGGTCAATCATCAAACAACTGTTCAAAGGTAGGGGTACTCTCTTCCTCGCTCTCTTCCTCGTAATGGCCCTCTTCAAGTTGTACAATGGAGCTATCAGCTTCAGTCTGGTACAAATAGAGTTGATCAAGATACTCAATCGCACTACGAATCTTCGACCGTAACAAATACCCACTCTTGTCTACACGGGACAAGAGTTCTTCCAACTTAATCCCAGGTTGCCAGTCATAAGCCTTTGCATGGAAGCGTACAATCTTCTCAAGGATCTGCTGCATCTCTTCATGGCTAAGTGGCTTCAGTTGAGGAGCTTTCACAATGGAATCCAGCACTGATTTCATCGGCTCCTGACCTTCAGGATACAGCTCCTCCAGATTCTGATACTCATTCTTTGCCTCAATAATATCCTCTGTATAGGAAGAACTGAAGGCGAAAAGACTGAAGGTAGCTTCCAGCTGCTTAGCAGGGAAAAGAAAGGATGCGAGATTATTGTATGCCTTTGCCCTCGCCTTCTTGCTAAGGCGACCAATGAGCTCAGATTCATCAAAGAGAACCACCCATCCATTATATCCCAACTGCACGAACAGATGGCTGAGAAAGGCCACATAGTCCTGGGCGTGACGTGATTTCACAAAATTCTGGTTGAAGACTACCTTCTCACCGAAAATTCTACGATACATTTTCTTGATCTGGAGGTTGGGTACAAAATCTCCTTCCAAATCTGTCTGCAGCAGGAACTGCTCTTCCATATCATCGGTATTGAGGTAGGACCGTAGTAAATAATATAGACGGTCTGTCTCAAGCTGTGTTGCTCCATAGAGCAAGAGATCGTTGGTCAAAGGGGAATTTGGGGAAAGCTTGTTCAGTTCCTGGGTAAACCCTGGTTGTACATGGTTGGGCAAGTAGGTATTGCTTACCAACTTCGGGTACACCAAGTAAAGTTTATCCAGAGGTGTCTCTTTGCTCAAGGAAACCAGGGAAACAACCATGTTTCTCTGATGGGCCAGTGTATAGATGGTGTTGATTAGATGGGTCTTCCCTTCACCATATTTCCCACTGATGATCATAGAGTCACTCATCTTGGAGTCACACACACCATCCAGTTTCTCTATGACATCATCCAGAAGTTCCTGTCTGGCTTCTGCAAAGTGGTGACCTATTGCCTTGGAAGGAATCCCAGAGCGCAGGGCCTCGATCATATGTCTCTCTTCATAACCCCAAGCCATGTTCTTCCTCCTCAGCAGTATCTTGTTGGGCAAGGAACCCCAACGTTGCCTGATTGACCAAACGAGGAAGTGATATCCCCCCCAATTTAGCCTGCGTTATTAGCTGTTTTGCATGCTCTTCATCCAACGGGGATGCCTGTACATTGATATGCTGTACCAGCTGTGCAAGCTTCTGGCTCATCTCTACCAACAATGATGGTGAATACTCCTGGAGTGCTATCGCATCAAGATCGGCAATGTCGGTAAACTTGTTCACTCGCTTTGAACGTACCTCATTCTGGATTCGCATCCAGAGAGCTTGGTATGATTTTAGACCAGCATTCTCATTATCGAGCAATTCCCCCGAGAACGCATAGACCACCATGAAATGGTTGAAGGTATCAATGTCATCAATCAATTGGCGGATGCTTTCATACGTATCTTCCCGTTTCATCTTGGTATAATGCAGTGGATTCATGCCTGACCTATCAACCAGAACCTCAAGATTGTCAACGGTCACCAACAGCCCAGCGTATCCACTCAGATGCACCAATTCAGCAAGACTACGCAGCAAATTTCGGGCATTATACTTGGTAATCCTGGTAGGAGCCAAACCCAATGGCCTGAGCAGGGTCATCCGAATCTTCTTATCTCCATGCATCCATGCAAGCAGAAGTTCCTTGTTTGTTTCTTCCAATACTGGATGCCCAAGCAAGGAACCGCAGAGCAAACTGCAAGCAAGAGAAAAGTTATTATCCATCCTCGGATTATCAAGGAACATCTCTTTTAGCTGGTTACGCATCTCTCGCCTGGTTATTCCATCAGCTAGACCTTGTTGGGCGAGGAAATCAAGGAAGGTAAGACCGGGGTCAATGTCCTTGCTCTCAAATCCCATCGCATGCACAATCTTCTCACTGCAATGGTTGAGCAAGTTCATGATATCGGCTTGACGGAGCACCTCAAGATAAAATTCCCTGAAATCATGAAGCCAGAGTGTCTTCGCAGAAATGCTGACCGTTACGTACTTCCTTTGCTTTGCAAGGGACTGCAAGAGGTGAAGGGTATGTGTCTTTCCACTTCCCTTTCTTCCCGTAATGAACTTGATCTTGCTCCCACCTGCCTTGATGAACTCATCAAGATATTTTTCCTGATAGAAGTCAGTAAGAAATTGGATTCCAACTGAAAGCTGGTTGAGCAATTGGTCACTTTCAGGAACTTCTCCCTGAGAAAGCTGAGCAATGGTTGCACGCATATTGGTCTGCATTTCCATCAAACTACCTCTTTTAATAGAATCGTATGGTTGCGAGATAGTACTCTCTTCCAGTCTGGTCAAGAATCCTCAGTGCCTTGGAGTTGTTTCTGCTTGGACCGAACTGGAATGACCTCCCTCCCTTTACTTCCACGTCTTGGGCATCAAAAAGCCGGGCAATATCGAATGCATAACTCTGTTGGTCATACTCCTTGCGTGATCGGCTCATCGGCACCAGGTATTTATAGAGTGTGGTCAGGTAGATATCTGCTCCTGCTTCCTTCCCAAGCTTCAAGCAAGCAAGATCATAGGCAGCAGCCAACTCAGTTGCGAACTGGTTTGCTCTGAAGGATGCCTTGTAGAGTTTTTCTTGTCCTGCCTTAACAATGGATACCAGGGTGGATGGACGAAGACAAGAGACCTTCTTTCGGTCTAGATAGGCATCCTGGTTTTCCACGTCAAAGCGTACCTTGTAAGGAAACATCTCGTAGACAGGGAAATCACCGATGACATCGACATTACTCTGTTCACACTGACTCAAGAGCTGCTGAGCAAAAAGTCCGCTCTCCATATACTCCCTGGCATCAAAGCTTGAAAGCAAGGCGTTTAGACTACTGGTCAAATCAGACAGCTCGTCACTTGCTTGATGCAACAACTCAGTATCTGAAATACTTTTAGAAAGGTCACCACTACTCATGTTTTTAGCTATAGCTTTTTGCAGTTTGGTTACCAATTTGATCTTTTCTTTAATTGCCTTCTCGTACGAAAGATATTCGTTGTATAAAAGTTCGTAGTCCATGTCTTCTCCTTTCTGGGCATACAAAAAAAGCATAAATGATGGGGCTGTTCTATGCAATCCCTTTTACGATTATCGTATGACATTGCTTGAGAAAGACCTCTTGTGGTATCTTGTGCAAAGGAGCATCAAACCCATGGGCTTATCCCTTCATGCATGGCAAGAACAGTGTATCGCGTCCTGGATGGAAAAGCAGGGACGCGGTGTTGTGCAGGTAGTTACAGGAGCCGGAAAAACAATCCTTGCCCTGTATGCTGCAAAAGCCTTGCAGGAGAGGCTGCAAACCAAGCTACATATCGTAATTATCGTCCCAAAAACCTTTCTGGTCGGACAATGGAAATCGGCTATTCTTGCTCATCATGATGATCTAGGAATAGAGAGAGAAGATATTGGGTGGGTCTGTGGAACGCATCATCAGGAACATGACAAGCCTGTCATGATCTATGTTATCAACTCTGCTCGATACAAGCTATCTTACATTCTGCATCAACAACTCAGCAACAAGACACCTGTAATGCTCATTGCAGATGAGTGCCATCACTATGCAAGTGCAGAGAACAGAAAAATATTCTCTTTCCTTGAATTGCTACATGAACGTGACAAGAAAAACTACTACTCCCTTGGCCTTTCAGCAACACCACAAGGTAATGGTTTTGAGCAGGTATTGGTTCCATCCCTTGGACCACTCTTCTATACCTATGGGTTCTCGGAGGCAATGACGCAGGGGGTGATCAACCAAGTGGTCATCTACAATGTTGCCTTGAAGATGACCGATTCCCAGGTAGCAAAGTATGATGAGCTTTCAGGACGGATCACTACCACACTTAAAAAGATCAATAGGTTGATACCTAGCCTCTACAAACTTAAGGGCTCAGCATTTTTCATTGAACTGCAACGCCTTTGTCTGAGCGAGACTCCTATAATTGCTGAGACTGCAACACTGTTGCTCTCGCTGTTCTATCAAAGAAGGGCTCTTGTCTATGAAGCACCACAGAGACTGTCTTGTGCCTTTGATCTTATTGCTTTGCTTGACTCACAAAGTAAGATCATCATATTCGGGGAACGAATCAGTCAGAGTGAAGCACTCTATGCAAGGCTGAAGCGATACTTCCCCAATAAGGTGGCACAGTATCACAGTGAGATGGGGGAGACAGAGAAAACCCTTGCACTACGTAGATACCGTACAGGGGAGGCTCGAATCCTTGTCTCTTGCAAGGCATTGGACGAAGGTCTCGATATACCCTCTGCAGATGTAGGCATTCTCCTTGCGACTACCTCCGAACAACGCCAACGCATACAACGACTAGGCAGAATTCTCCGACTTCAGGAAGGTAAGGGAAAGGCAAGCCTGTTCTACCTCTCCCTAGCCCATACCATTGAAGATAGCGAATTATTGGATGTTGGGATTGATTCAATACAAGAGTGGTATCTCCAGTACACAAACCACTTCATCCATCCTTTCTATGACGAACTTGCAGAGAGATTATCTGAAACCTTGCAAGAGAGGAATGCTTCCCCAATAGGCTTTGATGCAATCATTAACCAGGGCAGAGTCCGGAATGATTGGTTTGAAGACCCAAAGGTATTGCAAGAAATGTATGAAGAGACAAAATTCCCACAGGAAAAGCAATACTACTCCCTTATGCGCTCCCTATCCCTTCTCAGGATGAAAATGCAGAGCATCCGTCTTCATTGAGTGCAGAAAAGGGATCGAGAAGTACGGAGCTATGTTTTAGATAGGTATTGTTTGCATTCCCGGAAGCGATTCAACTTCCCCTTCGGTGACTTCAGATGAGGATAAGGAAAGCACTACCTTGCATTACCTTACATTACCTTACTCCTTATAGAGAATTTTTAGACAGTCTAGAACAACTAAGCAACAAGTATAAACAGAGTGAAAGTTACATCACTTCAACAATGCTTCAGCAAGAGAACTATCAATTAATAAGTGATTTGCATATTTATGTTTGAATGCTATGGAAACCTGGGAAGCCTTATGAGCACCCGCTGCAGCAATAATGGTCTTACATCCGTGGTTTGCCTTATTACTGATTACATCCAAGCTGACTGCCTTTATCAAAGCAGCATGACTTTCGCTTCCCATTTCTCCTACTAGATCCGGGACATGTATGATCTCACCATCTCTATTCAATAAATAGTAGTTCAGATCACCGATAGCGCCTCCATTGATGATCTCCCCCAGCCGTTCGGAGCCCAACGTTGCCCTGATCATCCGAGAATAGAGCCCTTCAGTGCGGAATGTCCCTATTCCCATAATCACAGCATCAGCCAATTGCATGGCACTATATACTTCTGGCTCTGTGATTGGATTTGCTCGTGAACATCGTCCTTCATTCCTATATCTGAATGAGGAAATCAAAGAGGTGGCAGTAATGGAGAAATCAGCAGGGGTCATGGTAAAATTCAAGGGAAAAAACTGAAAGTTCGAAGCCTTTCCTCTCTCCAGATGGTCCATGATCCTGGCAATGGTATAGCCATTGCTGATTCCTACAGAAAACCGATCATGATGGGTAGCAATCTCCTGCAACCAAGCTGCTCCATGATAGCCAAGAATCATCTCTTTCAGAACTTGGAATTGTATTGCTCCTGTTTGTACCACCCGTACATGATCGAGAGGAAGTTCCAGAATTGCGGCAACACGTTGTTCCAATCCCTTTGAACGTTCAGTCTGTTTGATCCTACCTTCAATGCCTCGATTAAAATATGCATCACGGATGCAATTTGCTATCTGTTCGGATAGTGGTAAATTCGAATTGAACAGATGCTGATACTGGATAGCAAGATGCTTCTCCGTTGCACCTGAAAAGATTGCCTCGACGCAATCATTGCTGGGAAAAGAGATTTTCTCCAAATCGTTATGATCATCTCCTGCAGCAAGACAGACCAACGATTCCAATGAGATTCCATACAACTGTCCGATACGCTCCAAATTTGCAATATTGCTTGCATACTCCCGCTCCCAGCTCTGATAGGTTCTCAGAGGAACGGACAATGCTTCAGCAACTTCCGCTTGCGAGTAGTGTCTTTTCTTCCGTAGTGCTTTGATGAGGTTCGTTATCCGTACTTCGATTGTTTCCATATCTGGATAGTATCATATCATGTATATATATGCAATAACTTGCGTATATAATATATTGATATACATTATTTTGTGTGTTAAACTCATAATTGTCATAAATCACTACCGGAAAAAGGAGAAATGTCATGAAAAAGAATGTAATCTTTGTAATGCTCCTTCTTGTCCCAGCACTTATCTTCTCCGCTGGTACAAAAGAAGCTTCAGAAGATGGACCAACAGTCCTGAAATGGTATTCACATGCTTCATCACTCGGAGCAACAGAAGAAACAATCGTGGAGGCATTCAATGCCGAGAATCCCAACATTCGTGTTGAGATCATCGAACTGCCCGAAGCAACCAATGATAAGCTGCAAGCCCTGCTTATTGCACTGCAGAGTGGTGACAGTTCCATAGATTTCTTCAATGCTGATGTAACGTGGACTGCAACCTTCGCCTCTGCGGGTTTGATCGAGCCACTCGATGCATATTTCAGCAAAGCAGAACAATCCGAATTCCTTCCGGGAACCATTCAGGCTGCAAGTTTCAGAGACAAGATTTGGGGAATGCCGTTCAGAACAGACGCAGGGGTATTGTACTATCGCGCTGACCTCTTGGAAAAATATGGAAAGACAGTCCCTACAACCTACACAGAACTGTTTGCAATAGCCCAAGAGATCAACGAAGCTGAAGGCGGTGATATGTATGCACTTGTCGGGTCTCTTGCCAATGGGGAAGGCATGACCTGCAATGCAGTAGAATGGTTCTACTCCAACGGCGGAGAGGTAATCGGCAGTGATGGCACTATCCTCATTGACTCCCCCCAGAATGTTGAAATCCTGCAGATGATGACTGATGCCTATGAGGCAAACCTCTTACCTGAAGGAGTACTCTCCTATGGAAGCGGCGATGCAAGAGCCTCCATGTTCCAGGGCAAACAGGTCTTCATGAGAGCATGGCCTAAAGCCTTTGCAATGGGACAGGATGCAAGCAAGTCACAGGTAGCTGGAAAACTTGGTGTTTCCCCACTCCCTCGTGGACCACAGGGCACCATGGGCAAGAGTGTTGTCGGTGGTTGGCAGCTGTTCCTGAACAAATATTCAGAGAACAAGGAGGAGGCAGTCAAGTTCATGAAGTTCTATGCAAGTGAATATGCACAGAAACTCCATGCATTGAATGACTCGTACCTGCCTGCTCGTCGTGCACTGTATGAGGATGCTGACATACTGGAGAAATATCCTCACTACAGCCAATTCCCGGCAATCCTTGAGACTGCTGTTGCAAGACCTCAGTCTCCTTACTATTCTGAAATCTCCTCCATTCTTTCTGCAGAAGTGCAGAACGCTATGAAAGGAAGTAAGAGCCCTGCCCAGGCTCTCGCAGATGCTCAGAAAGTAATGGAATCAGTAGGAAAATAAACAATGCAAACCCACCCTCCTCTCCTACTAAGGGGGGGAGGGTTTTTATTGGAGTTTAGATGAAAACGTTGAACAGAACACAATTTGGATATCTCTGCATCGTCCCAACCATAATAATATTCTTGGCATTTGCAGTATATCCAGTAGTTCGAACCATCACCTTGAGCTTGTTCCACTTTCGGTTGCAGACAGGACCAACTATGACATTCCTCGGGATTGCAAACTATCTGAAGATGTTCTCTGACTCACGGTTCTACAGTTCCCTGACCTTCACACTTCTCTTTACCCTGCTGACCGTAGGGTGTGAAGTTCTTTTAGGACTCTTGTTTGCACAAATGATGAACCTAACCATCAAAGGACAGGGATTGCTTCGAGTCATCGTGTTGATCCCCTGGGCCATCCCAACAATGGTAAGCGGGTTCATGTGGAAGTTTATGGTGCACGACCAGTACGGTGTCTTTAACCAGATTCTCTCCTCCATCGGGGTACTCGATTCGTTTATTCCCTGGCTGAGCCAGGATAGAACCGCACAGTTTATTCTGGTTCTCTCCGATATCTGGAAAACAAGCCCTTATGTGTCACTTCTTATCCTTGCGGGACTTCAGACTATTCCAGCATCCCTGATGGAAGCCGCTGAGATTGATGGAGCGGGGGCCTTCAGAAGATACTTTAGTATCACACTTCCCTTACTCAAGCCTGTCTTGGCAACAGCAATACTCTTCAGAATCATTTCATCATTCAAGGTATACACCGTCATCGTGGCGCTCACCAATGGAGGACCAGGGTATGCCACTGAGTCAATGACTATGTACACCATGCGTACCTATTTCGATGCAGGTAATTATGGATATGGATCGGCACTTGCAAGCTTTACTTTGGTGGTAACCTGTGCCATTGCATTATTCTTCACAGACGCTATACGAAGCAAGATTGATATTGGCAAAAAGGGAAAACGATGAAAGTAATCAAACAATCTACAAAGATATCATTCTATATATTCGCTGTCTTTTTCGTGGTGATCATTGGATTTCCCTTCTTCTGGCAGGTACTCAACTCATTCAAGTTCGAGCGGGACATATTCTCAATGCTCTGGTTCCCCTCTGCCTACACATTGGAAAACTACTACAAGGCATTCACCACCAGGCCTTTATTGGAGTATTTGGGAAACAGTTTTATCATTGCAACCATTGCTACCATTTTTGCTCTCATGGTAGGAAGTCTGGCATCATATGCGATAGCCAGGACACCGATCAAGGGAAAAACACCGTTGCTCTTGGTGGTGCTCTCGATCAGTCTACTTCCCCCCATCGTCATCATCAACCCGATCTATACCATTATCAGGACTTTGGGGCTATTGAACTCGTACGCTGGATTGATTCTGGTAAATACCCTCTTTACCCTGACCATTGTCATCTGGTTCCTCACCCCCTATCTCTCCTCGATACCGGTCGAAATTGAGGAGGCTGCAGAAATCGATGGGGCTTCACCTGCACAAACATTCTCCAGGATCATCATCCCGCTCTTGGGACCAGGAGTATTTACCGTAGGAATCCTTGCATTCATACAAGTATGGAATGAGTACCTCTTCGCCCTGGTCCTCAACCCAATCCGTATCAAAACAGTAACCGTAGGGCTCAAGATGTATGAGGCAGACAACTATATCCCATGGGGAACAATTATGGCAGCATCTGTCGTGATTGTTGTGCCATTGATTACGTTGGTACTCATGCTCCAGAAACGAATCATAGGAGGTCTCATGACCGGAGGAATGAAGGAATGAATCGACCATTACCCTGCCTCTATACAGCATACAGAAAAACCCGATGGTATCGTCGTCTGGTAGCCGGTGAGTTTATTCTGCAGTTTGACCAAGCCCCGGAACGTGAGGTAATCATTGACGCTATCGCTGAACGTATGCTCAATACGAATGACCTGGAAACATGGAAGAACAGAATCCGGGAACTGTGCATGGTGAATCGAGCAACATGGGAGTCCTACTCTCCTGGTTCTCTCCTAGCCCAGTTGCGCAGAGAAAGAAGGCAATATCTACAAGGGAAGGCCATCATACCATGGAGAACATCAGGATTTCATGAGGCGATCACCCTATGGAACCCAGAGGAATCAACACAATCACTGGTAATCATCCCTGACCTCTATGATTCTGCCCCGCTTGATGTACAGGTTCAAAGACTGAGAAGCCCTTGGGGAGCCCAAAGCAACTACATGGTCTGCCTTCCTGCGTCATGTACAAGCAAGCAGCAGATAACAGAGGAGACACTCACCATTCCTGATGCTATTGAAATCCCGGCCCAAACACTCCATAAACTCGCCGGGCGGGGACGGATAGTTTGTGCGGACATCTGGTATGCAATGGCACTCCTTCAAGAAGGTATAGATATCGTGGCATGTTTGGACCGTCGTGAATGGTTCACTGCTGCACTGTACCAAGAGAGTGTGTTTGAAGCTCCAGAACACCATCTCCCTTCTGAAACGTTCTTTTCCAGCATTCTTCACCCCGTGAAGAGTCCTGGAACAATTAGGATGTTCAGGTACATGAAGAGTCAGAAGGAAAGATATGTTCCCTGTGGAGTTGAAAGAACGATCATCATGGACGAGCAACCACCTCTTTGGCTGACCTCACTACAGAAATCCCAGAAACTCTCCATTGAGACAGGATATTACCTCCAGTCAGAATCGGGAGAATGGGTGAAGACCCCTGACTTACACGACGGGGCTATCCATGCAGCGATGATAGTGATGGATGCAGACATGGTTCATCTCGAACCTATGCTTTTCGAAGGGAAAGCCTCCCCTTTGGCTGTTTCATACCCGAATGGAGGCTTGTTTAGCAGCTTCAACTACTATTTCACGGAGAACCTCAAGGCATGGTATGCCTCCTATGATCCAAGGCCAATTCCCTGGAAGGATTTCATCCTCGACTACTATGCCATACGTGTTGGAGAGACGCTCAAGGAGAGTGTTCCCCTCTATCATAAAACATTACTGGGATACTCCACTGATGGTAGGCTTTTCTCCAGTGATGGAAATTGGACAGAAATTACATTATCCATATGGAGCTCCATATTCCATTTTTCCGAGGATGGAAAATGTGACAAGGCTTCAGTCCAGCTGCATCGCCCAGAAAACCCAGATCATACCGTAGGAGAGGAAATGTGGTGTACGACATTCATCCATGACTACGTATGGGATGTAAGAAGAGGTCCGGTAATGGTACCTCCTTTTGGAGTTGTGGTTACCAGTATGCATAAACTGTGTGAACCTGGAACGCAAGTAACATGGAATGTAACCTGGCAAAATCTTCCCGTCTCCAAGGAAACAATCGCTTGGATTAGCGGAGGTTTGAATGCTTTGGTCAAAAATGGAATAAATGTTGTGGAAACAACTGAAAAAGCCTATCACCATCTCGTTTCAGAAGGATGGTATACGAAATCATCCATCCTGACCCAAGAGACGCAACTCACCCAGAACGGTGTACAACCGAGAACCTGTATTGGATCATTCAAGAACAAGATAGTGGTTGTTTCCATTACGGGTAGAGATCCTTGCTCAAAAGGAGCGACTTTCACGCAGGAGGCTTCACTCGCACAATATCTTGTAGCAAATAAGGATCCAGACGCTTCACTGGATTTTCTTGTCAACCTTGATGGAGGAGCATCGTCTGTTCTGGGTTGCAGTAAGGACCAGGAATCCTATTGCCTCCTTACCAAACCATCCCCATCAATCACAAATCCAGCAGGTCAGCCACGTTGTGTGCCCTCGCTGCTGAGTATCCATTTCAAGGAGAACCATCACAATGAAACCTGATGTATATATAGTAATCCCAACGTACTGGCAAGGAACAAAGAATCGAAAAGGAGTCAAGGAAGACTTGATCTTCGACCACCCCACCTACCTAGATGGACCTGATACCCTGTCTGCATCATTGGAAAGCCTAGCAAAGGCCGACCAATCAATTCCCTTTAGGGTACTGGTTCTCAGTGCCCCTATCCACCCAGAAATTGAACAAGAGGTAACAGCACGGGTTGATTCCATCATCGGACAATATCGTGATCGCCTCGACATCGGACATTTCCATGGGGAGGCACTACGACTGCTACAACGTCATCTCCAACAGAAAGGTTTTAATCCAAACCACCTCTCCCTACAGGGTTATGCAGCAATCAGGAACTGCCAACTTGCTGTGCCTTCCATCCTTGGTGCTTCCCTAATTGCAGCAATCGATGACGATGAAATCGTACCCTACGATTATCCAGAACGAATCCAGCGGTACGCTGGAAAGAATGGTATCGATCTTATTGCTGGAAGATATCGTTATGAGAATGGCAAAACCTTTGTACATGACCGCTCAGAAGGAAGAAAGGATGCAGGGCTCTTCCTGAAGAAACAACGTTACCAGAACATGGTGTACCAAAGGATTGAGGAAACCCCTGAAGACTTGGTCGATACATCCATTGTACTGGGTGGGAATATGGTTTTCAGCCGTGATCTCTTTACACATGTCCCCTTTGACCCCTTCATACGCAGAGGAGAGGATATCGACTACATGATCAACGCGGCCATGGCTGGCTTCTCCTGGAAGTGTGACAAGAATCTGTGGATTGACCATTACCCCCCTGCTTGTGAAGAGAGGAGCAAGCTCCAGGAAGATGTTATCAGATTCCTGTACGAGCGGGCAAAAATCAAGGAAAGCAAGAGACAAGAAGGATTCAATTCCATCACCGCTGCAGATCTTGGACCCTACCCTGGGCTCTTCCTTCAGGATAATCTTGAGGAGGAAGCACTCCTAGCACTCCATGGTCGAGATACAGCGATACAACAAGAACCATGGTATCTTACTCCAGAAGAAGTGCTGGAAGAAGGATCACGATTGGCCACTCAGGCAACAGAGTTCTTCGACTTTGCGCGAATCTGGCCTACCTTGCTTTCATCCCTTGAACAAGACACAATTCTTGCCCAACGGCTTGAAGATTTGGTATTTTAGCTGACCAAGACAGGTGCGGGGCAGAGAAAATTCTCTGCCTTGCCTTGGAAAAAGCTTTGACAAGCGAGGGGTTTTCTTAATAGTATATATGATATATCATCTATATAATAAGGAGTACACCATGCATGAACCATTATCGCACTATATGAAAGTTGGCCTTATTCACTTCATGGCATATCCAGTAAGCAATGGAAAAGGACCAGTTGCAGAAACATTCCGGAACATCTGCCTGGATCCCTTCTTTGAAGTGGCAGAGATTACCTGGATTCAGGACCCTGAAGTTCGGGCACAAGTCAAGCAGATGAAAGAGGTATCACACCTCTCAGTTACCTTTGGTGCTCAGCCATGCCTCCTCTCCCAGAAGATGAACATCAATGACTTAGATGAGCAGAGAAGGCTTGCGGCATTACAGCAATTGAAAAGAAATGTTGACGAAGCCTATGAGATGGGAACAACCGCTCTTGCCTTCCTGAGTGGACCCTATGCACAGGAAACACAAGAAGCGTCATACAAGGCACTTGTCTCTTCCACAAAAGAACTCTGCGCCTATGCAGCTTCAAAAGGATCTTTGAAGATCGCCCTTGAAGTGTTCGATTACGACATAGACAAGAAAAGTCTTATTGGACCAGCAAAACTGGCAGCACGTTTTGCAAAAGAAATTCGCCAGGACTACCCTGAGTTCGGACTCATGGTTGACCTGAGCCATATCCCCCTCCTGCATGAAACCATTGAGGAATCACTTGATCCTGTGAAAGAGTACATAGTGCATGCCCATATGGGCAACTGTGTAATGAAAGATCCATCCCTGCCAGGTTATGGGGATCAACACCCTCGCTTTGGATTCCCAAACAGTGAAAACGACGTAGAAGAGCTATCCGCTTACTTGGAGTATCTGCTTTCAATCGGTTTCCTGAATAAAGAGAACAGACCAGTTGTCAGCTTTGAGGTAAAACCACAAGAGGGTGAAGACCCTGAATTGGTCATCGCAAACGCGAAACGAACACTACTTCGCGCTTGGGCTCATGTCACAACCAAAGATTGACTAGAAATATCTCCGGTTTGGCCTTATCATGGTAACGATACCTGAAGGAAGAAAAGGATGAGTAGATGATACGTAAAAGCGACCAATTGTACCAAACAGCAGCAGAAAAGGCTTATGAAGCGATAAGCGAAAAGATTATCAGCGGAGAATATGAGCCAGGAAAGCGATTGGTCCGTCGTCAGCTCGCTCAAGAGCTCGGCATGAGTGCAATTCCCATCCTGGAGGCGATGAAACGCCTGGAACAGGATGGCTTGATCGAGTACCGGGCCCATTGGGGTTCCATTGTCACCATTCCTACCATTGAACGTGTCATGGATATGTTCACCATGAGAGAAGCCCTTGAATGCCAAGTAGCAAGAATTCTTGCAGTCAAAGCCACAGAAGAGCAGCAAGAACAGCTTCTTTCCTTGGCAAAAGAGTTGGATAAAATCCGTTATGAGGGAACTGATACAGAAGCAGTGACCCACCTTCACATCAAGTTACACTTGCAGATGGCAGAATTCACTGGCTTCCCTTCATTGCTGGCAGGATTACAGAAAAACAACTTCCAGTGGCTGATCTTCAATGCCACAAGGTCCAGGAGGCTACGGGCCAATATTCAACCTTATTGGCACGAAAACCTTCTAAAGCAAATTTTCCAACATGACCCTGATCACGCAGAGAAAAAGATGCGGGAACACATCTATGATGCATACAACCCTATTCTGGAGGATCTGCAGCAGATTCACTGATAGATGTCGCGTGGAAGATTTTGTACCTGATGTAGACTATCAGCATACGGTTGAAAACTTGAAACAAACTCAACAAGTGAATCTCCAACGATTGAAGATTGGGATTCATTGGTTTCCTTCTATGGCTACTGTTTCTACAACAATATATGACTAGTAGTTTGTAAACACTAAAACTTTAATTTTACTGATATTTGTGTTATCCTCCAAATAGCTGTATATTTAGGGGTAGCCATGAAGTATCAATCTTTGCGAATCACGTTGACGACAGAAGAACGGAAGGAACTCGAGAAGATCGTCCGTAGCGGTACTGCTCAGGCAAAGGAAATCAGGCGTGCAAACATTCTCCTCTCTGTTGATGAGTCCGGAGGGCGCAAGCGCATGAAGGATGTCGTGGTGGCCCACATGCTGGGCACCACCCCCCAGACGGTCTGCCAGGTCAAGAAGGACTACCTGCGAAACCCCAGGAAGGTGGACTCAATCAAGCGAAAGAAGCGGGAGACCCCGCCGGTACCTGCAAAGATAGATGGCAACGTGGAAGCACACATCATAGCCATTGCCTGCTCGAATCCCCCAGCCGGATACGGAAGGTGGACGCTCAGGCTCATTGCCGACAGGATGGTCGAATTGGATTATATTGACACAATTTCCCATACGGCAGTGGGAAAGACGCTAAAAAAACTGGTCTAAGCCTCACCTGAAGCGTTGCTGGTGCATTCCCCTCAGCAAAACAGTGATTTCGTGGCCAAGATGGAGGATGTCCTGTCAGTATATGCAAGACCCTATGATGAGAATCGGCCTCAGGTGTGCATGGATGAAAAACCGGTCCAATTGCTGGGAGACCTCAGAAAGCCGGTTCCCCTCTCAGATTCCAACCATACTAAGCTCGAGGACAGTGAATACATAAGGAACGGCACCTGCAGCATCTTCATGTTCATCGAACCGCTTGGCTGCTGGAGGGAAGCCCATGCCCATAAACGCAGGACCAAGAAGGTCTGGGCATCAGAGATCAGATGGCTTCTGGATGAGAAATACCCACATGCCGAAAAGGTGGTTCTTGTCATGGACAACCTCAATACCCACAGCATCTCGTCCTTGTATGAGACATTCCCCCCAGAAGAGGCTTTCAGGCTGTCGCAAAGATTGGAGATTCACTTCACTCCCAAGCATGGAAGCTGGCTGGATATGGCTGAGATAGAGTTATCAGCATTGACCAACCAATGCCTTTCCCACAGGCGAATCGACAATATTGAGGACTTGAAAACCGAAATCCTGAGCTGGTCGGTATCAAGGACTGCTAACCAAAAAGGTATCGATTAGCAATTCACTGCACAGGATGCAAGGACAAAACTCAAAGCCCTCTATCCTGTCATTGAATTGAAGAATTAGACTTTACAAGCTACTAGCATATACTACTCATTCCAGACAGACCTGTATTCCATTACTATGGATATAGTCTCGACTGTTTTCATACATTCGAACACCAGTAAATATATTGAGCTTATCCTATAGGTGATGAAGATTATTTTCGTTGACAGCTGAAGATATACATGATATATCATATATATCTTGTATTTTCTCAAAAGGAGTTGACATGAAAAACAAAACCCTAAGAACCAGTGTAGTTGTTCTCGTATTAGTACTGTTCTCAAGTTGGAGCTTATTTGCTGCTGGGCAGGCAGAAACCAAAACAGTTGAAGATCCGAGTAGCACCTATCCATCAAGCCCTATCCAGATTATCGTTCCAGTAGGAGCCGGCGGTGATACAGACCTCAATGCCCGTCTGTTCTCCCGCTATTTGGAAAAAGAACTGGGCCAGTCCCTTGCAGTTGTGAATGTCTCTGGTGGCGGTGGAACACTTGGAATGCAGAGAGTTCTAGACTCCAATCCCGATGGATATACTGCTCTGTTCTTCCACGGTGAGGCGATGATTCCCAAGATTGCTGGTTTGGTTGATTTTGGAATCGAAGCATTCGAAATGGTAGGTATTGGTGTACTTGATGATACCACAGTACTTGCAACTCACCCTGGAATGCCTTTCCAGACACTACCGGAGTTCATCTCCTATGCAAAGGCTAATCCAGGTGAAGTGGAATTTGGCATGATGACCGGTGGCTATCCTCACTTGGTAGGTATCGTATTGGAAGAGGAAGCTGGGATTGATTTGAACCTGGTTGATGTTGGTGGTAATGCTGCCAAGACTGTTGCCTTGATGGGAAGAAAAACTGAAGTGATCAACACACAGTATGGTCTTACCCTGGACTATTTCAAATCAGGTGATTTCGTGGTTCTTGGTCTCACCAGCAAGGAACGCAACCCCTTATTCCCTGAGGTTCCAACCACAGCAGAACAAGGTCTTAATCTTGAATTCAACAAGTTTTTCTTCGTTGGAATGCCTAAAGGAACGCCTAAAAGCATCGTAGACAAGTTCTCTGCTGCCATGAAGCGTGTCGTTGAGAATCCAGAGTATCAGGCGGAAGCAGAAAAATATTTCGTGACTCCCACCTATATGAATCCTGAAGATGCCTCAGCACATGCACAGGAGGTATTTGAGTACTTCTCCAAGTACCAGGATCTCTTCAGAGGTTCTTCAAAATAACATTTCAGAACCAAGATGCAAGGTGTCATATATTGATACCTTGCATCTCTATGAAAGGAATCTCTCATGAACAGAAAAAACCTTGGCCTAGGAGTCTTTAGTATTCTCTTTGGCATCTTTTTATTTATCATTAGTCTTAGTATTCGAGATTTTGCAGCAGTTGGGGTAGGTGCAAAATTTTTCCCACGAATTGCCAGTCTAGGATTCATCATCCTTGGACTAATTTTCATTGCAGAACAAGTCAGAATTCGAATCCTAACGAACGTTCAAAATGATTTAACTGAAAAAACCCAAATCTCATTCACCATCAATCCTGCTGTTTTTTCCATGCTGCTATTGGTGGTGTATGTAGCTGCAATCAGCTTCCTGGGATATATCATCTCATCAATCATCTACATCTACTTCCAGATATTGATCCTAAACAGAGGGAAAACAATACATCATCTACGCTTTGTCATGATTGCCGTAGTCAGTTCAGCATTATCCTACTTTTTGTTTGTGAGAGTCTTTGGGGTGATGATTCCTGCAGGATTGCTGGGGTAAGGAGAATAAATTCATATGATTATTGAAGGAATTATGTCAGTTTTAGGCCTGCAAACCATTCTCTTGGTGTTTGGAGGCACTGTACTTGGGATACTCTTTGGTTCTATCCCGGGTATCACCGTAACCATGGGAGTCGCACTTTTTCTGCCAGTTACTTTTAGCATGACTCCCGTGAACGGAATATCACTACTGATGGGACTGTATATTGGAGGAACAAGTGGGGGGCTTATCTCAGCAATACTCTTAAGTATTCCAGGGACACCTGCATCAGTATGTACCTGTTTTGATGGTACTCCGATGGCAAAAAGGGGAGAGGCTGGTAAGGCGCTAGGACTTGGCATTGTATTCTCCTTTCTTGGTGGTATCTTCAGTTTGATTGTGCTCTATTTCATCTCGCCTATCCTTGCAAAAGTTGCATTGAATTTCGCTTCCTATGAATATTTTGCGATTGGTATATTTAGTCTTACCTTAGTCTCAACCATGTCGGGCAAATCACTTGCAAAAGGGCTTTTTAGCACACTTCTTGGATTCTCCTTTACCTTCATCGGCATGGCCCCCATTACTGCTTTCCCTAGATTTACCTTTGGGATAAAAGCACTCAATGGAGGAATCAGCTTACTACCAGCCCTCATCGGGCTCTTTGCTGTATCTCAACTATTTGAGGAAACTGAGGTTGGGAATAAGGTAATTGATAGACCAATAGCTCCCAAGATCAAGGGTTTCGGATTTTCATTAAAAGAATTCTTGGCACAGAAATACAACTTCTTGAGAAGCGCAGTCCTTGGAACCGGAATTGGCATCTTACCCGGTCTTGGTGGTGCGATCTGCTCAGTGGTTAGTTATGGAATAGCGAAAAAACAATCAAAAACACCGGAGCTTTTTGGTACTGGCTCTTCAGAAGGACTGGTAGCAAGCGAAACAGCTAACAATGCATCCACAGGAGGAGCGCTGGTACCTTTGATGACACTTGGAATTCCTGGTGACAATACCACAGCAATACTCTTGGCTGGGTTTATGATTCATGGGATAACGCCAGGCCCACTCCTATTCGAAAACAATGGTGTCTTGGTATATGGGATATTTACAGCACTGATGCTTGCAAATATTTTCATGCTGATCAGTTCATTCGGTGGAATGAGAGTTTTTGTCAAGATTCTCGCAGTTCCAAAGCATGTGTTGCTTCCAATCGTCCTGACTCTATGTGTATTTGGTTCATATGGGTTGAACAATCGAATGTTCGATGTCTGGACCATGCTTTTCTTCGGCATCCTTGGGTTCATCATGAAGAAGTTTGAAATCCCAAATACTCCGCTGTTGCTTGGATTTATCCTTGGACCAATAATTGAAACAGAGCTTCGTCGAGGTTTGATGCGTAGTAAAGGTAGCTTTCTACCCTTTTTCACTGAGCCAATAAGTGGAGTAATCATTACGCTCACCATGCTTATAGTAATCATTTCAGTTATTCAAACTGTTCGCCAACAAGTCAAAAAACGACAATCTAATATGTAAAGGACAAATTATGAAAAAATCAGTTTTACCTAACCCCGAAAGTCTTGCTTACTGGGAAAAAACAGCTGATCTAGTCGATCAGTTCATCGATATTCCCCTCAACTACCGTCAGAGCGGGCACCCAGGAGGTTCTCGTTCCAAAGTCCACATGCTGCTCTCCCTGATGCTCAGCGGAGCAATGCGCTGGGACATCAGAGATAGTGACAAACGTTTCTCTGATAAATTTATCCTTGGCTGTGGTCACACCATCCCCTTGGTCTATGCCACCCTTGCCGTGCTCAATGAAGCACTCAGAATCAAGTATGAGGAGACAAATGATCCCAAGTACCTGGTCAAGGGAGGAAGCGAGAGAACCCTGCTTTGGGAAGACCTGCTTGGATTCAGGCATCATGGAGGACTCTCAGGACATGCTGAGGCAACAGGAAAGACCTCCTTCCTGCAGACCAACACCGGGCCATCGGGGCATGGAACACCTGTCGCAGCGGGAACCGCATTTGCATTGAAGCGAGCCGGAGCAGGAGAAGTACAGGTATTCATCTTTGAGGGAGAGGGTGGACTTACCCCTGGAGCAACCCATGAGACGCTCAATACTGCCTGGGGACTGGCCTTGGACAACCTGCACTTCCTGGTTGACTGGAACGACTTTGGCATCGATGGCCATACCACGAGCAGTGTAGTTCCAGGAACCCCTGAAGACTGGTTTGCCCCCCATGGCTGGAGAGTATGTGGAACCGAACAAGGTTCTGACTTTACCTCGGTAACCGAGGTTCTCAAAACCCTAATTGCCGCTGATGAACAGCAAAAGCGCCCCTCGATGGCTTGGTTCAAGACCCGTAAAGGAAGAGGCTACGGAAAGTATGATGCAGCATCCCACGGTGCTCCGCATGCAATAAACAGCCCTGCCTACTGGGAACTGAGAAAGGCTTTCGCCGAAAAGTATGGCGCCAAGTTTATCAACATCGATGGCTCCGCTCCATCAGACGAAAAAGCACTGCAAGAGGAATTCCGCTCCAACCTGGAGGCTGTGGTCGCTGTCATGAAGGCAGATACTGAGCTTATCAGCTACCTAGCCGATCGACTGGTGGAAATCGGCAACTCTGTACCTGAAACACTCTCCACATACCGCTTACAGGACAGGTCCCCCTTTGATGATCCACAGTTCTGGGATGCTGAAAGCTATCCAGAAACCCTATGGGCGAAGCCTGGCGAGAATAAAGCGAACAGGGCTGCAATGGGAGCTTGGGGTGCATACATCAATGCACTGGGAAGAAAGCAGTACAATCGCCCACTCTTCCTTGCAGCCTCTGCTGACCTCAGTGGTTCGACAAACCTCTCTGGGTTTGGTTCTGACTGGGAAGACACGAAAGGATATGGTTGGTATGAACGTGTCGGCAGTGATGAGGGAGTCATGGCTCCCACTGAGATTACCGAATTCACCAACGCGGGTATCATGGCAGCTGTAGCAGGCTTGAACTTAAGCGACTCCCCCAAAACCTCATTTGATGGGTTCTACGGGGCTGTTTCTACCTATGCCTCCTTCTCTTACCTGAAATATGGTCCGATGCGTCTGTTCAGCCAGTACGCACAGGACAGTGATGTAAAGGTTGGAAAGGTGCTTTGGGTAGGTGCCCACTCGGGTCCTGAGACTGCCGATGACAGCAGGACTCACTTCGGAATCTTCTCGGTAGGAGTACATCAACTGTTCCCAAAGAACCATATGATCACACTCCACCCGTGGGATTACAATGAGGTTCCCGTCCTCCTGGCTGAAGCATTCAAGAGTGACATCCCCATTATCTCACTGTTTGTCACCCGCCCGGCATACCCCATCCCTGATCGTGAGAAACTCGGCATACCCTCTCACTTTGCAGCAGCAAAGGGAGCATACATCCTCAGGGATTATGAGGAGGGGAAAGAGAGAGGAGGAACCTTGTATGTACAGGGGACCAGCGCTGTACACAGCATTCTCTCTCTCCTGCCTGTCCTGAAGGAGAAGCAGCTGAATGTGAAGATTGTCTGTGTAACAAGCACTGAGTTGTTTGCAATGCAAGACTCAGCCTATCGTGATACAATCATATCTCCTGCAGATCGTGTGGATTCCACCTTCATCACTACCCAGGCAAAACGGACCATGGCGGACTGGGTCTTCAATTCACTGAGTGAACAATACTCACTCTCGAGTGACCATGATGACCGCTGGAGAAGTGGTGGAAACCTGGATGAAGTGCTTGATGAAGCACACCTGAGTCCAGAGTGGGTCCTCAAGTATGTTGAGCGCTTCGCCTCAGAAAGATCGGAAAGGATGTCGCAACTCACAAATCAGCTCAACCAGGCGTTGGGAAAATAATAAGGATTTAATATGGCTGTAAAAGAATTACGGAATGGAGAAGCAGTAGTAGGTACCATGATTCGCATGGTTCGCAACCCTGGGATTGTCTTGCTGGCAGCAAATGCCGGTCTCGATTTCATCATGTTCGATATGGAACATGGCGCTTTCAATTTTGAGACCATTGCAGACGCTGCATCAATGGCAAGGACCCGGGGTATAGATTGCTTCGTACGAGTTCCTGAACTTTCGAAGGGAAATGTTTCAAGATGCTTGGACTGTGGTGTTACCGGCATCATGGTACCCATGGTCAGGAATGGAGAAGAAGCACAGAAGCTTGCCAATTGGGCAAAGTTTGCTCCCATAGGAGAGAGAGGACTGGGAGGCAATGGAGCTCATACTGGGTATCTGGATGCTTCCAAGGATCCTCTCGCCTTCATGGAAGAGGAAAATAAGAAAATTCTGACTATTGCACAGATCGAATTGAAGGAAGCAATCGAACATATCGACGAAATTGCTGCAGTAGAGGGTATCGATGCACTCTTGATCGGACCGGCTGACCTTTCCAACTCCTACGGCATTAGCGGACAATTCAACCACCCAATCATGGATGAAGCAATCCAGAAGGTTGCTGATGCGGCAAAGAAGCATGGCAAGGTATTCGGCTTCCATGCTGGAGAGGCCCTTACCAGAAAATGGATTCCTTCAGGCTTGAGACTCAGGATGAGCAATATGGATATCAACCTATTGGCAAATGCCATGAAAGAGATCAACTCACTGAGAGATTAGTTCAAGACTCTAGCTCACAGAGAAAGCTGCTTTGCTTCCATGCAAGGCAGCTTTCTTATTAGTCTGTCTCGAAACTTACTAATTCATGAAATGACTCTTTCATATTGATAGTGTTGAAAGACAGAAGGTCGCCCAACTGGACGACCCCCTGCAATACACAATTACGTTCGTTTTATTCCACGACGTCGAAACCACCATCGATGAGGCTCTGACGGAGGTTCTCCATCTGGGCGGCCGGGCTTGGCATTGTGGGAAGGTAGGGCCTGCCCACCTTCGTCCCCACCAGGTTCGCCAGGTCCTTCGTTGCAACCGGGAAGCTCGACTTGTCGGTCGCCAGGCGGATCGGGTTCAGCCTCAGCTGCGCCTCCAGCGATCCCTTGATGTCCCCAGCCACGTACTTCTCGTAAATCGAGCACACCAACTCCGGCAGGTAGTTCGCCGTCGAGCACACCGCCCCCACAGCACCGACCCCCAGGCCCGAGTAGATCAGCGTGTCCTTCCCGCTCAGCACCTTGAAGGAGATGTCGGCGTTGCGCCTCACGAACTCCATCGTCTGCGTCAGGTCCCCGCTCGAGTCCTTCATCCCCACCAGGTTGGGGATGCTGTGCGCCAGCTCCTCTACCAGGTCCTGGCTCATCGCGTACCCGCACCGCCCGGGGTTGTTGTACAGCAGCACAGGCACCTCGCTCACTGCGGCGGCTATGGTGCGGAAGTGCTGCTTCAGCTCCTCCTCCGTCGGCTTCAGGAACATCGGCTGCAGGATCGACACGCTCCTCGCCCCTAGGCGCACACCCATCCTCGCCAGGCGCACGCACTTGCTCGTGCGTATCGCCCCAACACCCATGTAGACCGGCACCCGCCCTGCACACTGCTCCACCATGATACCCAGGGCCTCTTCCATCTCGGCCTCTTCCATCATGTAGAACTCGCCGTTCGACCCGAAGGCAAGGATACCGGAGCACCCTCCCTCGATGACAAAGTCCACCACCTTCCTCAGCGACGCCTCGTCCACCTTCTCGTCTTCCGTGATCGGGGTCACGATCGGGGGTATGATCCCCTTGATGAAACTCGTATCCATGCCTCTCTCCTTTCTCACTCGCCGATCTTCGTCCCGCTCACCTTCGCGTAATAGCGGGCCAGCGCACTGTGGTCGTCGCCCCCGAACCCGTCGGCGTGCAGCGTTTCCATCATCTCCCTCACATATGCGGTCAGGGGCAGGGGCGATCCCACCCCGTGGCCCGTGTCCATCGCATTGGCCAGGTCCTTGATGTGCAGGTCGATCTTGAAACCGGGTTTGAAGTTGGAGTCCATCATCATCGGTGCCTTCGCGTTCATCACCGTGGAACCGGCAAGGCCCCCCTTGATCGCGTCGAACACCAGGTGCGGGTCAACCCCCGCCTTCTTCACCAGCGTGAACGCCTCACTGACCGCCGCTATGTTCAGGGCAACGATGATCTGGTTCGCAAGCTTGGTCGTGTTCCCGGCCCCGATCGGCCCGCAGTGCACCGCACTGGCCCCCATGACCAGCAGGATGTCCTTCAGCTCCTCGAACAGCTCCTTCTCCCCCCCGACCATGATCGCAAGGGTACCGTCGATCGCCTTCGGCTCCCCGCCGGATACCGGGGCGTCGAGCATCCTCACGCCCTTCCCGGCGCAGGCCTTCTCCACCTCCTGGCTGGCAAGTGGGGCGATCGAGCTCATGTCCACCAGCTTCAGGCCGGCTTTCGCCCCCTCAAGCACTCCCTTCTCTCCCAGCACCACGCTCTTCACGTGCGGGCTGTTGGGAAGCATGGTGATCACCAGCGGTACCTGGGCAGCCACATCAGCTGCCGAGGTCCCGGCCACAGCTCCCGCTGCAACAACCTCTTCCACACTTGCCTTGTTCAGGTCGAAACACACCACCTCATGCCCTGCCTTCAGCAGGTTCTTGGCCATGGGCTTACCCATGATCCCCAGTCCGATAAATCCAATCTTCATTGTAGTATTCTCCAATTAAGCATATTTATTATGCATTTCTCAGCGCAGCCATCTCTTTTCTCCAGACCTTCAACTGCGCAATTTCCAACTCCCCATCCTTCACGTTCTTACAACCATCAAGTACAGGGCCCTCAGCACGTTGCATCTGTCTGCATGCATCTGCAAGCTGGTCAGCTATCTCTCCAGGGATCACAATTGCTCCATGCTTGTCTGCATGAATCAGATCACCTGGGTTTACCAATAATCCACCCACTTCTACAGGGGTACCTGTCATCTCCATATGGATATATCCATGGGAGACCAGAACACAGGAAGCATGGTAGGTGAAACCAAGTTCATAGGCTTCATCCAAGTCCCGCACCCCGCCATTAGTCACAACTGCCATACATCCAAGCGCCTTATGAACCGTAGTCTGTACCTCTCCCCAGAAAGAGCCAACCGGCTCCTCATCAATATCCTGGATAACAGAGATAGGGACTGAGGGACAGTCGAGAATAGACTGATAATACTGGTATAGTGTCTCTTCATTCTCCTTGGTCCCAGGATACCGTGCACTGATCTTGGCAGTACAGGCATATCCTACCACCGGCTTCCTGTCAGGGTAGATGGCTTTGATCTTGGGGGATGTGAACCCTTCAATTTTACTTCTTAGCTTGAATTTCTCTATTGCATTACTGACTGTCGGAGTGTCAAACTGCCTTAGTTCCTCAATCTGTTCCTTTGATAAATAATTCATGCATCCTCCCTTTTTCTGCGAGGATGTTCCGGCCTGTTCACCGGCCATGTAGGAACTCTCCCCGACAACACTTCATCAATGCCCTGTGCCGCATGGAGCGACATACGGATCCTGCACTCTGCTGTCATTGCAGCATTGTGGGGAGTCAACAAGACATTCTCCATAGCCAACAATGGATTATCCTTGCTTGGCGGTTCTTTCTCAAATACATCAAGACCAGCTCCAGCAATCAAACCCTCTCTCAGTGCCTCAACCAGGTCGGATTCCACTACCAGCTCACCTCGAGCAAGGTTCATGAAGAATGCACTCGGTTTCATCAAGGAGAATTGCTCCCTGGTAATCGAATGATTGTTCCCTCCACCTGCAGGATAATGGGCTGAGACAAAATCACCAACCTTGAACGCTTCATTGAACGAACCTAGTTGCGTAACGTAGGAAGGAAAAGGAAGATGTGCCTGGTTGGTATCGTAGGCAACAATCTTCATCCCGAGCCCATAGTAGGCTTTCTGTGCAACAAGCTTCCCAATCTTTCCCAGCCCGAGGAGCGCGAGGGTCTTCCCCTCAAGCTCCATAGAGATAACACGGTCACGAAAATCATAGTCAGCTGCATGGGCAGCCTCATTGCTCCCCACCAGGTTCCGGCCCAAGGCAATGATAAAGCCAAGAGTCATCTCAGCTACTGTAAGGGAGTTGGAGATAGCACCATTGGTGACCCAGATACCCAACTCTTCGGCCCTCTTCAGGTCAACCTTGTCTACCCCAACCCCATGACGGGCAAGCACTTTCACCCGCTTTGCTGCCTCTAGGACATCAGCATCGTAGGCTTCATTGCGAAAGAGAACAGCATCAACATCCTTGATATCTGCTAGCAAGGAAGCCTTATCGGTTCCTCTTCCCATGCGAATGGAATAACCACGTTCGATGAGGAAATCCTTGCCCTCTTCAGCAACATCCTGGGGGATCAGTACCACGGGTTTCATTAGCGCTCCTTAATTTTGTTATCGTAGAGAGGCAACCATTTCGACGGCACTCTCCCATGAACGGATGAAACTATCCCTGAAGTACATCACAGGTCCATAGTGTTCAAACTCATCTACAGACAATCCACCTTCCTGGAAAGCCTGGTTAAACTGGGGAAGCTTGTTCTGCAACTGGTCAAGCACCATTGGCTGTACAGGATTGAAAAGACGTGAAATGACCGGCTTATTTTCCTTGATAAGCTCATCACAGCTGCCCTTCCAGTTCATTGTCACACAGACATCCCCACCAACCATCTCGTAGAAGTCATCAAGGGTACGTGCACCACCAGAGATGAAACCCATCTTGTAATTACGGTCATGATTCAATTGGTAGACCTTCTTGGCGATAACCATACCTGCCTGATGCAATACATCGGCGTTGATATCAATGCCCTTTTCCTTCACATCCCCTCTCAACCACTCGTTGAAAATACCGGTGATCAGGGAGAAGTACATGACAGGTCTCTTTCCAGTCTGCTCAAAGACACGCTGATAGATCTCACCCAAGGCGATCACCTGATCAACTCCCATCACCTCCGTGGCGTTTATCGGAGTTCCTTCACAGAGGAGGATTTCCAACGCTTTCAGACCACTCTCGGTTGCAGGAATCTTGATCATGATATTGGGATTCATTTCCCTATTCAGGCGTGCTTCATCCAGTATGACCTGGTAATCCTCTTCGTGGATGGGGTCGCCCTGGATACTGACGTACCCTGCTTCCCCATGGGTACGATTATACACATCCATGAAGATATCAGAGACTCCCTTGATCAACTTCCTCTGGAGTATGCAGATGACCTGATTATCATCATCGGTCTCCTGCATTATCTCCCTAAGCAGACTGGTCGCATACTCCTTCTCCTCTGGATGATTAAGCATTTTCCAGACATACGAAGGATTCTGCGTACACCCTGAAGCACCAGCTGCAATTCCCAGCTGAGCCTCCTCGCGGCTTACATTATTAACCCAGAACTTTGTAGGAGTCAGTGCTGCTACACGCTTGAAATAATCCATTCTTACCTCTTTCCTTAAAATCCTGCTTCCTTGAACTTCTTCACGTTGCTTCGGGCCAACGCTCCCAAGGAGAGCGTGTCTGACATGCAGGTCACGATATGCACACCCTGCTGCAACTTTTTCTCTGCAGCATCCCAGTCTGCCCCGAGGGCCATCAGGTACTTGTCGGAGGCAAGGGTCTTAGCCTCGACCTCAGCCAGGGCAGCCTTCGCCTCTGGGGCTTGGGCATTACCGAGGAAGCCCAGGTTTGTTGCAAGGTCCACAGGGCCCACCATGATCCCATCGAATCCATCCAAGTTGAGAATCTCATCAAGATTCTCCATTCCCTTGGGTGATTCAATCATCAGAAACAACATCACCAAGTCATTTGCCTTGGTAAAGTAGGAAAGCGTATCATTTCCGTAGTGTGCTGCTCGCGTACTGCCAGCAACACCACGGATACCCGTCAAGGGATAACGAACCGCTGCGATGGCCGCCTTTGCTTCTTCCACTGTCTCCACGTTGGGAACAATAATTCCATAGGCACCTGCATCGAGAATCCGCTTGATTGTGACAAAATCGTTCCAAGGAGCCCGTACAAACGGAACAGCAGGATAGCCATTCATCGCCTGAAACTGTGTGACCAAAGTCGGAAGATCAACCGGAGAGTGCTCCATGTCAATCACAATTACATCCATACCTGCATCTGCCAACACCTCAGTTGTGATATTGCTCGCAGCCTGTGCCCAGGCGGCAAGCACTTGCTTGCCAGCCTGGAGCTTTTCTTTTACGTCATTACAGTTCTTCTTGATCATTGTTCTCATCCATTGCCCGATTTTTCTTCTCCAACTCAGCTGCTCGTCTGTTTGCCCGTGGGAGCAGAATTGCGAATGCAACGGTAAGAAGCAGGAAGAAAAGGCTGTCGAAATTGGTAATAAACACCATCGGATTGCCGCTGGAAAGTGTCAGGGAAGTCCTCAGGTATTGCTCACAGAGTGGCCCAAGGATAACCGCCAGAATGAACGGCACATTGGGATAGCCCTGCTTTTTCAGGAAGTACATGACAATACCGATAGCCAAAGCCACACCCATCTGGAACGCAGAGTAGGTAGCTGCAAAGACGCCGAGAATTGCGATCAAGGCAATGGTACTATAGAGCACCAGCCGGTTGATCCGTACAATCTTCAGGTAATAGGGTCCAAACAGGAACAGTGATATGGGCAACAGAAGCGCTGCACTGATAAAGAGAGCCATATACATGGGTGCCATGACATGCATCTGCTTCACGAGCAAATCTGGACCAGGAACCACTCCATAGACCATCAAGACACCAAGGATGATTGCTGTAGTACCATCCCCCGGGATACCCAAGGAGAGCATGGGAACCAAGGCACCACCACACATGGCATTGTTTGCAGTTTCCGCTGCAACCAGACCATCCATGGCATCTCCACCGAAACGCTCAGGATGCTTACTGACTCGCTTTGCCTCAACATAGGAAACAAACCCTGCCATGGAAGCCCCTGCCCCTGGAAGCACACCAATGATGTATCCAGTGAAAGCACTCTTTACGTAGGTAAGCCACCCAATTTCCCGCATCTCATGCAAGGAAGGGAAGAACTCCTTTCGCTTGAACTTGACGGCGTTTGCTATCGAGGTCATTTCACGATACTTCTCGTTGTTTACCGTGGACTGTACAAACAGTTCACTGATGGCAAAAGCACCGATGATCAAGGTGGTAAGGTCGATACCCTCAATCAGGTTCGGGTTTCCAAAGGTAAACCGAGAAACTGACTTGAGAGGATCCATACCCACAGTCGAGAGCATAATACCCAAGGCCATGGTAAGAATGGCTTTCGTCCGCTTCTTCTCAACGATCACAATTACAATGAGAGCGAAAAGAATCAGGGAGAACTTTCCTGGGGTACGAATCTTCAGCGCAAGCTTGACCGCAAGAGGAGATACGAAGATCAGGAGCAAGGCTCCAATCGCTCCACCGATGGCTGAACCGATGGTTGCGTGTCCTATTGCCTTTGCGCCTTTGCCTCTCTGCATCATGGGATGGCCCTCAATACAGGTCATCAATGCTGAAGGAGCTCCAGGAATATTGATGGTAATAGCGGTAATACTCCCACTATAGATACCGGACATATACACGCCCATACACATGATAAGTGCGTAGGTCATCGGCATGGTATAGGTCATCGGGAGCAACAGGACAATTGCCAACATGGAGGTCAGTCCTGGAAGTGCTCCGAAGATGATTCCGATAAAGAATCCTATGGAAAGATACAACAGGGAAAGTGGTTGGAATACCACGGTAGTCCCTGCAAGAATTTGCAGTATTTGATCCATCATCTACCTCCAGATCTGCGGGAATCGAATATCAAAGGCGATAACATACATGATGTATACGAGGACTCCAATGATGAGGGAGTAAATGATCTTACGGACAATGTGCTGTGGCTTATCATCAAAGATGAGCATGAATGCAAACACATACAGAGGGGCAAGCACCGTGAAACCAAGTATGTCGAACAGGGCTACGAATACAGCCATGACGAGAACGGTAAGCAACGGTTTAATGCTCTTCTTCTGGTGCACTACCTCAGCTTTCTCCCCGATCTCCTTTTTCACTGCCTTAATTCCATCGTAGAGCTGTTTGATGGCTGCAGGGGTGGCGATCAAGAAGATGAAGAAGGGGAAGGATGATTCAGAAAGCAATCCTTTTACGACAGGGGGAGCTAACTGAAGGGCACTTATCACATAGACGATAAGGGCGATCTGCATAAGTAAGGGAACTAGTACCTTGCCTTGCAGATAGGGCTTGATGGTTTTCATAAGGAAGATACTCCTAACTAGGGCACGGCCTATGGCTCGTTGACGTAGACTTTTCATGGCCTACCGCATGGTTTAGGGCCATGCGGTAGGTACATTGTTTTTCAAAAAACTGAATTATTAGCTTAGATAATTCCCTGATCTTTCAACGCCTGGAGAGCAGAAGTTTCGCCGGCAATCTTGTTATCGAGGAAGGTCTTCAACTCTGCACCACTCTTAAAGTCAGGAGAGACACCAACGGTGGCAGCCCAATCACTGAACTCTTTGCTGGTTGCAGCTGCTCCGAAAGCAGATACGAGTTTAGCAATTGCATCTTCAGGGGTTCCAGCAGGAGCTGCAAGAGTCAAGAACGAACCAGAGAGCAGGCTCTCGTCAAGTCCAAGTTCTTTTGAAGTCGGAACAGTGGGGAATCCACCATTACGCTTGGTGCTGAACTCGATGATACCTACAGCATCACCACTCTGGAGCAGAGGAGCAAAGTCACCAAGGCTGGTGATTGCTGCATCAACTTCCCCGTTGAGGATAGCTTCACGCTGTGGAGCAGAACTCTGGTAGGAGATCAAATTGAACTGTACATCATACATGTCCTGAATCTTGAGAGCCAACAGGTTAACACGGCTGCCGATTCCCTGGTCAGCAACACGAATCTGTCCTGGATTTGCTTTTGCAGCAGCAATCAATGCATCAAAAGTCTTGTAAGGGGAATTCTTACCAACCATGATTGCATCGGGCTCTTGGGTAATCAAAGCAAAGATCTGGAGTTTTGCCAAATCATAGCCCTTGATCAAACCAGTGAAAGGAGCATTGATGATCGAACCATAATTGAGGTTACCAATGGTATAGCCATTAGCTTTTGCACCCATCAACAAGTTCGGGCCTACTGCATCGTCAGCACCTGGTTTATTGACAAAGTAGATTGCAACACCAAGTTCTTTCTCTGCAAGCTGAGAGACCTTACGACTGATTGCATCAGTACCGCCACCAGCACCAGAACTTACGATGAACTCAATATCCTTGCTCGGATATTCTTCTTTGGTACCTTCTGCAAACAGAGCAACTGTTGTAAGCAGCAGGCAAGCGAGTAGTACAAGCACTCTTTTTGTCGTCATAGAAACCTCCACATGACCCTGTCTCTTTGTACAAGGACATTAATAACTTTTCCCCAAAAACTTGAGGATCTAAACTGATAATCAGTGATTACCAGTCTTTCTATATCAAGTATACCATTGAACAACGCATTGTCAATAAAATTATACTTAAATTATAATTTGTAAGAAGAATGAATAAATAATTTAATTAACGCTATGAGTATAGGTATAAAATAAACCTAAAATATAAACCGTTTTAGTAATCTTGGGTTAACCGTCTCATCCTTCTATTGCTATGCCGCTCGGCAATATCACCTGCTCTCTGTCCATCCTGATCCTTGATTGCTTCGAACAGATCAGTATGATCTTTCAGAGACTGTGGGAACTCAGAAACAAAATCCTTGTACCGGAACCGTGACGGTCGAAGAATGGAGTGGATGGCTGTTATGAGGCTGAAATAGAGAGGATTCCTACTTGCATTGGCAAGCTTGGCATGATATTCCTCATCAAGGCGAATCATATCTGCTTGGTCAGTTACCGTACTCATCTTCTCCAAGATGAATTTCATCTCCGCAAGATCCTCAACGGTCCTGATATCTGCCACTCGCTTGGCGATACCCCTCTCCAGCGTGGTTTTCAGTGCATAGATATGGAACAAAGGAGGTTGGTCATTCATGTACATTGCCTCAAACAACAAGGCAAAGGGACCCACTATTTTCGAAAGCCCCATATCGGCTACATAGCAACCTGAGCGGGGAAGAATCTTGATCAACCCCATCGATGCAGCCCTCAGGACTCCTGACCTCACCTGACTCTGGGAGACACCCAGTTCTGTTGCAAACGCACGTATGGATGGCAGCTTATCACCAGCTTTCAAGTTTTTCTCACGAATATAGCGAATAAGAGAAAAAACCAGCTTATCTTCTTCATCTCTACAGAGTCCATCGATCAACACATCCATACTAACCTACCAAATCTGATTATCACTGATTATTAGATTTGCATACCTAGTTGGGGATGTCAAGAAAAACTTGTATTTCTGGATTATATACGTACGATAATCACATAATTCATTGCGGGGATTCTGCTCAATATGTGATTCTCCTCACCCTTTCTACAGTAATTATGTGCTTTGTTATTAGAATCTATCATATTCTCATACTATTAGTCAGTACATGGTCCTAGCCAATTCCACGACAGCTTACGGCAGTACCATATACACTTTCATTCAAGATGGGAGCCCTGTCAGGGGGTGGGCACGATCAGAAACGGCCGAGAGAATCAGGGCGATGCAGAAGGCCGTCTTGACCGGAATATGGTCGATCCCAATGTCCGACAACAGCCTACGTATCTCCAGAGCAACAGGACTGTCGCTCACGGCTGCGAGATTCTCCAGTGTCCTGGTGAAATGGGGAAGCATCTGTTCCTGCCCCGTCATCTTGGCAAACATGCTGATGTCCTCTTTTCTGAAACCAACACCGTCCAGGTCGGAGATGAACTCGGTTGCCCCGACATACCGGTTTTTGTTGTACTTCTGGAGGAAGTGGTACCACCGCTGCTCCTGCGATACGGTCGCTGCCGCGGCGGTGAGCACCTCGTCCACGACAGAGACTGGGAGTTCTGGATCAATCGATTTGCGCAGGATTTCCGTCTGATATGTCGTTCCGTCCATGAGTGAGAGGGCCTTGGCTCCGTGGATGATAATCCTCGGGTTATCTGATGCTGTAAAGAGCGAGACAATCTGAGCATAGGAGGCGGTGTCCCCAAGCCGGACGAGGGCAACCATGCACTTTCCCTGGAAAAAATGATCCGAAGAGCCCAGACCCCAACGCAGCAGTTCCACACCCCGTTTGATCTGGTGCTTGCCGACAATTTCTGCCGCTATCCAAGCGGTGGTGTGCTCGCCGCAAGAAAGCTGGTTGAGCACAGCATCTTCGGTCTTTCTTCCGAAGGAGATGTTCCCGAGCGCCTGCAAAGCATTAACACGGACAGTGAGAAGTGGAGAATCGAGCTGCTCTCTGAGTTCGGTCTCCGGAATGGTCGAGCCGATGGCCCCGAGCCGTTTCACGGTCCGTGCATCCTCACCGCTATCATCATGGTTGCGTAGCCGATTGAGCACATGGATGGCGTAGAGATCCCGAGGTGCCATGAAGAGACTAATCACATTTGTCAGGGGCCACTCATTGAGCTTCTCAAGCGATCGGACAAGAAAAATCATCACCACCAGCACCCCGATGATAATCCTGAAATAGAGACGGTAGCCGTCCATCCCGCTAAACCCCGAAAATTCCAGCCAGGAGAGCAACCCCCCACCGATGAGTGTCCCCGAAAGACCTGCAGCCACACCGGAGAAGACGCGGATGAATAGCGCGCTGCCGACCCGGTCGGCATCACCGATTGAAGAGAGAAAGTAGTGATTCAGTCCGACAATGATGCCGAATTTGCAGTATCCGGCAATGAAGAAGGCCACTCCCACCAACAGAGGACTGAAAATCTCAGGAGCAAATGCCCACATTCCTGCTGGTAGCAGGAGGCCTGCTGTGCTCAGCAGGAGAATCGGCCGAGGTCCTACCTGGTCTGCTATCATTCCATTGATTACCGACGATGAAACTCCCCCAACGAGCAGAATGAGCGAAAAGAGCAGGACCGTAGAGTCCTGGGTCCCGTAACCGTTCTTCACCGCTATCATCATGAAGGGAATGACCATCATGAAGCTCACCAGACCTCCGCTCCAAGCGAACAGCAACCCGCGGGCCTGTTTCTGACCCCACAGTCGCCTAAAGGATTGGCCCAACGGAATACGGGCTGAGACCTGCGGCATCTGCGATTCAGGGATCCGAGCGAGCACCGTGGAGGCATAGAGGCCGATAAGACAGGCGATGGCGATTAGCAGTTGATAAACCCAGATCTCTGCGGTGTAGCGGGTTATGAGGATAATCACCAGCATAGCAATAATCTGAGTCGTAGTGACCCGAAGGTGGTTGCCCGCCAGAAAAGCACCCCGGTTCTCCGGCGTGGTTACCTCACCCTCAAGCGGCGAAGTCGCCACAACTCCCATACTCCTGAAGAGCGCGAAACCGAAAGCAGCAACGAGTATGATCGCAGAAACTACAGCTTGGGGCACATAGGGAGCAGCCATCGGGGCAGCGATCAGAAAGGATGCAAACACGTAGCGGAGGAACCACCCCAGTGCCCAAGTACGTGCCCCCCCCGATCTTCGATACCAGGTGCTTTCCGATGATCATGAAGGGCATTGTCAGATGGACAAAGGAAGAAAGTACGGCAATCAGGGGATCGGAGACAGCGTTGGCAATGGCGTAGAGGATAAGGATATTCTCCATGAGAAATACGATGGAGATACCATTGAGGGCATAGAATCTCTTAATAAGGGCCCTGCCTTTTATGCGCGCCCGTGTTGAGAGGGTAGGAGGAAACTCCCTACCGCTACCTGAAAATAGGGCTGCCAGTCCGTGAAACAACTCCATGGTACTCCGCTCCTGTGCTTATACTGATTATAAGTCATACCATAATAGCACAGGTACGTACATAACTGTAAAATCAGGTGGCAGGGTCAGCCGATTCATTTATCAGTGGGATGGGGCAATTCCCCTGACTTTTAGGCAGGCGTTCTCAGAATCTGTACGTCCCACCAAGAGAATACAGCTCAAACGATCCATGTTACCCAGAATCCATTTTACTCGGTTTCCATCCCTAAAACCCTAGTTATGAGTTGCTCACTCCAGTCAGCCATAAACAGAGGAATATTAAGTATATCTCCATCAAACTTAAGATTCTGCAAAGAATACCGTACCCTCAGCGGAAAGGCATCTTCATGGAGTCGCTTTATCGCCTTCAACGAGGAACTCGAAATATTTTTATCAGCCTTCACTTCAATAGGAATAATAAGATTTTTGTATTGCAGAAGAAAATCAACTTCATAACGATTGTCGCTACTTGTCCAATACCTAAGAGGCACGGAGAAAGCAGCAGAGAGAGACTGCAAAATATAGTTCTCAGCAAAGGACCCTTTAAATTCTGAAACCAATTGGACTGGGTTAAGAAATGAGGAAATATCTAGTTGGGACAACCTTCTGAGCAAACCGATATCGACGGAATAGAGCTTGAAAGAGGAAAGATCCTCGTAGGCTGACAAGGGCAGTGCAGGCTTGGTGCATCGTGTTACCTTGGTGACCACCTCCGCCGAAACCAACCAATACAATGCATTCTCGTACTCCCTGGCTCTTGCTCCCTGCTTAACGAGTTGATATAAGAATTTCTTATTTTCTCTTGACAACTGAGAGGGAAGAGAATGCCAAATATGCATCAGCTTTGGATACTCTCTAGGTTCAGGATGTTTTGCAAAATCTCTCTCATAGGCTTGGACAATCGACCAGAGAATTGAGTCTATGCTTTCACTCTTTCGCTCAATTACCCACCGCGAGACTACCTCAGGCATCCCTCCAAGCAGAATATACTTTTTAAAATGATCTAGCAGTGGGTTGAAAAAAGCCTCAGGGATTGGATCACCATCTTCCTTGGAATCCAGATATGCCACCAAATCTTTCTCGTCCTCCGCAATGAGCATCTCCCTGAAAGTCATTGGGTGAATTTTCAGGAAATCAACCTGTCCAACTGGAAAAGAAGATGGTTTGGCAAGAGAGACCCCCAGCAAGGATCCAGCGCAAGCAACATGGTACCCATTCCCTTTCTCATGAAAATACTTCAATGCATTCAGGACATTCGGAGCGTCCTGGATCTCATCAAAGATAATCAACGTAGTGCCCTCAGTTATAGGAAATCCTGCAACGAATTGAAGATTATTCAATATACGTTTGATATCTTTGGTGGACTCAAAAAATTGCCTATATTCAGGATGTTCATCAAAATTGAAATATGCAACTCGCTCGTAGTGTTGTCTCCCAAACTCCTTGAGCAACCAGGTCTTACCCACCTGACGGATACCCTGCAGAAGCAATGGTTTACGATACAAAGAGTGTTTCCATGCCACGAGAGACTTCATAGCAGTTCTTTCCATATAGGATCCCTCCTCTTTTTCTCCCCAAGTATAGACTGATTTTAGGTATAAAGCAAAAGGACATCACATAATTTCTGCATATTATGTGATTTTTATCACACTTTTCTCATATATTATGTGATTTATTATATATCATATTTCCATACATTTAATCAGTACATGGTTCCACCCAAACCCTACCTCTCAAGGCAGGATTGGGTAGTGTGGAGGTATCTTTAATGAGGTATTTTTCAAATCCTGGAAGTGATTCTGGTGCCCCACTGACAACCTCAGATACAGGACAAGGGATCTCTCTCCTTGCTACCCTGCCTTGTAGCCAGGCAGGCGTTCTCAGAATCTGTACTTCCCACCAAGAGTTCTTCCGGGTAGCTCCCTTGCCTCTTGGCTTCTGGCCATACTACACCAGAAAGGTGTGCAGGAACTATGCAAAAAATATTAAAAATTCTTTAAATACAATATGTTACCTGCTGTTTCTATACTATGTAATACACTTGACTTGATATATATATTTGCTATATTTATATCATATGAATCGTAACAACATCCCTTCAAAAGCAGAACAAGTAAGAACTCAGATACAAAGCATGAAGGAAGGAACAATATTCTTTCCTGATGTATTTGAAAATATTGGCCAAGTAGCTCTCCATATAATCCTGTCGAGACTGGTACAACAAAACCGTATCATCCGTTTGGGACCTGGCCTCTACCTACATCCACGTTTTTCAAACGTCTTAGGAACCTATGCAACTCCTTCACTAGAAGATATCGCGAAAGCAATAGCCATCAAGGAGAAATCAAGAATCATTCCTACAGGTTCTTATGCATTGTATAAGTTAGGATTTACCATGCAAGTACCTACATCTGCTGTTTTCCTTACAGATGGCTCTCCTAGAAAGATTAATCTTGAAGATGGAAGAATTATAGTATTCAAGCGTACCACTGCTAAAAATTTATCCTTTCATAATCCAACAGTGCAATTGCTTGTTGCAAGTATAAGAGAAATTGGTAACGGTAATATTACTCCCGAACACAGAGAAATCATCCAAGGAATCCTTTCAAAGTTACATGAAGAAGAATTGAAGCAAGATCTAATCCTTGCACCTTATTGGGTCAGAGAGCTAATTCTATATGAAAGGAATATAATACATGAATCTCAAAGACCTAACAGAACAGGAACGAGTTGATATTTTCAATGAAGTTGGAAAACAAAAACACATAAGTAGCCAAGCAATAGAAAAAGATTGGTGGGTCAGCACTATTCTTGAAGTTCTATTCAACTCCCAGTACAAGGATTCTATAGTTTTCAAGGGAGGTACGTCCTTAAGCAAAGCTTGGAAGCTTATCTCTAGGTTTTCTGAAGATATCGATATTGCAATTAAACGAGAGTTCTTGGGCTGTGGTGGACAGTTAACAAAGAACCAGATAAATAATCGCCTTAGGCGATTTTCATGTTCCTTTGTAAGAGAAAATCTGAGGAATGAAGTTGAGGAAGGACTCCATAGCATTGGAATAGAGAGTGATTCATTCAATGTTTATGTTGATCAAAGCCCTGTTACTACCGTTGATCCAGAAAAGATATACATCTCCTATAAGTCTGTTTTTGAGGAGGCACCACACAATAGTTACGTTAAGCCAAGAGTAATTATTGAAGCTGGTGCACGTAGTATTTCTGATCCTTTCGTAGAAGTTGGTATCCAATCTTTTATCTCCGAAACTTTCCCAGACATGCCTTTTTCCAGAAGACCCTTCACAGTAAAGATTGTTCCCGCCGAACGAACCTTTCTTGAAAAGGCCTTCCTTCTCCATGAAGAATTCCATAAACCAACTAGCGAAATACGCACAGATCGGATGAGTCGCCATTTATATGACCTTGAAAAAATGATGGATACCCCAATAGCTCACAAGGCGATTCAAGATAGAAACCTTTATAATGAGATTGTCACTCATAGAAAAAAATACATTGGTCTTAAAGGGTTTGATTATGCTTCGCTTGCACCAGAACATATTAATTTCATTCCTCCGACTACAATTTCTCATCATTGGAAACGAGATTATCAAGCTATGAGGGAGAATATCATATATGGACCATCCATAGACTATGAGACCCTGATTAAACGGATCAGAATTCTGAATGTTCGCTTCAACCAGTCTACAATGGTGATTAAAATAGAATGAGAGCAGGTGACTACCCAACCCAATCCTCTTAGGCAGGATTGGGTAGTGTGGAGGTATCTTTTATGAAGGTAATTTTCAAATCCTGGAAGTGATTCTGGTGCCCCACTGACAACCTCAGATACAGGACAAGGGATCTCTCTCCTTGCTACCCTGCCTTGTAGCCAGGCAGGCGTTCTCAGAATCTGTACTTCCCACCAAGAGTTCTTCCGGGTAGCTCCCTTGCCTCTTGGCTTCTGGCCATACTACACCATAGGGGTGTGAAGAAACCATTCGGAAAATATGAGAAAAGGATGAATACAAAAAAGACCCCTCTCAATACAGAAAGGGATCCTCTAAACAACTACATATGAATTATGTAATCGGGGCTGGATTGAAATAGCAGAGGAAGTTGTTCAGTCCATACTGCTCACTGAAGGGCTTCTTTCCACTTGCCACATCCAGGATCAGGTTGAACAAGCGCTCCCCAACCACTTCGACAGTCTCTTCCCCGGTAGCAATGGAACCTGCATCAAGATCGATCAGATCCTGCCACATATTCTTCATCGCATTACGGCTGGAAACCTTGATGACCGGAGCTTCTGCCAAGCCGTAGGGTGTTCCGCGACCGGTCATGAAGACCTGTACGGTCATACCGCTGGCAAGCTGGCTGGGACCGCAGACAATATCGCTCGCTGGGGTGGCAGCGAATATGAGCCCTTTCTTGGTAGGAAGCTCACCAGGGCCGAGTACCTCGACTATGGGAGCATGCCCACTCTTCACGATTGAACCCATCGCTTTCTCAACAATATTGGAAAGTCCACCCTGCTTGTTTCCAGGAGTGGGGTTCGCACTGCGATCCACGCTTCCCTTTGCAAGGTATTCATCATACCAGCCGATTTCAGCAACCAACTTCTTGAGAGCTACCTCGTCCTGGCAACGCTCGGCAAGCAGATGCACCCCGTCACGGACCTCGGTGACTTCACTGAACATCACGGTGGCACCCCCTGAGACAAGGAGGTCACTCGCATAGCCCGCACTTGGGTTGGCAGTCACACCGCTGAAAGCATCACTGCCTCCACACTGCATGCCAACACAAAGCTTCTCGAGAGGCAAGGTGGTACGTTTATGCTTATCAAGACGCTTGAGCTTATGCTCAGCCATCTTCAGCAGGGCATCCATCATGGGCCCGAAGCCTGGATAGTCCTGAAGGATTATGACATTCTCTGGGGTATTCTCTTCATCACTGAGTAGCTTATCGACGGTGAGTTTCTCACAACCAAGCCCCACCACCATGATCTCACCCCCAAAGTTGGGATTCTTGATGGTATTCTTGATCGATCGGATAGGAACCACAGCATCAGGTGCGTTGATCGCAACCCCACACCCGTATGCATGGTTTATGGCAACCACCCCATCAACATTTGGATACTGAGGAAGCAATTCAGCCTGAATTCGTTTCACCAATTGATCCACCACCCCACTTACGCACTGTACCGTGGTGGTAATGGCAAGTATGTTACGTGTCCCGGCGTAACCACCATTGGGATTTTCATATCCCTCGAAAGTGGTGCGTTTTGGTTGGGGAAGTACTACCTCCTCAGGCTTTTTGAAGGAAAGATCCTCCAGAGGTGGCTGAAGTGGTAACTCAAGGGAGTTCTCGTTAATCCAAGCACCCTTCTTCACCTCTTCAAGCAAATAACCAAGCACTACTCCGTAGCGGATGACCTCATCACCTTTCTGCATATCCTGCAGGGCCACCTTATGGCCCTGGGGGATGTCAGAGAGGAGCGTAATACCATCAACCACATCACCCTTGCGGGATGCTTCAGTGATAATGGCTACTGTATCCCTGGGATCGATCTTCAGGAGCAATGCATTCATTTCTTTGCCTTCCTTGCCAGTCTCTTTGTCTTCCACTCATCATAGAAAGCGTATACCAAGGAAATTACGATCAAGCCCCAGATGACGTTCCCGATCGGGCGGGAGAAGAATGTCATCAAGTCCCCTCCAGATCCCTTGATTGAATCAACAAAGTACTTCTCAAGGTCACTACCAAGAATGAAGCCGATAAGGAATGAGGGAATACTGTACTTGAACTTTGCAAAGAAGTAACCAACCACACCAAAGAAGAGCATTGCCCAGACATCAAACATATTGCCGTTCTGGGTGGCATAGCTGCCGACCGTACAGAGCAGGATGATGACAGGATAGATTCTCGCCTTCGGGAAGTTGATAACCTTAACAATGTACTTAATCGGATAGAACATCACAATGTACATGAAGATATTTGCAACACCCATGGCAACCAGAATCGTTTTCCAGATATCAGGATTGTTGGTGATAAACAGTGGTCCAACCTGGATTCCCTGGAGCATAAAGGCTCCGATAAGTACCGCAGTGGTACTGTCACCAGGAATACCTAGGGAGAGCAAGGGGATCAAGGCACCACCGGTCAAGCCGTTGTTGGCCCCTTCACTTGCAACCAATCCACCAATATAGCCGGTACCGAACTTCTCTGGATGCTTGCTCATGCTCTTAGCCTGTGAATAGGAGAGCAAGGAAGCCGCTGAGCCTCCAACACCAGGAAGAACACCGACAAAGGTTCCGATAAGACCACTACGAATCAGATTAAATCCCTGTCCCTTGAAATCCTTGAAGGAGAACTTGCGGGTTTCATGGTTCAAATCGATATTTTGGTGCTCTTCCTTGATACCGGTCTCAGCCTCCTGGAAAATCTGTACCAAGGCAAAAAGACCGATCAGGACAGGCAGAAGCTGGAAGCCCATGCGTAGATCAACACGGAACAACTTAGGGACCATACGCATCGTATTGTTGTCAGCAAACTGCCCAATGAGGGAGATCAATACACCGGCAAACCCGGCAAAAATTCCCTTGATCATACTTCCCTTGCTCAAGGCAGCAATGATGGTAAGGGCAAATACAATGATGAGGAACTTCTCAATAGCAGAGAAGTTGATCGCCAGGCGTGCAAGTGGCGGGGTAAAGAACCAGAGGCTGGCAAGACTGATAAGTCCACCGATCAAACTTGCGGTGATACCAATCCTGAGTGCTCTGAGTCCCTCTCCACGCTTTGCCATGGGGAATCCATCAAAGCCTGTACAGATAGAAGAAGGAGTCCCTGGGATATTCAGCAGAATAGCAGGAATCAAACCACCAGAGATACCACCAACATAGAGTCCCAACAAGAGGAACAAACTGGTGGTAAGACTATAAGCATAGGTAAGGGGAAGGAAGATGGCAATCGCCATCGTCGCTGTCATGCCGGGAAGGGAGCCAAATACAACACCGATTACTACGCCCAAAAGAGACATCATAATCTGTAGCGGTCCGAATGCAAAAATTTCCATTATGTACCTCCTCTGTTACGGCAGGGTAATCTTGAAGACCTGGCCGAAAAAGAACCAGATTAGCAGTGAAGAAAACACGGCAATAATCAGGGAGATCAGCAAGGACCTAAAGTCATGGTTCGACCAGAATTTCTTGGTCTTGAAGGCAACGGGAATGGAGGAGAGCTGGTGAATCCCTACAAACAATACATTGAACAAGAAGATGAATATAATCGATGCAGGAAGAAACCCGAGCAGTTCCATTGAGGGAATGTAAAGAACAAGAAGGATCAAGGTTCCAGGAAGGCGTACCTTATCCCAGTCCTTCTCAAAGAAATGATAGTTCTTGAAGTTGAAGAACGGTGTTCCCTGTCTCTTGCACTTCAATGCACGCTGGATCAGCATGATGATGGCAAAGAAGGCCAGGATCCCCATGATGATCGGAGGGAAGATCCAGTGGGACGTTGAAAGTTTGTAATCAATATGCGGCATAGGTTTCTCCTCATAGACTGACTGCAGGGCATAGGTCCTGCAGTCAGTATACCATTAGGAATTAGATATTTTACAGAACCAGATCGTCCAAGGACGGAGCTCTGTCGATCAAGCCCTGGAGGCTGTCACGCTTATCATAGATGAATGCTTTGCTCTCTTCTACATTGAGGTACTTGGCTGGGCGGAAGTTCATCTTGCCCAAGTCAGCCTTCAAGCCAGGATCAGCATTGACATTCTTCATAGCAGCTTCAAGCTCAGCTACCAATTCTGCTGGGAAATCCTTCGGCAGGTAGATCAAGAAGTCCTTGGCGAAGCGGAACTCTTTTCCATCAAGGGTGATGCCAAGATCAGCATAGCTGGCCTCATCAACGCCTTCGATGTTGTCCAAGAGACCCATATACTTCATAGCGAGCTTCGGATCATCAGTCTGGGTGTACTGCAAAAGACTGGTGTAGTCGGCGAAGATTACGTCAGCATTTCCGTCCCAGAGCATCTGGAGCTTGTCACCAGTTGATCCACCAATAACTACGCGAATTCTGTCAGCAATGTCAGCACCATAGGTGTCCATGACCCACTGCCAGTATACGATGAATCCAACGTGGGAGACGCCACCAGCTTCACAAGCCATGCGGACTACTGCATTAGGGTTCTTCTTCAGATACTCAGGAATCTCTGCAAGGCTCTCGTAAGGGGCCTCAACCTTTGCACCCCAAGCACTGCCAGGGTTCTGAGCAATACGAGGACCGACGGTCATATTCTCAAGGCTGTACATCTCGTCATATGCCCCGAAGGAGATGCCAAGATAGGTCATGTCATGGAACATCATGATAGTGTTCCCATCGGGTTTGACGGTCTGCATTGCATCAAGAGCAACAGCTGCGCCTACAGCATCAACTTTCAGGTTTGCACCAAGTTCCTTGCCAAGATAGCGGCTGACGGTCTCAGCGATCAAATAGGAATCACCACCGGTTGAGGTGGAACCAATAACAACACGAACATTCTTCCCTTCAAAAGTGGGAACAGCTTCCTCACCGGTACCTGCTGCGAACAGTGCACCACCGGCTAACATCAAACAGAGCGAGAGAAGCAATAGTTTCTTCATACGATACTCTCCTTTCTAAACTAAACATCCCCGGATGAGGATTTCAATATGTGGATCCCTGCTAACAGGTCCAGATCCCAAACAGATGAACAATGGCCGCTTCCAGGCAAGACAACATGCCCCCGGATATAACGCCCTATCCATATCAATAGCCTAAGCTTGGATTTTCCATATGTCAACGAAAAAATTATATTTTTCAAAAACTTTTTGATTTTTCTATAATAATCTATGAAATAATCAACTAACTTGTGAAAGAATATACAACATTTGCATATGCACGAGTTCATCAGCAATGTTTGGAATATTTGTATCTTAGTAGTTGTTATACAAATAATTAAACATATCTATCATCAAGTTTTCATTTATGAATCACATTTTTGCCAGTTGCCTAAAATTCAAAAACCATGAGGATATGCACTAGATTATGTATAATGGCATTAGAATTTTATAAAGCTCTCTATAACATATGAACTCTATAAAACCATACCCCAAATCGGAATGGAGATCAGGGACAGAAATGTACTGACAATGACCAACTTTGAAGCATAGATGGTATCCCTTCCATATTTGGAAGCCAGGATTACCGTGGAAGAGCCCCCAGGCATCGCTGCCAGGATGACCGACACCCCAATGATCAGTGGATCGAGGCCAAGGAGCTTGGTCCCTACAAAGGAAACCAAGGGGATAAAACCAAGACGCAACAAGGAAAAACTAACAAGATTCCTGTCGATACGTAGATGTTCCTTCTTCATCTCGGCAAACAATGAGCCGATGAGCATCATGGACAAGGCCGTGGTACAACTAGCGAGAGAAGAGAGCGTCATTTCCATGAACGAAGGAATCTTGACCGGGAACAACATCCAGAGCAGCCCAATGTACACTGCAACCATACAGGGGTGAAGGATGACTTTCAGTGCTGCCTGCTTCTTGTTGACTGCTGCCGGGCTGAAAATGGAAAGACCTGCGGTCCACATGACAATTCGCTGCGGGATCAGGTAGATGGAAGCATACATGAACCCAGCTGCCCCAAAAAGCTCTCCTGCAATAGGCAGCCCGAGAAATCCTGCGTTTGAGACCAAAAGTCCATAGCGTAAGACACTCTTCTTTCCCTGTTCCTGCTTGCCATAGGTTACCTTGGAGAGAAGGAAACAGAACAGTTGGATCCCTACTGACACAAAAAAGATAATGGAGAATGAGAGCAGTATCTCCCTACTGACATCCATCCTGAAGGAGAGAATGATGCTGCTCGGCAAGGTCACATAGAGCACAAGGTCGGTCAGGAACCCTTTCGTGTGCTCACTGAACAACCCCACTTTTCGAAGCAACGCCCCTACCGCCAACAAGGCGAAGAGTTGCCCTTGCAGGTTCCATAGATTCGCGAGATCCATATGCAATTTCTTCCTTCAGTTCCGAGTGACGGGACGGCTGGAATCCGTCCCGTCATCGACCACTTTAGCGGACCAATGCAGGGCTCTTGGGATCGAACTTCCAACCAGGGATCAGGAACTGCATACCCTCTGCATCATCCCGAGCACCAAGCTTCTGGTCAACATACAGCTTATGAGCTTTCTCAACCTGCGCCCGGTCAACCTCAATACCCAGCCCTGGCTTACCGGTGAGCGCAATATGCCCATCCTCAATCTTCATCGGATCGACACTCAGACGCTCAATTCCCTCCTGCCAGATCCAGTGGGTATCGATTGCCGTTGGATTGCCCGGTACGGCCGCTCCTACATGGGCGATCATGGCAAGGGAGATGTCAAAGTGGTTGTTGGAGTGCGAGCCCCAGGTAAGACCAAATTCATCACAGAGCTGGCCAACCCTGACAGCCCCACTCATTGTCCAGAAGTGACAATCGGCAAGAGGGATATCCACACTCTGCAACTCCAGGGAGTGTCCGAACTGTCTCCAGTCGGTAGCAATCATATTCGTTGCGGTTGGGAGACCGGTGGCACGACGGAACTCACTGAGAACCTCCCGCCCACTGTACCCGTTCTCTGCACCACAAGGGTCCTCACAATAAGTAAGGATACCGTGCATATCCTTGCAGAGGCTTACTGCTTCCTTGAGCGACCAGCCACCATTCGGGTCGAGGGTCATACGGGCATCAGGATAGGCTTTCTTCAAGGCCTTGATTACCTCGATCTCCTTGCTGCCCTTGAGCACGCCTCCCTTGAGCTTGAAATCCTTGAATCCATAGAGATCCTGGCTTGCCCTGGCAAGCTCAACCACCGATTCGGCATCCAAAGCTTCTTCATGACGAAGGCGATACCAGTCCTCACTATTCTTTTCATCAGAGTAATAGGGAAGGGTTGTCTTCTTTCGATCTCCGATGAAGAAGAGATACCCGAGTACTTTTACACGGTCCCTGATCTTCCCGTCCCCTAGAAGCGATGCAACAGGAACTTCAAGATACTTGCCCAAGAGGTCCAGAAGAGGAGCTTCTATTGCGGTAACTACGTGGATCCCTGTACGCAAATCGAATGTTTGCAAACCACGTACGTCATTTTCATCATTCCCGAGCGCTTCCTTGACCTTCAGGAGTGTCTGCTTGTATTCGCTGATCTTGGAACCCTCAACCACAGGCTTCACATCCTCAAGGGCCTTGGTGATCTTCTGTCCACCTGGGACCTCACCTACGCCGGTGTTTCCTTGGCTATCGGTCAGGATGACAATATTTCGGGTAAAATATGGGGCATGGGCTCCACTGAGGTTGAGCAGCATGCTGTCCTTTCCTGCTACCGGAAAGACTTCCATTTTCTGAATATAGGGAATCATAATATCTCCTCCTAGCTTATAAGCATCTAGAATATGGTATTCTGTGTACCGTATCTATTTCATGCTATAGTGCTTTTTCTGATATGTCAATTTTTATTATAGTTTTTATAATTTGTATTTAATTTTTTATAAAAATACTTGAACTTATTATCTACAGTTTCATGGATTCATGTAGTTATCAATGTTACCTACACTATTTTCATAGGCATTGCATAGATGATTATTGTATTTCCTTTGATAATTTCATGGATACATGCGATACTATAATTGTGTTATAATAATTTGCATATATTTCAAATAGGAAAGAGGACGTTATCATGCCGAATGACACTGACAAATACAACATCAAAGCTGTTTCACGCTGCTTCCAGATACTCGACTATGCCGCTGAGCAAAGTGGCCCCATCTCCATCCAGGATGTCTGTACCGCCCTGGACACCAACAGCAATATGGCTTTTCGCCTACTGGCGAGTCTGCAAAGCTCTGGTTACATGACCAAAGACCCGTATACCGGCTTGTATGCGATCAGCCTAAAGACACTCAAGCTCAGCAGAAGTGCGCTTCACTCCCAGGAAATTCGGAAAGTCACCATGCCTTACCTTGAGCTTCTGTGGAATCAGTTCCCCAAGGCAAACGTCAATATGGCAGTCTTCTATAACGGGGAAGTGCTTATGCTCGATAGAATCGACACCCAGAGTACCCCACGTACCTATTTTACCCCGGGCAGACAGCTTCCCTTCCATTGCACTGCAGTGGGAAAGGTTCTGACCAGCGAAATGGATGAAAAAGAACTCGATACGCTCATAAAAGAAAAAGGCCTTGCCAAGTACACAGAACAGACCATCACCGACCCAGTCGCATTCAAGAAAGAACTGGCCAAGGTTCGAAGCGAAGGTTGTGCTCGTGACCGCAATGAGTTCATCGACGGAGATAACTGCTCAGCTGTTCCAGTGAGAGGCAGGGATGGGAAGATCATTGCTGGCATCAGCGTAAGTGCCCTGGTATCCAATATGAGTGTGGAGGAGATTGAGAAGGCCATTCCACGGCTGAAGGATACTGCTTCCAGAATCTCCTATATGATGGGATTCACCACAACTCCTGTTCTGTAATCTGAAATAAAACACACAGCATTTTAAAGAGGGTCATCGTAATTGATGACCCTCTCATTATATAAGCTAGTTCTGGAAACGAGTTATTCCACGACGTCGAACCCACCATCGATGAGGCTCTGACGGAGGTTCTCCATCTGGGCGGCCGGGCTTGGCATTGTGGGAAGGTAGGGCCTGCCCACCTTCGTCCCCACCAGGTTCGCCAGGTCCTTCGTTGCAACCGGGAAGCTCGACTTGTCGGTCGCCAGGCGGATCGGGTTCAGCCTCAGCTGAGCCTCCAGCGATCCCTTGATGTCCCCGGCCACGTACCTCTCGTAGATCGAGCACACCAACTCCGGCAGGTAGTTCGCCGTCGAGCACACCGCACCCACAGCACCGACCCCCAGGCCCGAGTAGATCAGCGTGTCCTTCCCGCTCAGCACCTTGAAGGAGATGTCGGCGTTGCGCCTCACGAACTCCATCGTCTGCGTCAGGTCCCCGCTCGAGTCCTTCATCCCCACCAGGTTGGGGATGCTGTGCGCCAGCTCCTCTACCAGGTCCTGGCTCATCGCGTACCCGCATCTGCCCGGGTTGTTGTACAGCAGCACAGGCACCTCGCTCACTGCGGCGGCTATGGTGCGGAAGTGCTGCTTCAGCTCCTCCTCCGTCGGCTTAAGGAACATCGGCTGCAGGATCGACACGCTCCTCGCCCCTAGGCGCACACCCATCCTCGCCAGGCGCACGCACTTGCTCGTGCGTATCGCCCCGACTCCCATGTAGACCGGCACCCGCCCTGCACACTGCTCCACCATGATACCCAGGGCCTCTTCCATCTCGGCCTCTTCCATCATGTAGAACTCGCCGTTCGACCCGAAGGCAAGGATACCGGAGCACCCTCCCTCGATGACAAAGTCCACCACCTTCCTCAGCGACGCCTCGTCCACCTTCTCGTCTTCCGTGATCGGGGTCACGATCGGGGGTATGATCCCCTTGATGAAACTCGTATCCATGCCTCTCTCCTTTCTCACTCGCCGATCTTCGTCCCGCTCACCTTCGCGTAATAGCGGGCCAGCGCACTGTGGTCGTCGCCCCCGAACCCGTCGGCATGCAGCGTCTCCATCATCTCCCTCACATACGCGGTCAACGGCAGGGGCGATCCCACCCCGTGGCCCGTGTCCATCGCATTGGCCAGGTCCTTGATGTGCAGGTCGATCTTGAACCCGGGCTTGAAATTCGATTCCATCATCATCGGTGCCTTCGCGTTCATCACCGTGGAACCGGCAAGCCCGCCCTTGATCGCGTCGAACACCAGGTGCGGGTCAACCCCCGCCTTCTTCACCAGCGTGAACGCCTCACTGACCGCCGCTATGTTCAGGGCAACGATGATCTGGTTCGCAAGCTTGGTCGTGTTCCCGGCCCCGATCGGCCCGCAGTGCACCGCACTGGCCCCCATGACCAGCAGGATGTCCTTCAGCTCCTCGAACAGCTCCTTCTCCCCCCCGACCATGATCGCAAGGGTACCGTCTATCGCCTTCGGCTCCCCCCCGGATACCGGGGCGTCGAGCATCCTCACGCCCTTCCCGGCGCAGGCCTTCTCCACCTCCTGGCTGGCAAGTGGGGCGATCGAGCTCATGTCCACCAGCTTCAGGCCGGCTTTCGCCCCCTCAAGCACTCCCTTCTCTCCCAGCACCACGCTCTTCACGTGCGGGCTGTTGGGAAGCATGGTGATCACCAGCGGTACCTGGGCAGCCACATCAGCTGCCGAGGTCCCGGCCACAGCTCCCGCTGCAACAACCTCTTCCACACTTGCCTTGTTCAGGTCGAAACACACCACCTCATGCCCTGCCTTCAGCAGGTTCTTGGCCATGGGCTTACCCATGATCCCCAGTCCGATAAATCCAATCTTCATTGTATATCTCCTCATTATATATATTGATCAGGTATAACGAAGATGGCATGCCGAATGCCAACATGACGGGCACACCATTATCCCTAGAAGCACCAATGGCTCCTAGGGATAGAGTAAGGGGAGTCTTAAATTCTGTCAACTAAAATTATAGTTTCTTACAGTACTATTATATTTTTTAAACCGTGTTATATAAATTTCAAACTGCATTATACAGAAAAGCTTAGCAGACATCTCTTGCTAGCCATTCACCACATTCTGTCTTGCACCGGAGAGAAATCCCCTCAGGTTTGCAACAGCGATATCCATCAATCTCTGGCGGCTTTCCCTTGGAGCCCAGCTGATATGGGGTGTGATCAGGCAATTCTTGGCCTGCAAGAGAGGGTTATCCTCCCTGATCGGCTCAGAGGAGACAACATCCAATCCAGCAGCAGCTATCTTGCCACTATTGAGGGCTTCGGCAAGATCCTGCTCGACAATCAAGGGACCTCGACTGTTATTGATCAGGATCACCCCATCCTTCATCTTGGATATGCTTTCCTTGTTGATGATGCCCTCGGTTTCAGGGAAGAGAGGACAGTGCAAGGCGATCACATTACTTTCAGACAACAGGGTATCCAGGGAGACATAATCATCTTTCAGCTCAGGATTCTGATAGGAATCATAGGCAATGACCTTCATACCAAAAGCTTTGGCAATCCTGCCTGTCGCCTGCCCGATCCTTCCATATCCGATGATTCCCATCGTCTTGCCGGCAAGCTCAATGAGTGGGTAGTCCCAGAAACAGAAATCAGGAGCCTTACTCCATCTCCCTTCCTTGACTGCATCACTGTGGTGTTGCACGTGATGACAGATTTCAAGCAACAGGGCAAACACAAACTGTGCCACGGCATCAGTTCCATAGGTTGGAATGTTGGTGACTACCACACCCCTCTCCTTGGCTGCCTGGACATCGACTACATTGTACCCGGTAGCCAGTACCCCGATATATTGCATCTTCTCTGCTTTCTTTATGGTCTCTGCTGTGAGCGGGGTCTTGTTGGTAATGACAATATCGGCATCAGCGATACGCTGTGCGATCAAATCAGGTGATGTACGGTCATACACAGTCACATCCCCTAGTTCTGCAAATCCATCCCAGCTCAGGTCCCCTGGGTTCTCCGTATAACCATCCAGAATGACTATCTTATGTTGCATAGTGCCTCCTCATATGCGTAGCTTAGCCTACATTTCTCCCTTTCCTCAATCACTCTGGAACTAGGATGTGTTTGCAGAGACTCATCCTGAATCCTATAAAACCCCTGGTGTCGTATTCATTGACTGGCTTGAGAATCCTTACCATACTGCCTGCATGAAAGACCGTCCAATCTCCCCAGTCATGGTACTCTATATCTCGAAATGCTTGCTGGGAACCATCATTTGTTATGGCTTCTACAAAGCATTTCCCCAGTACTACCTGCATTGGTCAATTATCAGTCTACTGTTGGTGCTTGCCCCTGATAGGGACAACTCGATTGCTCTTCCCATAGCGAGAATCAAGGCAAACATCACCGGTGCACTTGTCGGTCTCTTCTGTTTCATGCTCCCTTTCCACCAACTGCTGGGCCTCCTAATAGGAGTGGTAGCAACCATCTCCATCTGTTCGTTGCTGAGATTTCCTTCAGCTACCCGTAGCGCTCTTGCAGCTCTGGTGATCGTACTCTTGCAAGAAGGGGGAAACCCCATGTGGTCGTACGCTCTGCAACGTATTTTTGCCGTACTTCTGGGTTGTCTGGTTGGATTGGCACTGACAGTCTGCTTTCAAGCCTGTGAACAAACATATCTGCGAAAACAAAAGGTCCCCTTGCAAAAGACAAAGGGGACTGAATAAAAGGTTTCCAATCTAGCGGACCACACCCTCAAATATTGGGTTACGGGGAGCAAGGCTTCCAGCAGAATACCCCCAGATGGATGCATATTCAGCAGGATCCTCACCCATTTTCTCCAACTGCCTCAGATAGTGGGCTATCGACTTGGACTCTATGATGACCACAGAGCCCATCTCCTCGATTACCTTGCTGTGTGGTCTGGTGTGGTCGAACTCAAACTCCAGGATACGCCTCCCGTCATCGGTAATACCGATGGTCCTGAAGGTATTGCTCTTTCCCACTCCCGGTAGGTTGATCGTATTCCGGTCCGTTGCAAGGAATGGAATCTCGGCCCCCTCACGTACCATGTTGATCTGTTCTATCATTTTCTCCGCCTCACTCATGAATGGACGAAGCGTGGCGAGGTACCGCTGAGGAACCTGTCCGATGGAACTCTCTTCAAGCTGTTCCTGCATGCTCCTTGCATTGGTCGCAAACAACTCTCGGTTCTCCTTGAAGCCCTTTACCGTGAAGGTATAGTAAGGAAGAACGCCAATATCATTGAGTACCTTACGCAGTTTTGCCGTATGGCCACGTCTACTGGCCGCAACCGTGAAGACTTCCTGGTTGGTTACTGCCCAACCTGCATCAAGCAATCGCCTGATCGCCTTCCTGGTATCAGGGGTAATCTCCATGGCAGAGGAGATATGCGTCTGCACCACACACTGGTCAATGCCCAGGTTCTGAGCCTCGGCCTTGAAATCGGCAAGAACCTGGATGAGTTCCTTGGTAACTCGCTGGGGAAGATACACCGGTAGCTTCGTTCCAAGACGGACCCTGCGCATGGGAGCATACTGATCATCTTGTGGTCGTTGTTTGTTATCTTCCAGCTTCTGCCTTGCCATCTCAAGCACTGCATCCAGAATTGAACGCAAGGACTTCACCGAGCTCATGAAGGCGTCCCCTCCGGTGATCAGGATATCCCAAAGGTAGGGATCATTCCTGAAATACTCCATATTGACGGCAAGTTGCTCTTCCCAGGTCCGTTTCGGGCGGAGCTTCTCCAGCTCAAAGTTGAACCGGCCTGCCTGGAAATCATACATTCTCTGGCAGTAGGAGCATAAGCCTCCACAGGCTCTTCCCATGGTGTCAGGGATAAAAATGGCGACCGTTGGGTACCTTCGGTGGATATTGTGTGAAGGAAGCAACCACCCTGCTGCATTGGGCTCCCCTGGCTTTGCAATATCCTCTTTCTCCCAGGCAACGATTGAACCAAACTCCTCCAAGAGGTCCTGACTGTAGAAGAGATAGGCACGTAAGGCAAGGTCACTTCCAGGATGCTCCTGCATCTCCCTTGGGCGGGTATCGATAAGAGAGAGGAAATAAGGAGTTGCAAAGATGGGAATACCCTTTCTCTGTGACTCCTTCATGACCCTGAGCGTCTCAGCATCCATACTGTTGCCAAGGTAACGATTGAGCTCCTCAGTGCTTCTGAGGGCAAAGTGCAAGTGGAATCGGTCCTCCTTCCACCAAGCAAGTACCTGCTTGCGCTTTTGCTCGTGACTCATGTCATCCTTGAATTGATAGAAGGAGCTTTTTCTCCGTCTATCATCGATACGCTTGATCAGGAGTTCAACAATTCGCTCCTTGTTCTTCGTCCTCCAAGCAATCACCTCTGGATCCAGACCACTTGGATGGGAATCCATCCACTGCTCTACCTGACTTCTAGGAGGGATTATACGATCCTCCACTCCACTGAGCTGACCAATGAGATGAGCCATATCCTCAAGGAAATCAAGATGAACCGACGTCTCTTGTCCCAGCAAGACGCGCCTCAAGAGCGCAATGGGACGCGAGGCCACCGTCTCTCCATGGAGGTTCAGGTCTTCATAGACATCTCCCTCGTGGTCGAGATAGTCCATCATCCTAAGGTATGCCATCGAGGTGCTCATCAAGGTGTAGTAGTCCTGTTCGGTCTTTCCTTCACCAGTGTAATATGACCATGCTTTTGGGAATCTCTGTTGCATCGTTGCAGCCATCTCTTCGCGAAGAGAAGCTACCAAAGCCGCATCATCAAGCTTCTGGTCAAGGAACAAGGCGATAAGTTCTGGATTGTCTGCCTTCATCTTGGCGACAAGTTCAGTAATGCGATTGATAGATGTATTCATGCCATAAAGATACAGGTATGGGTTATCGGATGTCAAGCATTCTACATTAGTATATATATTATATATAGTTACTACCATTTCACACTCCTATTTTTATCTTCTGTACTCCCTTTTTCTTCTCTCTGGCGACATCGCCCAGAGCCCCAACAACCCTCTCAGAGCCCTTCCCGCCTTGACTATCCTCAGAAAAGGACGTATGAATATATGCGAATACATTAGAGGTATTATGTTAGAATTCTATACACCGTCCCTCGCGGACAAACACCTGTTTCCTGATCACAGCAAGCACCTTGCCTATGAATATTACTACTCGTATGTTGCACTATGGGCAGATGCAATCGGCATCACCATTTGCAAGACAGATACTGCCTTGTATATGCATCTTGAAGAGGACGATTGTTTCCTGCTTCCCATCACCAACGACCTTCCTTCTGCAATGAGGGAACTCGAAGAGCACTGCAGGGAAACCGGACAACGCTTTCTCCTTGAATGTGTACCCAAAGAAGAAGCTGAACAGTTGAAAGAGATGGGTTACCAGACCGAGCATGTCAGAAACCTTGATGACTATCTTTACGAGAGTGAGAAACTCATCAAGCTCTCCGGTAAGAAGTTGCAGAGCAAGCGTAATCATATCAACCAATTTGAGAAGCACTACACCTATTCAGTACGCCCCTTGAACAGCAAGGAGCTGCGCGATGAGTGTTACAGGATGGCCTCCACCACCTGGCTTGACGGCAAGGATTGCACAACCAAAGAGATCAGGGATGAACTGGGAGCGCTCAAACGGGCACTCGATGGTTGGGATGAACTCAACTTCAAAGGCATCCTTGTCTGTGTAGACCACAACCTCACCGCATTCACCATCGGGGAAATCATCGATGAGGAAATGGCCATCGTACATTTTGAGAAGGCCGATACCTCCTACAAGGGAATCTACTCAGTCATCAACCAGCTCTTCGTCAGTGAATATCTCTCCAACGTTCATTATGTGAACAGACAAGAGGATGCCGGCATTGCTGGACTCAGGAAGGCAAAACTCTCCTACAAGCCGGACCTTATGGTCGAGAAATTTCGGGTAACAAAGCAAACATGATCATAGAGCGTGCAAAACCCAGTGACTACCAGGAACTCAAACAGCTCTGGCTCATCGTATTCGACGAAGAGCCAACATTCCTGGAGCACTTTTTTGCAACGCGAATCTCATACCAGGATATCTTTGTCGCTCGAAAGGATGATAAGCTGGTCAGTGCACTGCATGCGCTCCCCCTGTACTATCATAAACAGGGGGAGGAACATCCCACCAGCTACATTGTTGGGGCTGCAACCTACAAGGAGTACCGAAGACGGGGAATCATGGGAAAACTCCTGGAAGCGACCAGAGAAGCCTATGACCACCCCATCACACTCTTTCCCGCCGTCAGGCCTTTCTATGAGGCAAACGGATACTTCACCACTTCAAGCGCACTCTCCTTCTCCATACCATCTGATACAAACACTCGAGAAAAACAAACCACACAACTCTCATACCAGGAACTGGATGCAATTTATCGAACAGCTACCAGTGAAGAGGGTGCCCTCCTACGTGATAACGAGGCATGGTCCTTCCTCACCGATGGTTACGAAGTGCTCTCAGTGGAGGGCGGCTACGCCTTTATCAGCGAGGGAAAGGCTGTAGAGACCATGGTCCTGAACAAAGATGGCGCTTCCAGCATGCTCTCCCTTCTCAAAGAAAGAGGAATCACTGAGGTACACACACTCGCCTCCTCCCCACTTGCCAACTTTATTGGGAGAGAAAAAGGAGTGCCCATCCCGATGGGGATGAGCACCTCAAAAGAACTACAAGGTGTGTATATAGCCGAGCAGTATTAGCGAACAACGCTCTCGAAATGCTGTGTCCAAGTATCTCCCTTGTCATTTTTTACCTGTAAGGTAAAGGGGATAACGGTCCCTGAGGGAGCATCAGAGGCGATGACGAAGCGGAAGGTGTTGTTCTCCCCACGTACCTGTTGCTTATTGCTGGTTGCCCAACGACTGTTGTTGGTACTCATCAACCCGGCATCCAATGAACCAAGATAGATCTCGTCAGAGAGAACGCGCACATACTCGCTCTCACTGCTCAGTGTTGCGCGAAGCCCTGCAAGGTCGACGGTCCCGGTATTGGCATAGGAGAAGCCCATGCTTATCTGGGTATTGGTGGGAAGGGCCTCCTTGTCATAATAGAGAACAGTGATATCCTCAATGGCAAGTCGCTTCCAAAGCGCCTCGAAGTAACCACCCTTTCCTACCTTCTCATAAGAGGATGGGTCAGTGATCAAGGTACCGGTGCTCTTGTCATACCAACCGGCAAAGATGGCTGACACATCATCGGCAACCGGAGTGGGAACCTCAACATCCTCACTTTCAATGAATACATCAGTCCCACTGAGTGGGTCGACAAATCGAACTCCTTCCTGGTATATGGCATAGAGGGTCTGGTTGGTATAGCTCATCTGGATCGTCTCTCCCGCTTGGTAGGTGACCTCATCAGGTGTCACGCCCCAACCGGCCAGCACACCAAGGCGAGCTGAATTCATCCTTAGCTGTCCGCTGGAGGGCAAGACAACCTCACTGCCAGGGATCTTACGAATCTGCTGCCGATAGCTGTAGCGATAGTTCTCTCCCTCAGAGGAGAAGTCCAAGGTAAGGGTTGGACGATAGTACGGACTATGCTCATACAACCATGCCGCATATTCACTTTTCTTTGGCTCATCAAGAGAGAGAATCTCTTCAAGAAGATAGTCGCTCGTATTCTGGTCCATGTGGTAGGTGGACAGCAGGCTCAGATGCTCACGAGCTTCATAGTATGCTTCCCTGTCCCCTTTTGACCGAGCCTCATACAAGCGCTTACGAGCCTGCTCTGCCTCATTGGCAATTGCCTCATTGAGTTTATCATACGACTTGCTGATCTCCTCAAGACTCTGGCTGCTTAGGTCCTTGCCTTGGATGGTCGCATACTGCTCCTCTGCTGTCGGAGTCGCAGCTACAGCTATCATCCCAACAGTGAGAATAATGGTCATCAATACAATTACGCGTATTCGCTTCATAGGATTTCCTCCTCCCATCTGCATAATCTGTTGTTTCTACCTATTGTAATAACAACACCAGAGTCTTAAGGCAACCAGGGAGATGAAATCTTCATACACTCTTTAATTCTGTGAAGAAATGTGAAGCACCACTCTTCGCCCAGAATAACTAAGCAAGCCGTCCTCCACCAAGGATGCAAGCTCCCTGCTAAGCGAGGTACGGGCGAATCCCAAACGCTCTGCAAGTTCTTTCTTTGAAGTTGGAAGCAGGACAGTATTGCTTCCCTGGATTACCGACAGGTTCTGCAGATAGGCAAGCAGACTCTCCCGAAGACTCTGCGCCGAGAGCTTGGTGACCGTCGTGCTCAACTCATGGGCACGGTCGCTTACCAATTCCAGCAAAGCGGAGAGGAACTCTACCCTTGCTTCACAGAGGTCAAGCACCAGTGCCTTGGGAAGATGCAGCACTGCTGAATCATCCTCACTGACAACGGTCATCGGGTAGTGGTTATACCGGCTGAACAGCAGGGTTGCACCCCATACATCCCCTGGTTCGAGTACCCGGACCTTGAAAACCTTCCCCTCCTCATCAACACTCTGGATGGAAACCTTCCCCGCTACCACCACATCGAGCGTGGTACACACTTGTCCTTGCAGATAGAGTATCTTGCCCTTGGAGTACGAGCTGAGCTTTGCCCTGCCTTCCCTGAAAAGGGAGGAAAGCATCTTCATATCAAAACCCTTAAACAGCCCAAGATTTTCAAGTATGGGAAAGAAATCCATGAAAACCTCCAAAAGTGTAACATATGTAACAGTATAATGGAGAAGATACCGGTATGCTAGGAATACGTATCTTAATAAGGAGTCAAGAATGATTGAAACAGTATATACCTATACAAAAACCGACGAGAAAATCGTTGAAAAACTGGTTGGCGATGACCAGGTCATGATCAACCATGTGGTTCTGAACAATGGGGAAGCACTTCCGGAGCACTACAGTGATTCCAATGTCTATCTCACCATAGCACGAGGAACACTCTCAACCACCTTCAACGACCAAGAAGCACACTACTACCAGGGTGCAATCGTGAACGTTCCGGCAAACACCAAGATGAACATTGCAAACACCAACGATGAACCGGTTGAATTCTTCATTGTAAAAGCACCCCACCCAAGGGTATACAAGGAACAATAAGCCATGAAGAAAACCATCCAGCGGACAGTACAGATTCTTTTTCTCGGACTCTTCCTCTTTCTGCTCATCAGGGGCAAGGTACAGGTGTGGATGGGAATCTTCCTTCTTTCGCTTGTTCTCTCCCTCTTCTTCTCTCGGTTCTATTGTGGATGGATCTGTCCCATAAACACCCTCCTCAAGCCGATCACCTTCCTGAAAAAGAAGTTTCGTGTGGGTAGTATAAAGACACCTGCCTTCCTCAAGAATGGTGTGCTGAGGATCCTGTTATTGGTTGCCTTCCTGGCACTCATGGTTTTCACCTTACGCTCAGGCAAACAACTGCCTGTACTACCAGCACTCGTAGCCATTGGAGTCTTCCTTTCGCTCTTCTTTGAAGAAGAACTCTGGCATCATTGGCTCTGTCCCTACGGAACCATCCTTTCTCTCCCCAGTAGGGCAGCTAAGAAGCGGATGGTGATCGATCCTGATCTTTGCACCAACTGTGGCAGGTGCAAGCGGGTCTGTCCCTCGGGAGCAATCGTGAAGGAAGAGAAACATCGCATCATCAAGAGTGAATGTCTGGTCTGCCATGAGTGTGAGCGGGTATGCACCAAGAGTGCCATCAGTTACAAGTAGATCATTGCTACATCATACTTGAGTACAGGGAGAGCAATACATGCCCTCCCTGTTGCTGTGATGCTTTCTTTACTGTGGAACGTTATTTCTTCTCTTTACGGAAGCAGAGGAACCAGTCAAGGCAGTATTGGTTCTCATCCTTGCTTTCCATCCGCTCCTTGGCGGTACCGCATGAACCTGGGGTGGGGATGATGACATCCTGACCTGGTCTCCAGTTTGCCGGAGTAGCGATATGCTCCTTGTCAGCCTTCTGCAAGGCCATGACCACACGCTTAATCTCATCGAAATTACGGCCAGTGGAAGCAGGATAGTACATAATGGTCCTCACCACACCTTCACCATCAATGATGAATACAGCACGAACTGCCTGTGTGGAGGATTGCGACTGGACCATGCCATACTTTTTGGCAACGTCCATCTTGATATCCTCAATTACTGGGAATTTTACCTCAATGCCCTTCATCCCGTTCCATTCCAGCTCCTGAATCTTTCTCAACCAAGCAATATGTGCATATAGGGAGTCGATTGAAAGCCCGATAAGCTCAGTATTCATGGCCTTGAACTCATCAGCCATGGAGGCAAAGGTCATGAACTCAGTGGTACAGACAGGGGTAAAATCAGCTGGGTGGCTGAAAAGGATAACCCATTTCCCCTTATAGTCTTCGGGAAAGTTGATATCACCCTGGGTGGTTACTGCGTGAAAGGCGGGAGCCTTGTCTCCGATCAAAGGAAGTGTTGCATTGTTCTGAACTTCGCCCATTTCGAAAATCTCCTTGGTATTTGATAGGTTTGTTGTATGAGGAAATAGTATTCATTCTCATTAATAATATCAAGTACTTATTAGTATTTATTTTTATTAAGAATTATCTGTACCTTTATTTTCCTTGAAAATGATACATTTTTACTATTTCGCATGAATCTGCTCGTTATTCGTCATTAATTCCTTGTCATTTTAGCTAACTCGTTAGTAGAATTGCAGTACCTATATGCGCAAGAGCAAACGAGTAAGTATTCGAGGCAGTTTCATCATCGGTCTCCTGCTTATCTGTGTTACCCTGATCTTTATCGGGGTACTGAAGAACAGGCTGACTTCCCAAGCGGTTGAAACCAATCGCATGGTTTCTCATACCTACAAAGTAATCACAGAAACCAATGCCCTGAAACGCACATTCCAAAACATCCGCATCAATGAACGTGGGTACCTGCTTACCGGGGACCGCTCCTACATGGAAAGCATCGGGGTCAGCACCTACTCATTCGACCAGCGCATCATGAAGTTGAGAATCCTTCTAAAAGAGAACGAGGAACAGAAAAGAAGACTGGACCTCCTGAAAATTACCTTTGACACATTGATCGATGAGAGTGTCCAACCCCTCTTGCAGTATCGCCAACCCATTCTTGAAGATTCAACCTTCTTAACCGAGCAGGAAGAAATCTTGGAACTCTTCGAACACAGCGAAACCATCTCCAAAACATTGGAACAAATTCTCAATGACATAGAAAGTGAAGAGTATACACTACTGGAAATGCGTCAGAGAGACGTGGAGAGATGGTCTGACATTGACGAGAAGGTTACCTTCCTCGGACCGGTATTGGTCGTTATCATTGCATTCCTCTCTGGATTTGGAGCGATCAATAGACTGGAGGCCTACCAGAGACAGAAAGAGAAGGACCAGAGAGAACTGAGAGAGGCACGTGATCGCTTTGCCAGCATTATCAAGGGTTCCAATCTAGGCTCATGGGAGTGGAATCTTATAGATAACACCATAAAGATCAATGACATGTGGGCAGAGATGCTCGGCTACACAAAGGCTGAGCTGGAGCCCACCACCATTGATACCTTCTCCCGCTTCGTTCACCCTGAGGACCTTGATAAGGCCATGAAGCTGCTTGAAGATCACAGACTCGGCAAGAGTGACTTCTATAGTTGTGATCTTAGGATGCAACACAAGGATGGCCATTGGATCTGGGTACTTGATCGTGGACAAGTGATAAGCCGCGATGAGAATGGGAAGGCCCTGCTCATGAGTGGGACCCATGCAGACATCACTGAGCGTGTCCTTCAGGAAGAAGCATTGGAGCAAAGCGAAGAAGAGAGCAGAAGGCTCTTTGAGGCAATGAACCAAGGCTTTGCATACTGCCAGATTCTCCTTGACGAGGAAGGTAACCCCAATGACTATCTTATCCTCAGGGTAAACAAAAACTTTGAGACACAAACCGGGCTCATTCCTGAGCTTTCAGTTGGGAAGCGAATCACAGAGCTCTTACCGCATGTAGAGCCTTATTGGTTCATTCATAATGGGGAGGTGGCACTCACAGGGAAATCAAAGACATTTGAGGCCTTCAATAGTGACTTGAACCGACTCTTCAGGATCTCTTCATTCAGTCCTGCCTATGGCTACTTCGCCATGATCATCGATGACATTACTGCCCAGAAGCAGATGGAAAAACAATTATATTTTGAGAAGACCCTGTTCGAAACCACCCTACTCTCTGTTGGTGATGGTGTCATTTCCACGGATGCAGAGGAAAATGTTCAATTCATGAACAAGGTAGCTGAAAAACTCACAGGTTGGCAGGCAGATGAAGCAAAAGGCAGGCCATTTGAAGAGGTATTCAGGATTCTCTGTGGGAGGGACCGCCACCCTTGTCCAAACCCAGTGAAACAAGTACTGGAGACCAAGAAGCAGGTTGAACTGGATGAGGATACCATTCTGATCGCACGAGATGGGGACGAGCGGTTCATCAATGACAGCGCAGCCCCCATTCTCAGCGCCTCCCAGAACGTTACCGGTGTTGTCCTTGTCTTCAGGGACAGCACCACCCAACGGATAAAACAGGATGAGATCCGGACGCTGAGCGTAACTGACCCCCTGACCACACTCCCCAACCGGCGCTACTATGAGCAAGCGAAAGAAGAGTTGAATGAGGAGCCCTACTACCCGCTTACCTTGGTACTTGCCGATGTAAACGGACTCAAGCTAACCAACGATGCTTTTGGCCATGAAGCTGGTGATGAGTTGCTTAGGAAGGTCTCTGAAATCATGCGTAAAACCTGCAGGGATGATGATATTGTCAGCAGGATTGGGGGTGATGAGTTCGTACTCCTGCTTCCTCAAACAGATGCTCTTCATGCACAGGCCATCGTTAACCGTATCAACAACGCTCTGGAGAAAGAGAAGATCAGGGGAATCCAGCTCTCTGTCTCATTTGGCTATGCGGTAAAGGAAAAGAACAAGGAGAGCTACGAGGATGCTTTCAAGGTTGCAGAGGACTCAATGTACCGCAACAAGCTCAAGGAGAGCATGTCTTTCAAGAAACAGGTAATTGACACCCTACTCTCCAGGCTTTTTGAGCAGGAGGAAGGAGCAGAAGAACATAGCAATCTGGTTGCTTCCTTAACGAGTGCGTTTGCTGAGGTGCTTGGATACCGTGAGGAAGAGGTGAAAAACCTCAGACTTGCAGGGTTATACCATGACCTAGGCAAGATTGCCATTACCCCCTCTCTTCTCTCCAAACCGAGAAATGAGCTCAGCCGGACCCAGATCATGGAATTGCAGAGACATGCTGAGATTGGATACAACATCCTTCGCTCTGTTGGGGAGTATGCCCCCTTTGCGGAGGCAGTATTGCATCATCACGAGAAGTGGGATGGCAGTGGATATCCGCAGAGTCTAAAAAAGGAAGAGATTCCAGAGAGTGCGCAAATCCTTGCCATTGCAAACACCTATGCAGACCATCTTCCCTCACTGGGGTTGGAGAAGACCATTGCATTCATGCAGGAACGGTCAAATACCTATTTCAGCCCCGTGTTGCTTGAAACATTCATAACCAAGGTAGTAAAGGCTTGATCCTGACGGAAACCAATCTACGATACTCGTTATGGAATCAGCTCTCTACGACGACACTACCCGTTTGATATGTTTTCTGTGTTGAACCATAGATCAAGCCAACGACAGCAAGCAGAATTCCCGAAATGATCAGCAGCCACTCCACAGGAACCCTGTCAGCTAGGGGGCCGAAGAGCAAGATTCCGAGCGGTATTGCACTGCCACTGAGCAACTGCACAATGGAGAACACCCTTCCCATCTTATCTTCATCGGTTATCTCCTGGATCATGACGATCTCAGCAGAATTCAAGACGGGGACAAAGATACCCCCGAGTCCCAGGATGATAAGGTAGAGAAGGAATGTGGGAGCAACTCCCAGAAGGGCGAAACTTACCCCGAAGGCAACCAAGGAGAGTGCGATGGCACGAACCTTATTGGAAAAGGACCCCTTCAGGGAGATGATAAGGCCACCCAACAAGGTCCCCGCAGTCCACACCATTTCATTTGCGGTAAGGAACCATACCTCACTACCAAAGCTTCGTTCCACCAACAAGGGAGTCAAGATTGCTGCAGGGGTGATAAGGAAAAAGGAGAAACCATAACAGATCAGAAGATTACGCAAGAGGACATTGTTGAATGTGTAGGAGAGCCCCTTCTTGATATCCTGGATCATACTGGTCCCTTCCTCCGAGCGCTTCCTTGCTCCTACCTTGATAAAAGAAAAGATCACCACTGCAAAGACAGCAGTGACAACATCAAGCAAGAGTGTCCAGGTAAGGTCAAACAATCCAAGCATCATTCCACCAACGGCAGGAGAGAGGAGCAACAGCACTGAATTGATGCTCTGATTCACCCCTTGGATACGAACAAGGTGTTCTTCACTGACCAATTGGGGAATGATTGCATTCACTGCAGGTGTCTGAACCCCACTACCTAAGGACCGTACGACCGAAACAGCAAGCAGGGCTGTGATCGACTTTGCCCCAGTGACATAGAAGAGGGCAAGCCCCAGCGTTGCAACGGCAATGAAACTGTCAGAGAGCATGATCAGGTGCTTGCGGTTGTAGCGGTCTGCCCACACCCCGCTGGAGAGGCTGATCAGGAGATGAGGAACCATCTGGGCAAGTGTGGCATACATCAGGAACACGCCCGATGAGGTCTCAAGGGTGATGTACCAGATAATGGCATACCCTACGACTGAAGAGCCAAACAATGAAAGATTTTGGCTGATCAGGAAGAGGATAACGGATGGAGTAAATAAAGCGTTGTTGCTTTTCTGTTTCATTGTAGTACCACAGATATATGTAAGAACAGGGAATAGAAACTCCCTACCGGCTCTAGCACTGTAGCGAGCCCTGTAAACTTAGTCCAGTGGTGTACTCTGCAGTCGAACACAATTCCGTCCAGCGTGTTTTGCCTCATAAAGGCAGGAATCAGCCTCCCGGTACAGCTCATCAAAACTTGACGTAATCCCAGATGAGACTCCTAATGAAATAGTCAGACGAATGGATTGTTGTTCATGGGTGAATATATGCTGCTCAACATACTTCCTGAGATGTTCAGCACATGAGATCATCTCATCCCTACTCTTATGGGAACTGAAAATGGCAAACTCCTCACCTCCAAACCTACAGACAATGCAAGCCTCATCAACTTCCTCCTTAAGAATGGAGCCGATGGATTGTAGCACAGCATCGCCTGAACGATGTCCCCACTGGTCGTTTATCTGCTTGAAGTGGTCAAGATCAAAATAGATTAGATGGGATTCCCCTGTGGTTAGAGAAAGTTGCCTCTCCACCTTCTCGATAAAGGTCTGTCTATTATAGAGTCCTGTAAGCCCGTCAATCTCTGCCCGGTGTTGCAGCTCGTCTGCACGTTGTTTCAGCAGGGTAATATCCTGGATCAGGGTAATGGTTCCGATTGTCTCGGTTGCTTTGGAGGTAATCGGATACAGTTCAGCAAAAAGCGACCTTCCTCCCAAGGCAAAGTCGAAAGAGTTTCTTTCGCTTCGACGTACAGCGTTACCCCATCGTGGAATCTGAAGATACATTTGCTCCTCAATTAATCCCATATCAGTACCCAGAAGCCCTTTTGCTGCAGGGTTCATGTCCACTACATGCCCTTGCCCATCACAGATAACAATTCCTTCCCCAAGAAACCGAAATGCCTGTTCCCTTGCCAAGGGGGCAAGCTTGAGTAGGTCAAATCGATAGATTCCAAGGAGGAGGAACAGCCCAGAGAGGGCAAAGACTCCACTGATGGGCAATATCTGGAGGAACTGCTCATTGCTCACCACCTTTGCCATGGCATAGAGAAAAGGGATCACCATACCCAGCAACAATATGTATGATTGTTTTCTCATGGAGGTACTGGTGGTAACAACAAAGATAATCACCAATACAAGAGAAAAAACCATGAGGAAGAAATTACCTGAAATCAGAAACTTAGCAAGCACCGTGGTTTCAACGACCAGCGTTGAAAATTGGGACGAGGTGACCAAGGAAACCGAGTGACGAATCCAGTGGTGCAGGAAATCTGTCCCTACCAAGATGATACCGACTCCTTGGTAGATATAGAGTATCCTGCCGATCTGTTTTTGTTTCTCTCTCCAATATCCTGTATAGGCCAAGCAGAACAGCAAAGTGGCAACTGGTGTATAGAACACTCCAATCTGGCAAACATTCCGCCAGAGTACCTTGAATAAGAAAGTATAGCTGATCATTTCAACAAATGAAGTCAACGACCAGATAAGCATAAAGAGAACTGCAATAAACAACTCGTTTGCTGCACGTTTACTTCGTACCCTCCATACTGCAACAAGTACTCCCACAAGCATACCGATGGAGAGTAAATTGAAGAATAAGACAGGAAAGCTAAGCATGCAATACTCCTTGGGATTCTCTGCATTGTACCAGAGAATATTGGAGAAATTAAGGCTCAATCATACATTTTGGAGAATTCTCTTAGTCGTAGATTTCCTCACATAGCCTTTTCTACTTGCATAGAAGAGCTAGCGGAAGAAATTATCATCATCTGGGTACTATCGCCTTTAGTTCTTATTGTTATTGAAACCCTTAATCTTCTCTGCAGAGATATCATATAGGTCGCATGGGCTACGAAAGGCTCATCAGTCATCTTCTATACCTTACAGAGTTTCTCCTTGATCAGATCCAGGATGAACAACAGCCTGTTCTTCCTGATGAGGTCCTCACACCTGCTAAGATGAACGAATTTCCTCATCACTGGTTCCTTGCTGAAGGGAGATCTTCCTGTTCTCTGCCGGCGTCGTATAATTTTTAGCCGACAAAGGTTGAAGGTAACGCCAGCGTGGTGTAATGTATGGCTGATGAACAAAAAGATGCCGGCAAGGTATCTTTTATAGGAATGGATCCCGCCGTTTTACGGACAGATTCATTCCGATTTTTTTTTTGCTCAAGACAGAATTCTGTGGGATTGATATCGACAGTAGGGTTTTCTGCTTGCTTTCATGATCTTGAGGAAGAAGTACTAAATATCTCGAAATCAGCAGAAAGAACCTAGCTAATAAGCCAATTCATTGCCTTTTCTTCCTCATCCGTGAAATAGATTTCCTTCCCCTTATTACTTTCCAGGATAAACGAGCGCAAGCTTGAGCTACATCCTGAAGAGAAGTCCCCAACAATGGCAAGACGCATCTGGTAGGTCACGAATTTCTGGAGCACATCACCGGCAATCTTTGTACTTAAATCGAAGAACTCAGGGTGTATATCCTTCTTGCCTACAACCATCCTACTGCATCCAGTCCCATAGCGAACGTTTGCCATCACATCCAAGGCTGAATCAACATCTGAGAAGAGTATTTCTTCACTGGAAACCTTGGCTATCTCGATTCCATTCTTTTTTACATATTCAATCTGCATAGCTACCCACGTTCTCCTTGGAGTAATCTTACCATGACATAGGCATCCCCTCTCTCTTCAGCGACAAGAAAGCCCAGACTTTGGTAAAGCCTGTAAGCCCTACTCTCTTTCTGCACAGAAAGAGATACCTTCTGGTATCCTGCATGCATCAGAACCTTACACATCTCCTCAATGAGCTGTCTCCCGAGGCCCCTGTTACGGAAAGGCTCCTCTATTGCAATACACAACTCAGGAGTCTTGCTGTTAAAGTAACCATATCCAGGGTCTTGGGGATCAAACAACCGTACCCACACAACACCTACCACCTTATCCTGGACTTCTGCTACCAATGCGTAATCTCCATCCCTGCCGAAATCCTGGATATAGTGGCTTAGTGATGGATCTTCCAGAACCGATAGTGGTGGGGGCTCTTCACCTTCAGCAACATAGATTGCTTCATACAAGAAATGCCCAAGCAACGGGTACTCTCTCCTCCAAAGCGGGCGGATTGCTAGCACATGCTTCAGCGAGGCTACTACGTGCAAGTTTGCACTATGTGGGTGCATATCAACACCCTGAATGACCTCTACCTGGTAGAAGCCTCTCTGTACCAAGTGCTGAAGGTCCCTCTTCAGGGTACGCTCCTGCCTGCTGAGATAGATAATACGTCCTGGATTGATGGTAAGAACAGAATCCAGAAGGGAGCGTTCACACCCCGCCTCAGAGGGAGAGAGGAAGAGCGTATCACAGCGCTGCCCCCGTTTTGCAAATTGACGAAGATGTTTCTCGTTGTTTCCTACAAAACGCTCTACATGCTCAATGCCATTGAGAGCAGCCTCATCACAATAGGGAGTATACTCCTGGAGTAGATAACTCTGACTTGCTCCTTCTCTCATGGAGAGCAGGGTAAATATGCCATGGGTAGTACAGCAGTCGATCACAATATCTCCATCCTGCACCTGGGCAAGCTCCATCGCCTTCATATAGAGCACCTCTGCCTGGGATGGGCAGGAGGGAAAATCAGATGTGGGGGGAAGCGAAAATTTCAGGGAGCAAAGGGATTCCTCGATCGCTGAACGTCCCCAGAATGTACTGGGTTTACTCTCCCCGTCACTCAGAACTATTCCAACAATCTCAGTATGTTCCCGCCTTAATGCATAGAGGAAAGAGGAAAAAGCGCTTTCAATCCGCTCAGGAAGCGTAAAGCACAGCAACACCTGCTCCTGATTGCTCCTGATACGCAGTGTCAGCTTAGTTGCAGGGAAAGAGGTATCAATACCATGGGTAGAGGCAAGACGATTGATACTCCTCAGTATCCGCTCAGCCAAGGGATGTCTCAGCATACAAGCCCTCAATGCAATGAATTGATTCTGTCTCGTACTGATTAACCCGGATGCAAACTTCCCACGCCAGTCCAGTCCAAAATGGACCTCCACATAGTGGAGGAACCCTTCCATCTGCTGCATCCCAATTACAGGCTCCACACACGAGGCAAGCTCTGTAAACTGGGTACGCAAGTACGTACTCTGCAATTCCAGCTGCTTATGATACGGGTGTTCCATGAGTGGACAGTGACCGCAGACACGAAGCGCGGGACATTTGGCATAGGTTTCCATACTCCCTACGGTGCGGGTAAAAACGATGTTTGTCAATTGTGTTTGTCCACTCTCTTTGGTATGCTTATGCTATGAAATACGTACGATTCAAACACCAAGAAGAGGTCTCCTATGGCCTCCTTAGCGATACCACCATCCAGGTACTCGAGGGTTCTCCCTTTACGAGCTACAGAGAAACCAGTGAGAAGCTCTCCTTGGAAGAGGTAGAATTGCTTACTCCCTGTGACTATTCCAAAGCCATCTGTATTGGCTTGAACTATAGTGACCATGCCAAGGAGTTCCAGCTTCCCATTCCAACCGAACCGGTTGTATTCATGAAGCCCTCCACAGCAGCGCTTGCTCCGAACAAGGAGATTATCTACCCAGAAATGAGCAACCGCCTTGACTATGAAGCAGAGCTTGCCGTGGTAATAGGGAAGAAAGCTCGTTATGTATCAGAAGCAGATGCATCATCTTACATACTTGGCTACACGTGTGCTAACGATATTACTGCCCGGGACCTGCAACCCAAGCAGGGACAGTGGACCGTGGCAAAAAGTTTTGACACCTTCTGCCCCTTCGGACCGTTTATCAGCGATGAGGTCGATCCAGCAAACCTTGTTATTGAGAGCAGGGTCAATGGGAGGACCATGCAGAAGTCCAATACCAGCAACCTGATCTTCTCCGTCCCCTTCCTGGTGAGCTACCTCTCCAGGGTCATGACCTTGCTCCCTGGAGACATCATTCTTACCGGTACACCGGGAGGGATCAGCGGTATGCACAAGGGTGATACGGTGGAGATCCTGATTGAAGGACTGGGAGTGCTTCGCAACACCATAGCATGAAGAAAGAGCTGGGGAAAAACCTCAGCTCATTTCTGTTTATACCTATACCTATTCTATAGTTGCTTCCAACTCACCACCTGAGAAGGAGACAAGAGTCCCCTTCTCTGTTTTTTCCAACGATCCCATTGAGATTTTTTCAACACCCCGTTCGTTGTGCAGGAACACAGTCCAAGGACCCAAGTTTCCTTTTGCCTTCACATGATAGATCCCATCCTTACGGAGGATCATACACTCTGCAACAATCGCTCCCTTCGCGTTATATATCTGAGATTCAGCACTCCTGCCTTCATCCAGTGCAAAGAGATGGAAGGTAACATCGCGAGCGAAATCATAATCACAGGACTGCGTTTCCTTTCCAACGGGAATGAGTGAGTTAGGACGTGCAAAGAGCGGTAAACTGAAGTAGTCATACGTCTCCCTGAAGTACCTCCCTCCTCTTACCTCTTCCCCACTGAGGAGATGGGTCCACCTGCCCTCTGGCAGATAGTAGGAAGCTGTGCTGCGTTCATTGAAAATGGGGGCAACCATCAGGCTCTCTCCCAACAAGTACTGTCGATCAAGATAGATGCATGCCGGGTCATCCGGGAATTCAAGCATCATGGAGCGCATCATGGGAATACCCTCCTGATGCGTCTTGTTTGCCATTGCATAGAGGTAGGGCATCAGAGTACATTTCAGTTCTACAAAATACTTCAGCACCTCACAGGCCTCCTCCCCGAAATCCCATGGGACACGATAGGACTCATTGCCATGCAATCGGCTATGAGATGAGAGTAGTCCAAACGCTACCCAACGCTTGAAAAGATCAGGTGTGGCAGTCTGCTCGAACCCTCCAATATCATGACTCCAGTACCCGAAGCCGGAAAGTGACAGCGACAAGCCTCCTCTCAGGCTCTCAGCCATTGATTCATAGGTTGCTGAGCAATCACCACCCCAATGCACGGGAAACTTCTGCCCACCGACTGTTGCTGAACGAGCGAAGACCAAGGCTTCTCCCTTCCCACGTTTCTCTTCCAACAATGAAAAAACTGTCTCGTTGTAGAGATAGGTATAGTAGTTGTGCATCTTCTCAGGGTCGCTTCCGTCATAATATACAACCTCGGTAGGAATACGTTCACCAAAGTCAGTCTTGAACGTATCTACTCCCATGTCCAATAAGCTTTCCAATTTACCACGGTACCAGGAGACCGCTTCTGAATTGGTGAAGTCCACCAATCCCATGCCAGCCTGCCAGCGGTCCCACTGCCAGATACCGCCATCTCGCTTCTTTACCAGATAGCCATGTTCCATACCCTCTGTGAACATTTCCGATTTTTGGGCTATATAGGGATTGATCCATACACAGACTTTCAATCCTCGCTCATGCAAGCCTTTCAGCATTGCCTTGGGATCGGGGAACTGCCTGTCATCCCAGGTAAAGTCCACCCACTGGAACTCCCGCATCCAGAAACAATCAAAATGGAAAACCTGTAGAGGAATCTTCCTCTCAGCCATGCCATCAATGAAATGGTGCACGGTCTTCTCATCATAGTCAGTGACAAATGAAGTACTCAACCAGAGGCCAAAAGACCAAGGGGGTACAAGTGCAGGTCTTCCGCTCAACTGGGTATACCGCCTAAGGACTTCCTTGCCAGTTTTGCCAGCGATCAGGTAGTAATCCAGGCACTCACCGGGTACTGAGAACTGCACAGAAGTAACAACCTCACTCCCTACCTCGAAGGATACCTTACCAGGGTTGGCAACCAGCACTCCATACCCCTGTGATGAGAGATAAAAAGGAATATTCTTATAGGCTTGTTCGCTGCTTGTTCCCCCATCCTCGTTCCAGATATCGACCACCTGTCCATTCTTGACAAATGGAGTAAAACGTTCCCCCAGTCCATAGATTGCCTCACCGACCGAGAGATTGAGATAGTCACTCTGGTAAGTTTTTCCGTCATCAGACTGAAAATGTCCACTGAGTTTTCCAGGAGAAGAGGTCAGATACCGGCCATCATACTGGTAGGTCAGATCACAAGGGCCAAAGAGGGGAATGGTTACCTGTAAAGAACCAGCGTTCACCGAAAGCTGCCCATCCTGCTCCTCTTCATAGGTAAGTGCTGCAGGATCGTCCTCCAATAGCTCAAAGAAGGGACCATCGTTCCTTGCTCCCTTGTAATGGTAGGTGCGGATATGCAGAACCCCTTCCAAAGGACTGCTGATCTCAGTCGTGATCACAGGGGTGTTCAGCGTTGCTCCCCGAAACTCAATCGGTTTGACAGCTGCATAGATTACTATCTTCCCATCCAACTTCTGGATATCAACAATCTCCCGTTTGGGAAGATGGCGAATATGTTTTTGTATGTTCCAGTACCCGTCTCTAAATTTCATAGTATATCTCCCTATTTCTCGGTTTTACTCAGGTCTTGACCGCGCCTGCCACCATTCCCTTGATGATGTACCGCTGCAGGCTTAGATAGAAAATGATGGCTGGAAGAATGGTCAGAAGGACTCCTGCCATCGCATAGTTCCAATCGACTTTGTAGAGGCCAAAGAAGTTATATGCAGCCAATTGCAATGTCAGTGATTTCTTTGAGCCACTGAGCACGAGCAGAGGAAGCAAGAAATCATTCCACATCCACATGGTGTTGATGACAACAACCGAGACCGTAACCGGCTGTAATAGCGGGAAAATTATCTGAAAGAATGCCCTAAGTGGGGAAGCCCCATCAATCATGGCACAGTCATCCAGTTCCTGGGGCACCGATTTAACTGCTCCATGATACATAAACAGAGCAAGCGAAGCACCAAGACCCCAATACAAGACACCCAATCCAAGGGGAGATCCTATGAGATGCAGTTCCTTGGCGACTTTAACCAAGGAGATCATGAAAGAGTGGAACGGTATCATCATGGGGGCAATAAGCACCATGAAAATGACAAAACTGTAGCGTGTTTTCGTCCTGCTGAGACGATACCCTGCAAGAGAGCTCACCAATACTACGCCACACACCCCAACAACCGTAGCAATCAACGTATTAAGGAAGTACTGGGGGTAGTTCATGATGCGAAAAGCATTGGTAAAGTTTTCAAATACAAGTCGGGTGGGAAGAGCCAGTACATTACTGGTAATTTCACTAAAGGTCTTGAACGAGTTGATCAAAACAAGAAACAAGGGATACAGGTATCCTACTGCAATGATACTGAGCACCACGGTGGTAAGAGAGGATGCGAGAGACCTGCGCTTTTTCATACTTCAACCTCCCTTTGCTTGAACATCCTGACCTGGAAGAGTGATAGGATAAGAATGATCAGGAAGAGAATGACCGATTTGGCAGTACCATACCCAAAGCGATTGATCACGAATGCTGTTCGGTAGATATCCAAGGCAATGGTGGTCGTGGAGTTCCCAGGCCCACCGTTGGTTAGGCTGAATATGACATCGAAGGCTTTCAAGCCATTTGAGAGTGAGTGAAAGACACTTACCGTAATCGAGGGCATGATAAGTGGCAAGGTAACCCTGAAAAAACGACCAACTGCTGAAGCCCCATCGATCATGGCAGCTTCGATAAGATCGCGGGGAACCGTCTGTAATCCAGCTATATAAACCACCAGATAGAATCCCAGAGAATGCCACACAGAGACCATCAGGACGCTGAAATAAACCAACTTTACATCCCCAAGCCAACTGAACATGAAAAACTCCAAACCAGTAATCTGAAAAAAGGACTCAAACCCAGCTGAGAAGATAAATCGCCAGATATATCCGATGATGATCAGGCTGATGATATTCGGTACGTAGTATGCAGCCCGCAGGGTATTCTTTCCCTTGAGATCACTATCCAGAAGGACTGCAAGTAGAAGAGCCGTAATATTGGTTACAATCACGGACCCCAGTGTCAGGCGGAGGGTAAAACCAAAGGCCTTCCACATATCCAGGTCATCAAGTATTAATTCCTTGTAGTTCTCCAATCCGATGAAGGTCTGGGCTCGGTCCAGCCCATTCCATTTGGTGAATGAAGAGAACACACTCATTAAAAAAGGAATCTCAACAGAGATGAGTATTGCAACTAGGGCTGGAAGGGTGAATCCAATAAAAACCATCGCCCTAGAGAGTTGTTTTCGCTTCAATGGTGTCATATTGTATACCTGGTGGCCGGAAGGAGACCCTTCCGGCCAGTGTCGATGATTAATTTCTCTAGAAAGCAGCCTTGGCAATCTTGGTATAGGCAGCATCAAGTGCATCCAAGGTCTCTGCACGGTCAGTCAGACCTGCACAATATCCCTGGAGAATGGCACCAAGCTGTTGCTCTGTTCCGGTGGGGAACATCTGGTAGAACCAAGGGTATCCCGGGACTCCTTCACCCAGCATAGCGGTTGTGGACTCAGCGATCTGGGAGTCGGGAGCTGCTGCGCCCTTGATCGGGGAGAGTTGCTTGACCTGACCAGGGATCCAGTTTCTTCCATACTCACTCGTGGTAAGCCACTCTAGCCAAGCAAGGGATTCCTCAAGATTCTCCCCATCCTTGGCAATACGGATTGTCTGGTTGGAATCAAACATAAGACCAGCAGTCTCTGCATTGTTTCCGGTAGGACCAACCAAGAAACCAAGCTCCACTTCTGGATTGGTCTTTCTAATTGAATCCTCGGCCCAGTTACCTTGGTGAATCATTGCAACCTTACCGGTTGCAAGGGCAGAGGTCTGGTCATTGAAGTCTGATTCATTAGGCTTGGGGCCACCATACTCACCAATGAGGTCAAGAAGGTCAAAGACCTGACTCATCTCGGGGATATCCTTGAACTTGAGCTTGCCGGTATTCAGCATGCTTACAAAGTTCTCATATCCGCCATAGTTCTCAACAGGAACATTTGCAATGGCCTGCCATGCAGTCTGGGGAAGTACCCAGAACTCCTTGAAGCCGGTCGCAAAGGGCTGTACACCATTTGCCTGCAATTTCTTTGCTACGGCCTCGAACTCATCCAATGTCCTTGGTAGTGTGGTAATTCCATTCTCTTCAAATACCTGTTTGTTATAGATGAAGGAGTGCGATTGCACAAGGAATGGATAGCCAAGCACCCTGCCATCAACCGTGACACCCTGTAGAGCAGAAGGTTCCAACTCCTGGATGAACGCTTCATCGGTCAAGTCATAGACATAGTCCTTATACGTTGAGTTGTCTGCATAGGCACTACTCATGAAGATATCAGGGACATCGCCACTATTCAGACGGCTGGTCAACACTGAACGATAATCAGTCTGAAGGACAGTGATATCCAGGGTAACACCGGTTTCTGCCTTATACGCAGCTACCATGTCATTGTACTGCTCTGCCAGCTCTGGGCTGTAGAAAAGAACGTTAAGAGTCGGGGGTCCGGCTTTTTCTTCCTGCCCTGCTGCGATGAGCGGGGAGAAAGCAAGAAGCAGGACCAAGAGTGTGAACAACAATTTTTTCATAAGAAATCTCCTTTTTTGGTTCCAAGGTCCCAATACTATGGTATGTTATACGTATAACACACGGATATATGGTTGTCAATAAAATCATTCTCGTGCGAATATGAGGAAAATCATTTCCTAAATCTGAGGAGCTATGGGCCTTACACAGAAAGAAATTGCACGGAACCTAGGAATTTCCTACATGACGGTTAATCGTGCATTGAATAATAATGGGTATGTCTCAAAGGAACTGCGGGAGAAAATCCTCTCCTATGCAAAAGAAATGGGCTATGAACCCCACCGAGCAAGCCAGGTACTGGTACGAAACACGACCAGAACCATTGCACTCTTTTCCTCCACGCTCCCTGAGTATTTCTGGGAGGAAGTGGATAAGGGCGTACGAGCAGCTGCAGCACAGTTGAGAGCGTTCAACTATGAAGTGCACTACCATAGGATCCCAGAGCTCGACACAGATGCCTACCTTAGGGAGTTGGAGAGAGAGATCAATCGGGGTGTCGATGGAATAGCAGTGGTTAATCAGCGCAAATACCGCATGGGTACCATTCTTCACAGGATTGAGGAAGCTGGAATTCCCTATGTCACCTTCAATGTCGATGCCCCAAAAAGCAAACGACTCTGTTACATAGGTTCAGACTACCAAGCTGGTGGCAGACTTGCTGCAGACTTCATTGCAAGAACCCTGCAACTGTCACCCAAGAAAGAGGTACTCGTCCTGCAATGTAATGAGGAACTCTACTCGCTGCATAAAGAGCCCGATATCAACAAGATGCGGCTTGAGGGGTTTCTCTCCCTCATGCAATCGGTCTTTCCTGAAATCACGGTACATGTAGAGTATTTCGATACCCGTTTGCAGGTTGGGTACAAGGACAACCAAATCCTAAACCTGGTTCAACAGTACAGAGACAAGGTACAAGCGATGTACCTCATCCCTGCTTTCAACACAGACTTTGTCAGGGCCTTGGAAACCACCCAAACAAAGGAAATGATCACGGTCCTGCATGACCTGGACACTGTCTCCATCCACCAACTGCAAACAAGACTACTCTCAGCAGTAATACACCAGAGCCCTACCCTTCAAGGATATTACACAGTAAAAACATTGGAGCAGATCATTGAACAGAAAGTCGCAAAACCACTTCCTACTGTAGAGATCGACCACAACCTTGTCCTTACCGAAAACAGGGACCTAATCCAAGGAATCCTGGCAACGCGACTTATGCACTAAATGATCAATAGTAGTACGTTATCTGGACATCCCTTCCATCAAAGTAAAGCAAATCACCTTGAGGGTAGTGCCATGTTGCCCTAAGCCGAGTGGGAACACGCAGACCATCCTGGATTACATACTCACCACACTCTGCGCTCCAGGGAACCTGTTCAAGAGACCCGTCCATAGAGGCCGCCATTCTATCCTCGGTAGAAAAGACCAGCATCTCACCTTTTTCAGAGAAGGTAAAAACGCCCGATACCTCCATTCCATAGGCTTTCATCGTTGCTTTTGCATGGGTGTCATCTATTGCCTCCCAGGACACCATGTCACTGAGTGCAACAGTGGGAAGGAAGAAAGCCTCTGCAAGATAGGTCACCAAACAAGCCTTATCCATATGGCCACCTATTTGATTGAATAGCCTAATCCGTTTGGCAAGATACCCCTCCATGGAACCTCTTCCAACGGAGAAGGAATCCAATCCCTGGAAAGGAAGCCCATAGATATGGGAGTCAATATAGGCAAACCTCAACGGCTCACTTGCATCATTGATCTGTGTGTAATCGATGGAGATGGTAGGCTTATCCACTCCAAGAGAGAAGGGAACATCAGAGAAGACGGCCTTGAGTCCACTCATCTTCTGCTTTCCAATAAATCCACCTTCAATAAAGAACCGCTGGACAGGAAGGGGATACCCTTCCAATTCCTCGAGGGTGAATATCTCTTCGTCTGATTCCAGGTTCTGTACGAACTCCTGCTCAATACCTGCAAAGCGCTTCTGCAGTACAGAAGGTGGTAGCAATAACACCAATAGAACCACTACAATCACCGCAATAATACTCAATACCACCTTACTCCTCCTCCCCATATGTATCCTCCATACGTGCCAAGTTCTTCATCCATTGGCTAATACTTTCCTGCATCACCATAAGTTTCTCAGTGTCAAAGCCTGTAAAAAAGGATTCGACAAACGCAATTTCATTCTTTTCCCGTGTTTTTAGGTGTGAGAGACACGCCTGTGTTGGTTGCAACAGCACTGTTCTCTTGTCCTCATCAGATCTTGTAAGCTTAAGAAACCCCCGCTTTTCCAATATCAGGGCCATCTTCTTAATATTCTGCCTACTACTCCCTATCTTTTTGGAAAGCTCAGTCAGTGAACACCTCTGGTTCTCACAGGAGAGCAACACTGCCAGAAGCAACCACTGCTTGGTGGAAACCTGTGCATCAATCTGGTCACCAAGGACCTGCAACCGGTTGGCAACAAGGAAGAGAGAGCCAAATATGTTTGCCTTCATCTCATCATCATTCATCTTCTACTCCTATTAAGTAACTGGTTACGTATTATAGGTAACTAGTTACGTTTATGCAAGAGGGCTATGAATATTCTTTTAAAAGGGCCCTGGCTTTTACACCAAGGCCCAATGTCGTTGCTCATCTGAGCATTATCATTTACTTCTCGTAGGCTGACTCATGCACTCCGGCTACCGCTCTTCCACTCGGCTCATTCATAGCCCTAAACGCCCGGTCCCATTCCAGAGCTGTTGCTGTGGAACAAGCAACCGAGTCCTCACGGGGAACACAGCGCGCCGCGCTCTCACTGGGGAAGTGGGAAGCAAAGAGGGTACGATAGTAGTACTCCTCCTTGGTGGCGGGAGTGTGAATCGGGTACCGCTTTGCAGCCAAGGCAAACTGTTCATCACTGACCAGGGAGCTGGTCAGCTGCTTCAGGGTATCGATCCAGTTGTAGCCTACCCCGTCACTGAACTGCTCCTTCTGCCTCCAGACAATCTCATCAGGCAGATACTCCTTGAACGCCTCACGGAGAATCCACTTCTCGATACGCTTATTCTCCCCAACAACCGGGCAGAGCTTCATATCGGGATTCAGGTTCATCGCTACATCCATGAACTCCTTGTCCAGGAACGGAACACGTCCCTCAACACCCCAGGCTGCCAGTGACTTATTCGCCCTCAGGCAGTCATAGAGATGCAGCTTGGAGAGCTTCCTGACCGTCTCCTCATGGAACTCCCTGGCATTGGGAGCCTTGTGGAAATAGAGATACCCACCAAAGAGCTCGTCACTCCCTTCCCCGCTGAGCACCATCTTGATACCCATCGAGCGAATGACGCGAGCAAGCAAATACATCGGGGTTGCTGCCCTTACCGTGGTGATATCACTGGTTTCCAGATGATAGATGACATCACTGAGAGCATCAAGTGCCTCCTGGATAGTAAAATGTACCTCATGGTGGACAGTCTTCAGATGGGCGGCAGCAATTCGGGCTGCTTTCAGATCAGGTGATCCCTCAAGACCAATGGCAAATGAGTGGAGCCGTGGCCACCAAGCTTCCTCTGTGTCTGCACTTTCCACCCGCTTTTGGGCATATTTTGCAGTAATGGCTGCAATGATGGAACTATCCAAGCCACCTGAGAGCAACACCCCATAAGGAACGTCACTCATCAACTGACGCTTCACCGCAGCTTCCAGAGCCTCCTTGACCATCTCGATCGTTCCCCCATGTTCCTTGACCACATCATAGCTGGTCCAGGAGCGCTCATACCACTTCCTGAGCTTTTTCTCAGGACTGTAATACAGGTGTCCAGGAGGAAAGAGTTCGATTGCACTACAGGTCCCTTCCAAGGCCTTCAATTCACTCGCCACAAAGAAATGTCCCTGGTCATCCCATCCTTGATAGAGAGGAATGATGCCTATATGGTCACGAGCAATAAGGTACACATCCTTGACCTGGTCATAGAGAGCGAAGGCAAAGATACCATTCAGGTCCTCAAGGAAATCAGGGCCCTTCTCCTGGTAGAGAGCAAGGATGACTTCACAGTCACTCTGTGTCTGGAACTCGTAGACACCCTCATACTCCTTCCTGATCTGCTGGTGGTTGTAGATTTCACCATTGACAGCCAACACCACATTCCTGTCTGCGCTGTAGAGCGGCTGACCTCCTGAGAGTGGGTCGACAATAGCTAGTCGTTCATGACTGATGATGGCCTTCTCCCCTTCATACACCCCCGACCAATCGGGACCTCGGTGACGGATCTTTCCAGACATGGAAAGAATCTGGGAACGAAAGGCCTTTGCGCTGCGCTGGATGTCAAACATTCCTACAAATCCACACATCGTATACCTCCAAACGTAAAAAAGACGCTCCTTGCCCAGTACTTGGGTAGGAACGTCTTTGTTCTTGGAAGGATACTACCTGCTCTTTTACAAAGTTGCAAGTGCCTCATCCACTACAGAGAGTGCAGCATCAATATCTTTTTTCTCAACAACCAAGGGGGGAACAAAGCGCAGAACGTCGCTTCCAGCGCTCGCAACCAACACACCCTTGGCAAAACAGGCATCCACGACCTGCCGGGGAGGAACGGTAAGCACCAATCCATTAATAAGACCCTTGCCCCTGACAGAAACGCAAAGGTCGGGATAGCGAGCTACCAAAAGCTCAAGCTTCGCCCTGAGATACTCCCCCATCTCCTGGACATGGGAAGTGAAGGCTGGATCGCTGAGACGACGGACCATCTCTCTCACTGCGGCCATTGCCAAGGCATTGCCCCCAAAAGTGGATGCATGGTCTCCGGGAGTGAAGATATGACTTGCCTTTCCTGTGGTGAGCATCGCCCCGCAAGGGACACCACCAGCGAGGGCCTTTGCAGAGGTAAGTACATCGGGTTTCACACCATAGACCTGATACGCGAAGGGTTTTCCACTGCGGCCCATTCCACACTGTACCTCATCATAGATGAGCAGGAGATTGTGCTCATCACAGAGAAAGCGGAGTCCCTGCAGGAAGGCTGGGTCAGCTGGAACAATACCTCCCTCCCCCTGGATTGGCTCCACGATAATTGCACAGGTTTTGTCTGTAATGAGCGCTTTCACGCTCTCCAGGTTGTTGAACTCTGCATAGCTGAATCCCTGGGGAAGCGGTGCAAAGTTCTTATGGTACTTCTTCTGCCCTGTTGCAGTGATGGCACCGTAGGTCCTCCCATGGAATGAATGCACCATGGAGATGATTTCGCTACGAGGGGTCTCACTCTGGTGCCCGAATTTCCTGGCAAGCTTGAGGGAAGCCTCTGTGGCTTCCGCCCCACTATTGCAGAAGAATACCCGCTCCATTCCAGCAAGCGAGCAAAGTTCCTTTGCAGCCTCCACCCCTACCTTGTTGTAGTAGAGATTCGAACAGTGCAAAAGGCCTTCACTAACGACTTTATTAATAGCTTCTGAAAGGCCAGGGTCTCCATAGCCAAGGGCATTGACGGCAATACCACCGACAAAATCGAGATAGTGCTTACCATCTTCATCTATGAGGTACATACCCTTACCACCGGTAAACACCACCGGTACTTGGCTATAGGTATCCAACAGGTACTGCTTGCCTGTCTGTATTGTTTCTTGCATGCTCATGAGCGTTCCTCCTTGGTGACCATGGTCCCGATTCCCCGTGTGGTGAATATCTCAAGCAGGATGGCGTGGGGAACCCTGCCATCAAGTACGTGAACACTGCTCACCCCTTTCTCCAATCCATCAAGGCAACACTGCACCTTGGGGATCATACCGCCATTGATCGTACCATCCTGTATGTACTCTTCAGCTTGTCTTGTACTCAATGCGCGTATGATGGAGGAGGGATCATCCTTGTCCTTGAGAATACCTTCCACATCGGTGAGGAACACCAACTTCTGTGCAGAGAGTGAACCTGCAACGGCACTTGCCGCATAGTCGGCATTGATGTTGTAGGTATTACCCTCCTCATCAACCCCAACAGGGGAGACAACCGGAACGAAGTTGTTGGAAAGCAAGGTCTCCAGGAGACTGGTGTCGACCTTCTCCACATGGCCAACATACCCAAGATCTCGCCCCTTGTCATCCAACTTCTTTGAACAGAGCAGAGTTCTTCCATCCTTGCCACTGATGCCAACGGCACTGATGCCTACCTGCTCCAGCTCACTGACCAGGCTCTTGCCGATGGATCCACTGAGCACCATCTCCGCTACCTGTGCTGTCTCAGCATCGGTTACACGAAGCCCATCAAGGAACTTGCTCTTCTTACCCAGACGGTCGAGCAGGCTGGTAATCTCCTTGCCCCCGCCGTGGATGACCACAGGTTTTAAACCGATGTACTTAAGCATCGCAATATCCTGGATAACCGACTTCTTCAATTGCTCATCAACCATGGCAGAGCCGCCATATTTGACCACGACAATACTGCCGGCGAATGTCCTGATGTAGGGAATCGCCTCGATAAGCACCTCAGCCTTGAGGATCTCGTTTGCCATCCTGTGTTTCATCAGCTTCTATAATCTCCATTGATCCGAACATACTCATAGGAAAGATCACAACCCCAAGCGGTTCCTTCCCCCTCTCCGTCTGTCAAGGTTGCAAGTGTCTGCACATCCCTTTCCATCAGGATTCCCTTTGCTGTGTGCTCATCAAAGGCCAGGGGAGTCCCTGCTGAGACAACCTGTATCGTCCCCTTGGAAGAGGAAAAAAAGAGGTCAACAGCATGTGGATTGAATTCAGCTCCACTATAGCCCATGGCACAGAGAATCCGTCCCCAGTTTGCATCACTGCCAAAAAAGGCCGTCTTTACCAGGTTGCTGCTGATGATCGAGCGAGCAAGAATCTGGGCTGTTTCCTTGTCCTTTGCTCCCTTGACCGTTACCTCAAGGAACTTTCCAGCCCCTTCCCCGTCACGAACAATTGCCTTTGCAAGTTCCTTGTGGACGTACAGGAAAGCCTGGGTGAAGGCTTCCCACTCCCTGTGGGAGGGAGTAAGTTCGTCACACCCACTCTTTGCATTGGCAAGCACCAGCACAGTATCATTGGTGGAGGTATCCCCATCCACACTGATCATATTGTAGGTGTCACGGATGGAGGAACCAAGCAACTCCTGGAGAACCGCCTTTTCAATGGTTGCATCGGTGGTAATGAAGCTGAGCATGGTGGCCATGTTGGGATGGATCATCCCCGAGCCTTTTGCCATACCGCCAATGGTTACCTGCTTCCCATCAATCTCAAGCGAGACTGCAACTTCCTTGGTGAAGGTATCGGTGGTGAGAATAGCCTTTGCCGCTTCCTCAGCGCCCGCTCTCGATGAATCGAGAACATTCGCACAATCATCAATACCCTTAATGATTTTATCCATGGGCAAGGGAAGCCCGATAACACCTGTGGAACAGACCAATACCTCCTCAGGTTGCAAACCCAAGGTCTTTGCCGTATGTACGGCCATGGCATGGGCATCCTTCTCGCCTTGCTCTGCTGTGCATGCATTGGCATTCCCGCTGTTAATCACAATAGCTTGTGCCTGGAGGGAAGAGGATACCAGTTTCTGGTCCCAAAGGACCGGGGCTGCTTTCACCAAGTTGGTAGTAAAAGAACCTGCAAAACTACAGGGAACCTCACTATAGACCAAGGCAAGGTCCTTTTTACGTTTCTTGACACCACAGGCTACACCATTGGCTGAAAATCCCAAGGCGGCGGTAACGCCACCGTCTACTATTTGCATAACATATTCCTCCTTACAGGGGGCTGGCAACCGTGGAGGCAAGACCAGTCTCTTCGCCCAGGTTGCACCGGATATTCATATTCTGCACGGCTTGGCCGGCAGCTCCTTTGACCAGATTATCGATCGCTCCGATTGCAATAACACGCTTGGTTCTTCCATCAACCTTCCAGCCGATGGCACACATGTTTGTATTCTTCACAAATCGGGTCTCAGGAAGAGATGATCCCATCAAACGGACAAACCTCTCGTCATCGTACCACTTCTGGTATGCAGAGGTTACCTCCGCTTCACTGACCCCATCCTTCAGGTTGGCGTAGCAGGTCGAGAGGATCCCGCGGTGCATGGGAACGAGATGTGGGGTAAATTGCACCACAAGGTTGGAACCATAAAGAGCACTCAACTCCTGTTCAATCTCCGGGGTATGGCGGTGATTCGTCACCCCGTATGCCTTGTATGACTCGTTGACCTCACAAAAGAGTGAGCCAAGCTTCTCAGAGCGGCCGGCACCACTAACACCACTGGCGCTGTCAATGATCAGGGAATCTGGATCAACCAGCTTTTCAGCTACCAAGGGAGCCAAGGTAAGAATACTGCAGCTGGTATAGCAACCAGGATTGGCAATCAGGTTTGCTGTTTCAATGTGCTCGCGATGCAGTTCACACAACCCATAGACAGCCTCACTGAGCAAATCCTTGCTCCCGTGGCTTGTTTTGTACCAAGCTTCATAGACACTACTGTCACCGAGTCGATAATCGGCACCAAGATCGATAATAATACAGCGCTCCAGAATCTCCCGGGTTACCTTATGACTCGCCATCCCGTGGGGAAGGGCAAGGAACAGGACAGAGCACCGCTTGCTCGCTTCCTCAATATCTTCCTCTTCCAGGACCAGGTCACACCCTCCCTCAAGAGAGGGATATATCTCACTGAAACGCTTTCCGCTGTAGGAGTGTGAGGCAAGGTAGGTAATCTCCACAGACGGATGATTTACCAATAGGGCAACCAATTGTGACCCAGCATAGCCTGTAGCACCAATGACTCCAACTTGTAGCATACGTTCCTCCAAAAACTCAATATTAGTATAATTATACAAAAATATTCCGTTTTGACCAGACCTTTGCATATATTTTCACAAATTTATGTATAAATATTAATTAAACCAATATACCAGCTCTGAAGAAAATACTAACCCAAGCTTCTTTTGAAGTGATAGAGAAGCTGTATTTGCCACCTCAACGTGGCAATATGGATTAGTTCCTTGAGCAAGCAACCTATTGATATATGCTCTCTCCAGGGCTTCCCCCACATGCCTCCTTCGGTACTGGGGCAACACCTCCAGCATACCCATAGCACACTCAACATGCCTGCCCATGAACCCAGCTAGATTGCCATCAATCTCTGCAGCGATCATGACTCCTGCCTCGTATCGTTCACGGATATATTCTTCATCGCCATGTTTGTAGTGATGCAACACAACAGGGATATCTCTCTCCTCAAGAGTGCGGATAAGGATGGACTCATCCTCGATAAGTGGTTGTGCCAAAAGATATACAGCCTGGACGCACTCCAGGGAGACACCAAGACCTCTCTTCTGAAGTGCAGGAACAATCGGTCCGCTATGCACTGAGATGGGCTCCTTGCAATGAGAGAGCGCGTCAGCAAAGGTGTCTGCCGCTGCTGGGTTGAACAATGCCACCGCATAGGTTGCATCCCGAACATGGAGCAATATTCCATCTTCATCTGCAATGAGGACTTCTGCTATACCCTCTTCCAGTGGCTCGATCAAATCGATATAGGTAGTTCTCCCCTTCAGGGAGAGTGTCTTGATTACATCCATAGCCTACTGTAACGCAAGATGGTGCTGCTGTCAGTGTCGCAGGCTGTTTATTCCATGAAATGCCAATCCTATGAGACTCAGATTATAGAAAATCAGAATGAACCCAGCAAAAAGTGGACTCGGGTCCCTGAGTGCCATCAGGATAAAGAGCGTAACAAGCATCAAAGGAAGAAAAATGAACAGCAATACTGCAGGAATCCGCCTTGCCATCGTTCCGATGGTAAGGGAGAGGGCTCCAACACAGGCTACCAAACCAAGCTCAGCAGTAAGCAGATAATCAAAGCGGAACTCCCCGGAGGCTAGCAAGGAAACCACAGCAAGTAAAACCGGGGATAGAAGCAACAGCAGAAGTATTGCGGTTCCCACGACCATCAAGATTGCACTGGGTGAGCGTTCTCTCATTTTGCCTCTCTGCCAAGCATTTTCTCAACAAGTTTGAGCAACACATCGTCAACCACAAGATCTGCTCGGCTGGTTTTGGCATCAATTCGTGGTCGTTTCATCAATTGCTGATAGGCATCAGCAATCCAAAGCGTCGCTGTCTCCGGTGGAACGATGCCTGTATCAATAACCAAATCAAAGAGAGAAGCATCTCGTTGGTTATACTGCAGGTCGGACTGGACAAAGGATGTCCTCACCAACTCCTGGTCTATGATTGCTTTCCTTGCCTGCTCTTCAGTCCCACCCCGCTCTTTCTGTTTCCTCTGGACCCTTACCTCAAGTGGAGCCTTGATCCGTACATTCAGGACATCAGTATAGCCTTGCAGGAGACCAAACCCCCCTCGTCCAAGCATGACAACATTGCCAACTTTGGCAAATGCACGCATGACTGCAAGGAGAAAATCCACTGTTCGATACCGGTGTTGGTCAAATCGTTCCCAGAATGTGGGCAGACTGTCATAGACTTCGTCAAACCCACTGAAGCCATACTCATGCATGACTTTCTCAATATCTTGCTTATCCACGAAGGCAAGCCCCAGTTGCTCGGCCACTTGCTTAGCGATGAAGGTTCCTTCACTGCCAATCTGACGGGAAATAGTAATGACTCCCATAGGCACCTCCTCTGGTAATTTCATGGTAAGTCAGTACTTTTGAGCTGTCAAGGAATGGCCCTTAGAGCTGGTCATATGAGAGGGCAAGTACCTGTTCTATAAAGAGTTTAGCGAGCAACGGATCAAACTGGGTCCCAGCGCATTTTTTAATCTCCTTTGCCGCGTCACCAGCGGAGACTGCCTTACGATAGGTTCTCTCACTGGTCATTGCATCAAAAGCATCGGCAATGGCAATCATCCTGGATTGCAAAGGAATTGACTCCCCACGTATGGCCTTGGGATATCCAGTTCCATCAAAGTGCTCATGATGGGCCAGCACATAGGGTGCCAATGCCTGCATATCCTCTACTGAGCTGAGAATACGGAAGCCAATCTCAGCATGTCGCTGCATCTCCTCCCATTCCAGAGGAGACAATTTCCCATCCTTGTTGAGGATATTTTCAGCAATAGCAATTTTCCCGATATCATGTAAAAGGCCTACCAGACGTAACTCATTACACGATCGCTCACTGAGACCAAAAGACCTTCCCAGCTGTTCACTGAGTTCACTGACTCGTCTTGAGTGCGCCTCTTCCCGCTTATTTTTCTCATGGAGGGTGTTGATGATGGCATAAACAGCTTTTCCCTGCATCTGGGGACTATCGAGCAATTTCTGGGTGGCTAGGTGTTTCTCAGCCAACTTCACTGCCTCATTCAGGTCAAACGAGGCATCCTCCACAACATAAAGCCCAAAACTGATCGAAGGAGCAACAGCATCCATTACTCTGAATGTCGATACTTTCTCTGCCACATCCTCGAGATAGGGCTCACACTCCTTTGCTGAATATCCAGACAGTAAAAGTGCAAACTCATCGCCCCCTACCCTGAAAAGGTTTGGACAATCAGGGAAGGTTTCTCGCAAGAGGGTAGCGACCTGTTTAAGGATTCTGTTCCCTTGCTCCCGCCCAAAGGCCTCGTTGATGATTCGTAGCCGGTTCATATCAGCAAATGCCACACTCAAGGGTAGATTCCCCTCGAGGGACATATTGCTGATAACCTGCTCGAACTCCATCCTGTCATATAAATCGGTGAGCGCATCATGGGTAGAAGCATAGAGAATTCTCTTCTCCGCCAGCTTTCGTTTGGTGATATCAACGGTCATGCAGAGACTGCTTACATCGACAAGATCCTCTTCAGCAAACACGCAAAGGGATAGATTGGCCCAGATGGTTGCCCCATCCTTCTTCAGGAACCGCTTATCAAATGCAAAGGAATCCTCTTCCCCACTTAACATCTTCTGCGTAATCTGGTTACTCATCTGTACATCCTCAGGATGAGAGAATTCTGCCCACGTATGACCAAGCATCTCCTCTCTGGTATATCCCAAGATATCCAGATAGCTCTGGTTGATTCTCTGGATTTTCCCTGTCCTAAGATTGGTAAGGGACATCCCGATCGGTGCTTTTTCAAATATTGTCTTGAACTGTTGTTCGCTTTTTTTCAAGGCAGAAATATCGATCAAGCGGTAGGCTTGGTTGAAGAGAAGAAGACAGAGCAAGTAGGTTCCTATCGGATAAAAAACAAGAATGGGAAGTGTCATTTCCGAGAATACTTGTACTCGCACTGACAAAGGCATGAGAAACATGCACAAAAGCATGATAAGGTGATCTAGCACACCCACAAGATAGAATTCGATATTGATATGACTACGTTTCTCGATCACCAATGCATAACGGAAATGATGCCAAAGAACTCCAACAATCGTGCTGGTTATAATGGTCGCCAAACCAGCATAGACGCCACTTCCACCACTCAAAACCCTGAAGACGGCCATCATGCCACTTCCGATAAGCGTCGGTGTCAATCCGAAAACCATACCGGAGACAACGATAAGGATGGACCTTGAGTCGAACACAACACCTTCTTCGAGAATGAACGGGTTAAGCATCACCAAGATACCTACCACACCAATAATGGCGCCTATTAGGATGTGGTAGGAGAAAATCTTTCTTGGGTCCTTGTATGGATAGGTTGCAAAGAAGACACTGAGGGTAAGGAGCATGGCAATATTGAATAATACATTGACCATCATGAATCCCTCATTGAGGGGGTAAAGAGACACACGTGGTTTCTTCCCGACTCTTTTGCTTTATACAAGGCAATATCCGCTTTGCTGATCAGGGAGGAGGAAGCCAGATCAGGGCCTTCTACCCGAGCAACACCAATTGAGATATGAATATTCAATGCAAGATCCTGGAAGAAGAATGCCTCTGAAGCCACCCTCATTCTCAGCTCTTCAGCGATTTGTACTGCCTCTTCATCACTCTTGTTTGTCACCGCGATGACAAACTCATCTCCACCGTATCGCGCAATTGCCTTGCTGTGCTTGATAACCTCTTTGGCACGGACTGCAAACTCCTGAAGCACTGCGTCCCCTGCCAGGTGACCATGGGTGTCATTGATCTCCTTGAAGTGGTCGATATCACAGATAAGGATGTGAGCTTTCCCCGCTTCCTGCAAATGCAGGGAAACACGTTGAAGGAAGTATCGACGATTATACAATCCGGTAAGGGGGTCCACATTGGAAAGATCCCTGAGTTGTTTATGGAGGTTCCTTCTCTCGGTGATGTTGATGATCATCACGGTCACTGCCCGCTGTCCTTGATACGGTTTCTCCAACGGGTACATACGGGCCTCAAACCATTGATTTCCCCCTGGTCCATTCTTGGTGGTCAAGGTTACATCCTCGGTTTCCAGTTGGTAGTCGAAGGAGTTGAGCATCCCTGATTCTAGGGTATGGTGTACTTGGTCCATGAAAAAGTCAGCAAAATCCTTGGGCATAAAAGAGTAGATGTTCTTTCCCTTGAGGGGAAGTCCATCATCATAGAGCGAGCGTTCAGTTCCTCCGAGTACCTCAAGGTAGGTCCCATCCTCCCCTACCACAATGAAAGGGTCTGGAATGGTGTTGAACAGCGACCTTGAGATGTCATCAAGAAGAGGAGTACTCTCTCCATGTTTCGCCTTCGTTTTCATACTTCTCATGGTAGTGTGCAAAGGGAAGGAATTCAATTGGCTTGTACGATAATTTGCATGAAAGAAGACAAAGAATAGATTACAAAGGGGGGGCTTCCCGACACAACTCAGAAAGCCCCCAGAGCGAAGCAACACAACGTATTACACTGAATACAGAAGTGACTCGTAGGTAGGAATCGGCCAATACTGCTGGTCGGTGAGGAGCTCGGCAGTATCACACAAGGAACGTACCTGTGCCATCTGGGAGAGGACCGTATCATGATAGAAGTGGCTTTCACTGCTGATATCTTCTACCATCCTCGCTTCCAGTAGCTGCTGCTCCAACAGTGATACTTCCTTATCCAAACCATCGGCAAGATTGCTCAGCTCAGTGATCAACCCAGCCTCATAAGAAAGGGAGAGGGAGGAGACTGCTGCTTTCTTATCCAGGAAGCTCTTTGCCAGCGTTCCGCTGAATGCGCTCAAGGCTGGGAGTACTTGCTTTCTCATCAAATCGACAAGCGTAAGTGCTTCGATATTGATCGTCTTACAGTAGTTTTCCAGGACGATTTCATATCGGCTATGCATCTCCGAGGAGGAGAGCACCCCAAATTTCTCAAAGAGCGCAATGTTCTTCGCATGGATGAAGGTTGGAAGGGCCTCAGGGGTACTAACCAGATTCAACAATCCCCGCTTCTTTGCCTCTTCAACCCATTCAGGTGCATAGTTGTTGCCATTGAAGACAATTCTTCGGTGCTTGCTGTAGGTCTCTTTCACCAATGCAGAGAGGTCGCAGGCAAAATCCTTGGCCTTCTCCAACTGGTCGGCAAACCGGGAGAGCTGCTCTGCAATAATCGTATTGAGGACAAAGTTGGGCCCGGAGACCGAGAACGAAGAACCAAGCATACGGAACTCAAACTTATTGCCGGTAAAGGCAAATGGACTGGTACGGTTTCGGTCGGTGGTATCCTTTGGAAAAGGTGGAAGGAGATTTACCCCAAGGAGCATGGAGGATCTCTCCTTATTCGGGCAATCAGTTCCATCAGCAAGGGAGTCGAGGATCTCAGTCAGTTCCTCGCCGAGGAACATGCTGACAATGGCCGGAGGGGCTTCGTTTGCACCTAGGCGGTGATCATTCCCTGCACTTGCTACCGAAACTCGAAGCAGGTCCTGGTACTCATCCACAGCCGCGATTACCGCGACAAGGAAGAGAAGGAACTGTGCATTGTCCTTGGGATTGTCTCCCGGTTCCAGAAGATTCAGTCCCGTATCGGTCGAAATTGACCAGTTGTTGTGCTTCCCTGAACCATTCACCCCGGCAAACGGCTTCTCGTGTAGCAAGCAAACAAGACCATGCTTGTCGGCAATCTTCTTCATCATCTCCATGGTCAGCTGGTTCTGGTCGACGGCAAGGTTGCTTGTGGTAAAGACTGGGGCAAGCTCATGCTGGCTGGGAGCGACCTCGTTATGCTCGGTCTTTGCGAATATACCAAGCTTCCAAAGCTCCTCATCCAGTTCCTGCATGAAGGCAGAGACACGACTCTTGAGATTGCCGAAGTAGTGGTCCTCCAACTCCTGTCCCTTGGGAGGGCGTGCCCCAACAAGGGTACGACCAGTGTGGATCAAGTCCTTTCGCTTCAGGTAGAGATCTTTATCTACCAGGAAGTACTCCTGCTCTGGACCTACGGTGGTCACCACACGCTTCACATCACTTCGTCCAAAAAGCTTCAAGATCCTGATGGCCTCACGACTTATGACTTCCATCGAACGGAGTAAGGGAGTCTTCTTATCCAACACTTCGCCGCTGTAGGAGCAGAATGCAGTAGGAATACAGAGTGTATTCTCTTTGATGAAGGCATAGCTGGAAGGATCCCAGGCGGTATACCCACGCGCCTCAAAGGTTGCCCTAAGGCCACCGGAAGGAAATGAGGATGCATCGGGTTCTCCCTTGATCAACTCTTTTCCACTGAACTCCATAAGGGCAGACCCTTCTGAGGAAGGAACCAAAAAACTCTCATGCTTCTCTGCGGTGATACTGGTCATGGGCTGGAACCAGTGACAGTAATGGGTGGCCCCTTCTGCCATAGCCCATTCCTTCATGGCATGGGCAACCTGGTTGGCAATCTCCAGATTCAGTTCCTTTCCAACCCTGATGGTCTCTTTCAGCTGCCGGTAGGTGTCCTTGGATAGATATTCCCTCATCTTTCCGTCTCCAAACACCATACTCCCAAAATACTGATCTGCTCGCTCTTTCATACGGTTCCTCCAACTCTGAAATTCACAAACGGGGTCTTCGGCGGCCAGGGCGCTTTGCCTGAGACATCGCCCCGACTGCCCACTTGCCCCAATCCGACAAGAATCCTTCTGCCGGAAACGCAAAAAAGGCGCTGTAGCCCAAACTGGACCACAGCGCCTTTGCTGATGTTTCCTTTTACACCAGAGTCACCACTTCTGTCAATCAGTGCATCTTGGTTTCCTTCATTTCACAGCAACTCATGGGATACCATATCTTGCTCTGATGAAATTTATAGCACCTATCGATGATAGAGAAAGGTCTGCATACCCATGTCTTGGGCAGCCTTGATATTGGGCTCTGAATCATCAATGAACAGAATGTGTCGGGGAGGTGTTTGTACAAGATCAATGGTGTGACGAAAGATTGGCTGTTCGGGCTTATTTTTGCCCAGAATTCCAGAGATGACAAATTGGTCGAAGCATGCCTCTGCCCAGTACGCACCGTGTACCAGATGCTCATAGGTCTCTAAGGCCATATTTGATACCAGCACTGTCTTGATCCCACTTCTACGCATATCATATACCCACTTCACCATCCTAGGCCGCACATGTGAAAAACCCAGTATGTCTATGGTAATGAGCAATTCCAAGGTCTCTTCATCATCCCCTAGTGGACTGCGACAATCAATCAACACCTGATGAAAGTAGGAATATGCGTCATACTCACCTGAATCGAGCTTATCACGCTTTTCCCAGTAAGGAATTTCAAATACTGCTAGTGGCACCTGAGCAATATCTGATAGAAGCCCTAGGGTATCCCTATCAATGAAGTCACTCATGACTCCCCCAAAATCGACGGCAAGCGCTTTTACCTGCATTGCAGGCAAATCCAATTGGACTAACTCATCTATGGTTCCCATCGTTATCCCCTTCTTTCAACGATTCTGCTCGAGTTTCATGGTATTGAACGTCTTCCCTGCATGCCTACTCACAGTATATTCTGCATGCAGTAGATGTTGAAATTGTACCATTTGCATTCTTGCTATGTTATGTAACATTAAACACTTATTTACAAAAAAATCTTCCAATCACCTCCCCTCGTGACAAACAAATGCATTTTCGCTATGATAAGGCATATTCAATTGGACAAAGGCGTCCATCAGAGGTACCTCGCATGCGTGAGGTGTCTGTGATGGGCGCCTTTTTTCGTATCCAAGGAGACGCCCTATGAACGGCTACCATCACACAACACCTTTGGAAGGAGAAGTCCGCATTCCCAGTGGTTGTGCCATCAGTGGCATCATATCACGGAGTGGAAAACGATTTTCCGGACGAGAAGCCATCTCCTCCATCGCTGTCATGCACGACCGCTCGAACGGACTGGGAGGGGGGTTTGCCGGCTATGGCATCTACCCTGAATATGCTGACTTCTATGCGCTGCATGTCTTCTACTACTCAAGTGAGGCAAAACGAAGTTGTGAGGAGTTCCTTGAAGAACACTTCGATTTGATCAACCTCTCCAAGATTCCTACCACTAAACAGCACGCAATCACTGACGAGCCGCTTATCTGGCGCTACTTCGTCACCCCGCTTCCCACCAAACTTGCCTCCAGCCAGTTGGATGAGAAAGAGTATACCGCTCGGTGTGTGATCAAGGTGAACAAGGAGATTGACGGAGCCTATGTCTTTTCATCAGGAAAGAACATGGGTGTCTTCAAGGCTGTGGGCTACCCTGAAGATGTTGGGGAGTTCTATCGCCTTGATGACTACGAAGGATATAGTTGGACGGTACACGGTCGTTATCCGACCAATACACCCGGTTGGTGGGGAGGGGCACACCCATTCAGTCTGCTGGACTACAGCGTAGTACATAATGGGGAAATATCGAGCTATGACGCAAACAGGCGTTTCATTGAGATGTTCGGCTACGCCTGTACACTGATGACCGACACCGAGGTCATCACCTATATGATCGACTACCTCCACAGAAAACAAGGCTTGAGTTTTGCAGAGGTAGCCAATGTCATTGCAGCTCCCTTCTGGTCGACCATTGAAGGGAAATCCCAGGAAGAGAGAGAGGTATTCACCTATTTGAGAAACACCTTTGCAAGCATGCTTATCACCGGTCCGTTCTCCATCATCCTTGGCTTCAGCGGAGGATTGATGGCACTCAACGACCGGCTCAAACTCAGGAGCCTTGTGGCTGCAGAGAAAGACGACCGCGTCTACCTGGCAAGCGAGGAAGCAGCCATCAGGGTCATCTGCCCTGAACCCGACCGGCTTTGGTACCCAAGCGGAGGAAAGCCGGTCATCGTCACCCTGGATAGCCAGCAAGGAGGGCAAGATGGGCATCAACTACCTGTATCCGGACTTTGAAGTAGTAAGAAACCAAGATAGATGTATCACCTGTAGGGTATGCGAAAGGCAATGTGCAAATGAGGTCCACTCATTTGATGAAGCAACTGGCCGAATGAGAGCAGATGAGAGCAAGTGCGTCAACTGTCATCGCTGTGTATCCCTCTGCCCTACCCATGCACTGAAAATTGTTAAGACTGACCATATCTTTAAGGAAAATGCAAACTGGAAGGGAGAGGTCATCCAGGATATCTATCGGCAGGCAGAGAGTGGAGGAGTCCTGCTAGCTTCGATGGGAACTCCCAAGGATTATCCCGTCTACTGGGACAAGATGCTGGTCAACGCAAGTCAGGTAACCAACCCCTCCATTGACCCACTGAGAGAGCCAATGGAGACCAGGACTTATCTTGGACAGAAAGCATCGGCTGTAGCCAGGGATGAGAAGGGAAGGATCATCACCAAGACCGCTCCCCAGTTGAAACTGGAAATCCCGGTCATGTTTAGTGCCATGTCCTATGGTTCCATCTCCTATAATGCCCATAAGTCCCTTGCACTTGCAGCACAAGCACTCGGAATCTACTACAACACCGGGGAAGGTGGACTCCATGAGGACTTCTACCAGTATGGGAAGAACACCATCGTCCAGGTAGCAAGCGGAAGATTTGGGGTACATCCCGGCTACTTGAATGCAGGTGCTGCCATTGAGATCAAGATGGGGCAAGGGGCAAAACCCGGTATCGGGGGACACCTGCCCGGCTCCAAGATTGGGGAGGATATTTCCAAGACCCGCATGATTCCGCTCCACAGTGATGCGATCAGCCCGGCACCCCACCATGACATCTACTCCATCGAAGACCTCCGCCAGCTGGTCTTTGCACTCAAGGAAGCGACTGCCTATACCAAACCGGTTATCGTAAAAGTGGCAGCCGTTCACAACATCAGTGCAATCGCCAGCGGGATTGCACGCAGCGGTGCAGACGTTATCGCAATCGATGGGTTCAGAGGAGGAACGGGAGCAGCCCCAGCAAGGACCAGGGACAATGTTGGCATACCCATCGAATTGGCCTTGGCAAGCGTTGATGAGCGGCTTCGCCAAGAAGGAATACGCGGTAATGTCAGTCTTGTGGTAGGTGGCTCGATCCGTAGCAGCAGTGATGTCCTGAAGGCCATCGCACTCGGTGCTGATGCAGTCTATGTGGCCACCAGTGCCCTGATAGCCCTTGGTTGCCACCTCTGCCGGACCTGTCATAGCGGAAAATGCAACTGGGGAATAGCCACCCAGAACCCTGAGCTGGTCAAACGACTCAATCCAGAGATTGGGAGTGAACGATTGGTAAATCTTATCACAGCATGGAACCACGAGCTCAAGGAGATGATGGGAGGGATGGGGATCAACTCCATCGAGGCGCTCAGAGGAAACCGGTTGATGCTCAGAGGCATTGGCTTGAACGAAACAGAGCTGCAAATCCTCGGCATCAAGCATGCCGGCGCATAGGAGGGATCGATGAAGAGAATCTATGTCAATGAACAGTGGTGTTTAGCCTGCCATCTTTGCGAGTACTACTGTGCGTACGCCAACAGTGGACTTCTTGATATGGTCCAGGCATTGAAGGACAAGCCATTGCATCCAAGGATTCAGGTGGAACAGAAAGGAACCGTCAGCTTTGCCGTGAACTGTCGTCACTGCAGTGAACCACTCTGCCTGAAGAGTTGCATTGCGGGAGCAATCAGGGAAAAGGATGGCCTGATCGTCATCGACCAGGAGAAGTGTGTCGGTTGCTACAGCTGCATCATGGCATGTCCCTACGGGGCCTTGATGCCAAGTGAAAGTGGCGTGATGCAAAAATGCGAACTTTGTGCCACAAACAGCCATGGTCTCCCTGTTTGTGTACAAGGATGCCCGAACCAGGCCATCGTTTATGAGGAGCGCTAGCATGCAATATGTAATTATTGGAAATTCCATCACCAGTGTAGGCTGCATTGAGTCCATCAGAAAACATGATTCAGAAGGGTCCATCACCGTCATCGGGGAAGAGAACCATCCCATCTATGCCAGGCCACTCATCTCCTACCTGCTCCAAGGAAAGACTGATGAAGAGAAGATGACCTACCGTGATGACGCGTTCTATGAAAAACATGATGTTCGTCTCCTTATAGGAAGAAAAGTGGAGAATATTGAAGTAGATTCTCAACTACTCACCTTGGACGACGGCTCTATTATGCAGTATGACAAGCTGCTGATCGCAACCGGCTCTCTTCCCTTCATTCCTCCAATGAAAAATCTTGAAGAGGTAGATAAGAAACACACGTTCCTCTCCATATCTGATGCCAAGGAGCTTGAAGCAGAGCTGCATCCCACGAGCCGGGTGCTTATCATCGGGGCCGGCTTGATCGGACTGAAGTGTGCCGAAGGAATTCTTGAGCGCGTCCAATCAGTAACGGTTGCCGATCTGGCAGGGAGAATTCTTTCCAGCATTCTTGATGAGGAAGGATCGCTTCGGGTGCAAAGACATCTGGAACAAGCAGGAATTCGTTTCCACCTCAGTGAAAGTGTTCGTGAGTTCTGTGGCCAGGAGGCATTACTAACCAGTGGTAAGGTAGTGGGATTCGATATCCTGGTTGTAGCTGTTGGAGTAAAGCCAAACATACAGTTGGCAAAAGATGCAGGGCTTGCGGTAAACAAGGGAATTCTCATTGATCAAGCATGCCGAACCAGTGATGCACATATCTGGGCTGGTGGGGACTGCAGTGAAGGATGGGAGCTCATAAGTGGAGAGAGACGGAATCTTGCTCTATTACCGAATGCATACATGCAGGGCGAGAGTGCTGGATATTCCATGGCTGGAAGCGAGCAACGTTTTGAAAAAGCCATCGCCATGAATGCGATAGGATTCTTCGGCTTGCACATCATCACAGCTGGGGTGTATGAAGGTGAGGATCTCCTAATTACCACAGAGAGTGGGTACAAGCGGCTCTTCATCAAGGACCATCACCTGGTTGGATGTATCCTGATTGGGGACCAGGTCTCACGCGGGGGAATCTACACTGACCTGATCAGAAACAGAACTGACCTCAGGAATCTGGACTTTGCCATGATCAGCGAGCAACCAGCATTGATGGCTTTTGCACAGAAGGTGAGAAGTGAACAGTTAGGGAGGGCACAATGAAGCAGATAGATGTGGGGATGATGGAGTACCGTAGGCTCAATGAACAGATACGGGAGAGCAAGGCGAAGCAGTTCACGCTCTCCTCTGTGACCGGTCAGCGCTACATTGGCTGTGCCCAGAAGGATAAGACCATCACCATTAACGGTACAGCAGGCAATGGACTCGGTTCCTATCTCGATGGTGCGACACTTATTGTGAATGGCAATGCCCAGGATGCAACTGGGGACACCATGAATGAGGGGGCCATTATCGTTCATGGCTCATGTGGAGATGGAACAGGGTATGCAATGCGAGGTGGGAAACTCTATATCCGCGACAGTGCAGGCTACCGCTGTGGTATCCACATGAAAGCATTCGAGGAGAAGCAACCGCTTCTGATCATTGGAGAGCGAGCAGGGAGCTTCCTTGGGGAGTACCAGGCAGGGGGAACCATCATCGTTCTGGGAAGAAACCAAGAGGGTAAAGCTCCGGTAGGTTATTTCTGTGGGACGGGGATGCATGGTGGCACAATCTATTTGCGCTGTGATACACTTCCTCAGGGGCTACCACCACAGGTTGCAGTGCGCGATGCTGATGAAGAAGATAAAGCGTTGCTTTCCAATCTTCTAGAAGAGTACTGTACCCTGTTCAAGTTTGACAGAGAACAGTTGCTTGCATCCCATTTTTTTGTACTGAGTGCAAACAGCACCACACCTTATCGGATGATGTATACCCATGTATGACAGAGGGAGGAGAAGGATGATGACCAATACCCATCAAGAGGTGATGCAGTTCATCAAGGAACAGGATGTTCGGTTCGCCCGACTGGTATTCTGCGATATTTTCGGACAGATCAAGAATATTTCCATCTCGGCAAGTGAGCTGGAGCGTGCTTTTTCCAGCGGCATCAGTTTTGACGCATCCTCGGTAAAAGGATTCCTTGAAGTTGAAGAGAGCGACCTGTTACTCTTTCCCGACCCTGCCACCCTCTCCATCCTCCCTTGGCGTCCAGCCCAAGGCCGTGTGGTACGGTTCTTCTGCTCGATCAAGAAACCCGATGGAACCCTCTTCGAGGGGGACACACGCTCCCTTTTACAAGAGACAGTGAGAAAAGCATCTTTGCAGGGCTACTCCTTCGGAGTGGGCCCTGAGTGCGAGTTCTATCTCTTCAAGACCGATGAGAACGGCAGGCCAACCTACCAACCCTTGGACGAGGGCACCTATCTTGATGTTGCACCCTTGGACAAGGGAGAGAATGTACGAAGGGAGATCTGCCTGACCCTTGAGCAGATGGGCTTCTATACCGAACGCAGTCATCATGAGTCAGGACCAGGACAGAATGAGATTGATTTCAAGTATGGAACTCCTGTTGAGGCAGCAGACGACTTCATCACGTTCAAATCAGTCGTAAAGACCATCTCAGACCGCAGTGGCTTGTTCGCCTCATTCCTCCCCAAACCATTGCAGGGAGAGAGTGGAAGTGGTCTGCACTTCAACCTGTCCATCAAGTCAGAGGGAGAGCAGTACAGCAAGCTTGAGGCGGCGATGAGCGCTGGAATCCTGAATAGGATCCAGGAGATTTCCCTCTTCCTCAATCCACTTGCAAACTCCTTTGAGCGCCTCGGTTCTTTCGAAGCTCCCAAATATGTGGGATGGGGACGGGCAAACCGCTCGCTGCTTATCCGCATTCCCTACACCAGTGGGGAGTACCGCCGGATTGAGGTGCGTTCAGCCGACCCCTCCTGCAACCCATACCTTGCCATCACCTTGCTGCTCAGTGCTGCCTTGGAAGGAATCCGAGGCAATCTACCACTTGAGGAAGAATACCAAGGATCAGCATACCAAAAGCAGACAGGTCGCCTGCTCCCCTCCTCCTTGGCCGAAGCCATGGAACTGGCAAGGAACAGCGATTTTGTGCAATCCAACATACCTGACCGTCTGCTCACCTGTTTCCTTGAGGCAAAGGGAGCAGAGTGGAGGTCCTATGAGACGGCTGTAGACCCGTTTGAGGCGAGTCGAAAAACATATTTCCTAACGACGTAAGAGGAGGGTCCATGCTTCGAGCGCTGGTTGTATCATCAACACAGAAAGGATGTGACTCATTGTGTTCGCTTATGCGAGAGCATGACCGATCCATTGAGCTCCTTCACTGTCTGAGCGCAGGAGAGGCCCGGCGGCTGGTACTTGACCAGGAACTCGATTTGGTGGTCATCAATGCTCCTCTGCTGGATGAGTCAGGGGAGGAGTTAGCCGTTATGGTGGTACAACAGAGCCTGGCAGGATCCATTCTTGTAGTACGGAACCAGTACTTTGAACAGTGTGAGGCACTGTTCTCCGAGCAAGGGGTGCTTGTGGTCAGCAAGCCAGTGATTCGCCAAATGTTTTTCCAAGCGCTTTCTCTGGCACGCTCTATGCGTCGCCGGTTGACAGCAATGCATACAGAGAATGAGAAACTCCATAAGAAAATTGAAGAGATCAAGATCATCGACAAGGCAAAATGGGTCTTGATCGAAAACCTTGGTATGGATGAGCAACAAGCACACCGTTACATGGAAAAGCAGGCAATGGATCTGCGTAAAAGCCGGTATGCCGTTGCTCTTTCCCTACTGAAGACCTACCAGATGTGAAACAAGAGACAAGGAGAATGATATATATGGCCAAACACATTTTTGTGACGGGCGGGGTCGTTTCGGGCCTCGGGAAAGGTATTACCGCAGCATCGCTGGGAAGACTCTTGAAAGCAAGAGGACTGAAGATTGCAGCCCAGAAGCTCGACCCCTACATGAACGTGGACCCTGGAACAATGAGTCCATACCAACATGGGGAGGTTTTCGTGACCGAGGATGGTTCAGAGACCGACCTCGACCTTGGGCACTACGAGAGATTCATTGATGAGGACCTGAACAAGTACAGCAACCTAACCAGCGGAAGAGTGTACTGGAACGTACTGAGCAAGGAACGTAGCGGAGCCTACTTGGGATCCACTGTCCAGATTATTCCACATGTAACCACGGAGATAAAAGAAGCAATCTACGCATTGGACAGGAAGACAGAAGCTGAGGTAATCATTACCGAGATCGGGGGAACCACTGGTGATATCGAGAGCCAACCCTTCCTGGAGGCCATCAGACAGATAGGTCATGAGGTAGGACAAGAGAACTGTATTTTCATCCACGTAACGCTGGTTCCCTACCTGAAAAGCAGCGCAGAACATAAGAGCAAACCTACCCAGCACTCAGTAAAGGAGCTGATGGCAAGCGGTATCTTTCCCGATATCATAGTGACCCGCAGTGACGAACCACTGGAGGAGAGCATCAAGGACAAGATTGCACTCTTCTGCAATGTGAAGCGCGACTGTGTCATTGAGAACAAAACGGTACCGGTGCTCTACGAGGCTCCGATGATGCTGAGAGCCGAAAACCTCGATGAGATTGTCTGCAGGGAGTTGAAGCTGCAAACCAGAGAGCCTGACCTCTCTGAATGGAAGACAATGCTGAAGCGTATCGAAGGGGCAAAGAAACAGGTCCGCATCGCCTTGGTGGGAAAATATATACAACTGCACGATGCCTATCTCAGTGTGATGGAAGCACTCAAGCATGGGGGGTGGGAACATGGAGCAGAGGTCCAGATAGACTGGGTGGACAGTGAGGAGGTGACCAAGGATACGGTAGAGAAACTCCTGTGTAAAGCTGATGGAATCCTCGTTCCTGGAGGCTTCGGAGACCGAGGTATTGAAGGAAAAATACTTGCAGCCCGGTATGCCAGGGAACATAGGATCCCTTACCTTGGAATCTGTCTCGGGATGCAAATCGCCGTCATAGAATTTGCCCGCCATGTGGTAGGGTTCATTGACGCACACTCATCTGAATTTGCACCCGATTCCAAGCATCCAGTTATCGCCCTGATGCCAGACCAGCGGGGTAACATCCCCAAGGGAGGTACCATGCGCCTCGGTACCTACCCCTGTATGGTGAAACCGAATACACTCATGAGCAAGGTATACAAGGAATCTGAGAGTATCGGAGAGCGCCACCGGCACCGCTATGAGTTCAACAATGAGTTCAGGGAAATCCTTCAGGAAAAAGGCCTTATTATCAGTGGCACCAGTCCTGACGAAACCTTGGTGGAGGCTGTGGAGCTCTCATCCCATCCGTTCTTCATCGGAGTGCAATACCACCCCGAGTTCAAGAGCAGACCAAACCGTCCACACCCGCTTTTCAGTGGCTTCATTGCCGCATCCCTCGGACAGCAGAGTTGACAGTTTGCCTTCTCTGCGATAATTTTGTGTATGCGTTCAGGGGCCATAGCTCATCTGGTAGAGCGACTGGTTCGCAATCAGTAGGTAGAGGGTTCGAGTCCCTTTGGCTCCAGCATACAGACCCGTCTCTTAAGAGGCGGGTTTGTTGTACCTTCCCGGAGCAAAAACCGTTCTCCCTCACCACTTCACGATTGCCTTTTTGAATATACAATGGTAAAATGCAACTACTTGCAACACAGGATGGAATGAGAGACCCAATACATCCCCCACCATCTTGAAAGCAAGCTTGGTTAGGAATTCGTTTATATAGAAAGGAGTGTCGCGATGAAAAAACTACTGATGACATTGGTAGTCCTTCTTGCATTGGGTCTCCTGTTTGCAGCAGGTGGAAAAGAAACCAAGACGGGAACAGAAGAAATCACATTGGAGTGGTGGACATGGGATCCTGAGCTGCTTGAACAGAACGAGCAGATCATCAGCTCCTTCGAGGCGGCCAACCCTGGGGTTACAATCAATAACACCATAGTGGGAACCAAGGAGTATTGGACCAAGATCCGTATTCAGGCCAACCAGAACAAACTTCCTGATGTCTTCACGATGAGCTCTGGGTACATTGAGGAGTGGGCGAAGGCAGGTCTTTTGTACAATCTTGATTCCTTTATCAAGAATGACGATACCTTCACAAACTTCTATCAGTCCATTTTCGATACCAGTAAAGAGATCAGCAACACAGAGAGTTACTACTCCATTCCCTTTGCATTGGTCACCACGGTGCTCTATTACAACAAGGATGCATTCGACGCAGCCGGGGTTGCCTACCCGAGTGATGACTGGACCTGGGATAACTTCAAGAAAGCAGCCAAGCAGCTCACCATCGACAAGAACGGAGACGGAAAAACCGACCAGTGGGGACACTGGTTCTATGGCCGCTATGCGCACATAGAGCCTTGGGTTTATGCAAACAATGGAAAACTCATTGATAAGAACTCCATGCAGTTCAATCCTGACAAGAATGCCATGGATGCCATCAAGATGCTGACTGACCTTGTTCTTGTTGACAAGGTTGCCCCTCCCCAGAAGGACATGACCAGCTTCCAACAGCAGGATGTATTCAGCCAGGGAGTGGCAGCAATGTGGGTCGATGGTTCCTGGTTCGTCGATACACTCCGAAAGAATGTAGGCGATGATATGCGATGGGGCATTGCACGGGTTCCCAGTGGACCTGCAGGACCGAGCAATCTTACCTATGGATGGCCAGACAGCTATGCCCTAGCACCAAACACCAAGCATCCTGAAATGGCTTGGAAGTTTGCCAAGTACGTTGCAGGAGAGGGAATCAACCTGGATGTATACATGGCAGGAAAGATTCCCTCTGCAAAGAAACTTGCAGAAGATCCCCTGTTTGCCGATCCCAGCAAACAGCCAGGAGAAGAGATGAACCTCCTCAGAGAGCAGGCGAGCGGCCCAATGACCACCAGCTACACCATGGGGTGGAGTGAATGGAGAGGATATGGTGGCTCTGAGTCTCTTGGGCTCAACGGTACCATTGATGCAATCATCAACAGCCATATGAGCTTTGACGAGGCTTTCAAGAAGGGAACAGAGAACATCAACTCTGTCTTGAAGCGGTATTATAAGTAACGTACAGTGTATGTATGAGCTGGTTGTCTGGAAGGTCGGACAACCAGTCTCACTAGTGAGGAAGAGTACATGACCCACCCCCCATACCGATGGCACAGCAAGCTCACTCCCTGGGTGTTCATCATCCCCACCGTAATCGGCATTCTGGTATTCCGTCTTATCCCTATCGTCTCTTCCCTCTACCTCAGCTTTACCGATTGGAATCTCTTGAGCTCCCCTGCATTCATCAAGCTTGGGAATTATCAAGAGTTACTCTCCAGTGAGGAGTTCATCGGAATTGTACTGAATACCTTGCAGTTCTCCTTGATCTACGTTGTTGGATCCATTGTCTGTGGACTTGCCCTTGCCGTCCTTATCAATGTACGGATCAAGGGAATTTCCTTCTTCCGCTCAGCCATCTATCTCCCCGTGGTAACCTCTGCTGTAGCAGTGGGGATCATCTGGAACTGGATGCTCGGCCCCACCTATGGGTTGGTGAACAACCTCATTGAAGCAATAGGACTGACCCCACCCTACTGGCTTGGGGATACCAAGCTTGCCCTGAATACCGTTGCCTCAGTGCAGGTCTGGAAGATGAGCGGCTACTATATGATCATCTTCCTCGCCGGTTTGCAGGGTATCAACAGGGATACGCTTGAATCAGCACGGGTCGATGGTGCCAATGCATTCCAGTGTTTCTTCAGGATTACCCTACCCATGCTGATGCCAACCCTGTTTTTCGTACTCACCATCACCATCATTGACTCGTTCAAGAACTTCGAGCTGATCTATGCCATGACCAAGGGAGGTCCACAGAACGCGAGCAACACCCTGGTTTATGATGTCTACCTCAATGCTTTCGTCTACTACCGGGTAGGCTATGCCTCAGCGATTGCCTACATCCTTCTGATATTCGTAGGACTGATGACCCTTTTCAACTTCTACATCAAGAAGCATCTTGTCCAGAACTTAGATTGAGGAGAAAGACGATGAAACAAAAAAACGCAGACCGATATCGTCTCCTCCTGATCGCCGTTGTTGCGATTCTCTATATCTTCCCCTTCCTCTGGATGGTCTCCAACTCATTCATGTCGGAGAAGAACATCTTCTCCGTACCCCCGAAATTCATCCCCGACCTTCTCTTCACCGACCAGGTGCTCGATAATTACAAGGAAGTCTTCACCCAGTACAACTTCGGCAGATACACCATCAACAGTCTCTGGGTGTATGCATTGGCAGCATTTGGACAGATACTGGTCTGTTCACTTGCAGGATTCGCGCTATCAACCATGCACTTCAAGGGAAAGAATCTCATTTTCTCCCTCCTGATCTTTACACTCATGATCCCCGTTCAAGTGACCATCATCCCCGAGTATTATCTCTTCCTCAAACTCAACTGGATGGACACCTATCTCCCCTTGATCGTACCCTCTTTCCTTGCTGGAGCCTTTGGGACCTTTATGCTCAAGGAATTCTTTGCCCAAGTACCCCGTCCTCTCTTTGATGCAGGGATCATAGATGGGGTGAATGCCTACCAGATGTTTGCACGCATCTACCTACCCCAAGCCTCCAGTCCTATCGCCACCCTCTTCATCATCGCATTCATGAACAACTGGAACGATTTGCTACGCCCCATGCTCTATATCTCGAGCAGGAAACTCTATACTGTGACCATTGCCCTCTCCCAGTTCCAGAACCAGTATGGTGTCAAATGGAACCTACTTTTAGCTGGAAGTGTACTCTCCGTTCTTCCCCTGCTCATCATTTTCGCGTTCAGCCAACGGTACATCATCGAAAGCACCATGAACACAGGCATCAAGGGGTAGCATGAGAAACACCATCATTACCGAGACCCATCAAAACAAGGAAATACAACGTTTCCAGGTTGTGGAAGAGTTTGCATGGAAAAACTTGCAGTTCGTCTCTCCTGGTTTCGATGCAGGATCAATCAGGGAGATTGCAAGGCTTTACCGGCTCAACATCGTGGAGAAAGACCCCTCAGCCTATGGCAGACTGGTCTTCTTCCATGTACCTGAGAATATCGATCTTCCTTTTCCCCCTCATAGTGGAGATACGTGGTTTTTCTCCAGGAACATCACCGCCAAAGTGCAGCTCCAGAAGCTTGCAGATGAGGGTAGTCTCTACAAGGATGGAGCATGGATAAGCAAGGATACTTCTGCCAGGCTGTTCCTTAACCAGCTGGAGAGAGAGCATCACCTTGAGATGGTTTCGGGTGAGAAGGATGAGATGACCTTCATCCCTATTGATGGGAAGGTAGGATTTCCTTCTTCCCTTGCCTCTCCCCTTGTCGTAAACTCCCATTTTTTCCTGATGGACCCCACCGACCTCGACTCCCCCTTCTGTGAACTTGGTACCCCCCACGGCCTAGCGCTCAAGGATGGAGTGGTACTCAATCCACCACTGAACCATCGGCCTTGCCTCTTGGTGGATCGAGCAGGGACCAGCCACACCACACAGGTTGAACTGACTGATTTGGTGGTGGAAATCGGCTCTGTACAGTACCGACATGAAAGAAATGCAATCTTTTACTTCCGCCCCGAAACCTGTATTACTCCAAGTAGTAGTGGTACCGATATTGTCATTACGGGCAATACCGTTGTGGCAGTGAAGCAGGGAGGAAATTCGAGAGTGCCAATGGCTGGGTTTGTCCTCAGCCTAAGGAATGAGATATCACTCCAGGATACCACTGTTCGCTTTCTTGGTTTGGAGGCGTACCAGTTCGGCATTCAGGTAGGGCCCCCCATGATGAGGGAATCGAGTATGGTCGACACGCTCTGCTGTCCTTTTTTTAATCCACTCGTTGCTGAGACTTCATTTCCACCGACCGTTTATCCACTACCGTTCTCATCAGCTCGGGCTGCTCGTATCGCACTGGGAACTAATAGAGATGGAGAGCCCGTACTGGTGTGGGCTGAAGGAGCAAGCAAGCGAAATTACCAGAGGGGAAAGGAGAGCTCAGGGGCTTCCTTGCTCGAGTTGGCACAGTTTTGTGACCGACAACACTACCAGGAGATCATCAACCTTGATGGGGGAGGGTCTTCACAGATTATCTATGAAGGGAAACGATACCTGAAGATTGCCGATCGATATGAGGACAACAGCGAAGCCGAGCGCCCAGTCCCCCTTGCGCTGGTTTTTAGCGCTTCCTGTTCGCAGTAATCAGAACCAGCCCAGAAACAGACAACAGCATCAAACAGAGCATAATCGCCGTATTGTAGGAACCTGTGGTATCAGCAATCCAACCACCAATGCCAGGGGCAATGATACCGGCAAGTCCGTATGAGAGGAAAACCAAGGGGTAGCGCTTGGAAAACGATGTTACCCCATAGGTCTTGGAGAGATACCCTGCATAAAGCACAAACTGAGAACCAAACAAGAAGCCCAGGACAAGTACGCTTACCAGAAATAGCAAGCTACCCGATGCAACTCGTATCAGTACATAGAAGAGAGAAGCGAGCAGGAGTGACCAGGGAATAATACGATAACCTGTCCTGTCAAAGATATGTCCCCATATAATCCTACCGCTCAGGTTCCCAAGCGAGAACAGGACAACCGAAAGCACGGTCATCTCCTCAGCAAGACCCTTGGAGAGAGCATAGGGAGCAAGGTTTCCAACAAGCAGCAATCCAGCGAAGGTTCCACTGAACATCCCGAGGATGCTGAGCACCATAGGCTTCTCAGAATGGGCTTGATGCACTTGCATCTCCCCTGAATTCTTTCCTGTTGTCGCTGGGGGGGAAGAGAGCAACAGCGCAGCAAGGAAGAGCAGTGATCCACTGACAAGACTATAGAAGAGGAAGAAACGATCCAGGGAAAGACCGGAGAGCTTACCTGCCTCAATGATGGAAGAAAGAATGATAGCCCCTCCTCCAAACCCTCCAACAGAGAGTCCGGTGATCAATCCCTTTTGGCGAGGGAACCACTGCATCCCAACCGACAGAGGGACAACATAGGCAAAGCCAATCCCAGACCCTGCAACAACTCCTACCGCAAGCAATAAGAGGGGAAAGGAACCATGGGAACGGGAGGCCAGGAAATACCCTGCCATATAGAGGAGTGCACCTATGAGGGCTGGGATTCTTGGGCCTTTCTTGGCCAATAGGTGTCCGGAGTACACCATGACCAAGGTAAAGACAGCAATGCTCAAACCGAATACAAATCCACTCTCCCCGTTGCTGATACCATAACTCTCTGCAAGCCATGGGGTAAGGGTACTCCAAGCATAGATACCCCCCAATATGGTTTGCATTATCAGTCCGGCAATCAGGACAATCCAACGGTTGTGCATCGGCACTCCTTAAGAAAAATTTTTAGGCAGTATAAAAATTTTGTCTAGATGGTGCAAGCATCATGGCCAATTTCTTACGTGGTGCTGTATGATCCCTGTTTTAGATGGCGAAAAACCAGATACAGAATAAACAGAGCAGAGAGAAAGTCAGCAATGGGGAAGGCAAGATAGATCCCCTTTGCTCCGAGGTAGTTTCCAAGCAGCAAGATCAGGGGAATCAAGAGTACAAACTGCCTTCCTATCCAGAGTACGAGTGCCGGTAAGGCCTTCCCAATCGCCTGGAAAAAGGCCGTTCCTACACTTTGCATCCCCAAGAACGGCAGACTGGCCAACAGCAACCTGGCCGCCGGCACTGCCCTTTCCAGCAATTGCTCATCCTTGGTAAAGAGGCGAAGAAAGACGCCAGGAAACAGGGTAACAAGCAGCAGGAAGAAACATCCAATGAGAAAGGTAACAAGTAGGGAGGCCTTGAGTACCCGAATGACCTCTTCATTTCTCCTAGCTCCTGCATGGTAGCCTACGATTGGCTGGAATCCCTGGACAATACCTGAGATCGGCATATTGAAAAACATCAACAGGGTCCAAATAACCCCATAGGCAGCAATGGCAAGGGTATCTCCATAGAGAAGCAGGCTTCGATTGACCACTATGGTCACCACACTGGTCCCAAGCTGTCTCACCAGCGTAGGAGAGCCAAGAGAAGCAATCCGACCAAACAACTGAAAGAAAGGATCCCCTTCCCCCTTTCTGATAGAGAATGCAGAACGACGAGAGGAAAGGATGCAAAAGGCAAACAGGGCAGAGGATGATTGGCCAACCACGGTTGCAACAGCAGCCCCCATCACTCCCCAATCAAGGACGATGATCAGTAGAAAATCTAGAAGGATATTGCACCCATTTCCGATGATGCTGGCTACCATCGATGCCTTTACCTTCCCTTGGGAACGCAAGAGTGCATTCAAAACGGTGGAGAGAGTAATGAGTGGAGATCCTGCAAGCAAAACTCCCAGGTAGCTTCGTACCAACGGGTAGGTCTCAGCATCAGAGCCCAGCATGGATGCAAGCTGTGGGAAAAACAGCAGGCCCATCACACCAAGAGTAACTGAGATAAGGAGCATACCACCCACACTGACAAAGGCAGTCCTTTCTGCCTCCTCTTTCTCTCCAGCTCCTAGCTGCCGGGAAACCAGGGAAGCTCCCCCAATGCCCATCATCAGTGCTGTTGCCGTTAAAATCAGGTAGCCTCCCATGGAGATGCCGAGAGCGGCAAGACCGGTAGGCCCAACTGCCTGACCGACGAACAACATATCAACCATCGTGTAGAGGGTATTCACAAGGAGTCCAATCATGGCTGGCAGGGATAGCTTTGCTAGAAGACGGATCACTCTTCGGTCATCCAACAATATATACTGGCTATTCTTCGTTTCTCTCTGGTCTTCCATGTACTTTCACTCCCCTGTGCCATCATATGGATATGCATGGATGATACTGGAGAACATGTTTTCCCACAACATTAAAACCTTTATGAGTGAAAGAATTGGAAAGATATGCACGGCTACAAGCCATATATGTACGGTGGTATGGAAGACTCTGTCAGGGGCCCATAATAAAACCCTCCGACCGGGAGGGTTCTTTGGCTACTCAGGGTTATTTCCTTCGGTTATTCCCCTTCTTCACCACCACAATCTCATCGTACCATCGTTCAGGAAAACCGTCAAATTTTTTCGTATCATGATTATACTTTGTTCTTGACATTACTGTGTGATACACACTATTGTAAAAGCACGAGGTTTCATATGGATAGGAGAGAGCTTCTTGCCAACTTTGTAACAGAACTCAACAGAGGTACCCTGACGCTCTGTGTTCTCAGCCAACTCACCACTCCTCAGTATGGGTACTCCCTATTGCAGATACTTGCAGAGAAGCACATAGAGTTGGAAGCCAATACACTCTACCCCATGCTCAGGAGACTGGAAACCCAAGGTGTCCTGGAGAGCAGCTGGAATACCAGCGAAAACAGACCGAGGAAGTTCTACCAACTCACCGAGGAAGGAAAGAACATATTCACAGCACTTACAAGCCAATGGAGAGAGCAACAATCACACATTGAAGCGTTGCTCGGGGAGGAGAGCCATGCATGAACTTATCAACCGATATATTGCAGAGACGGTCCGTCATTTAAAACCTGCAGAAAGAATGGAAGTAGAGAAGGAACTCACGGCAAACATTCAGGATATGTTGCCAGAAGACCCCAGTGATGAGGCAGTCGAACAGACGCTCCTGTCAATGGGATCCCCCTCTTCACTGGCCGCAAAATACCGTGGCAGTGAACAATACCTTATCGGTCCAGCTACCTATGATACTTATATCACGGTACTCAAGATTGTTGCCTTGGTAGTCTCCCTGGTTACCTTGGTCTTCACGGTACTCTCCTTCATCCTTTCCCCATCCAATCTGTCCATCTTTGAAATGATCGCAAAGGCTCTGGCCTCAATTTTCAGTGCTGCATCAGGAGCATTCCTGTGGGTAACGATCACCTTTGCGATACTTGAAAGGTATCAGGTCAAGACAGATTTGAAGGATTGGAACCTCACTGAACTACGCAATCTCGAGGAAGCTCCCACCAGGGAGATCAAGAAGAGAGACAGCATTGCTGACTTGGTAGGTTTGTCACTCTTCTTCCTGTTTCTGGGATTCATGTACATGAGAGGCGATTTACTGGCAATCTATACCCAAGACAGGGAACCTATCCCCCTTTTCGTTGCAGATCTACTCCGTCCTTACCTTATAGGATGGATACTGACCACTGCCATCGCCTTCTTTGTTGCCATGTTCAAGATGGTTCGCGCAAGATGGACGAAGACAGTACTTGGCTTTAGTGCAGCCTCCGATCTATTGGGAGTCTTCTACTTCATCTTCGTTGCAACGCGATGGAACATCTACAACAATACGGCATTGCTCTATTTCAACCTCTCACTTGAGTGGTGGCAGATTATCATCAAGGCCGCATGTGTGGTGTTACTCCTCCTGACCCTTGTCAGTATTGGAGAAGACACCTACACCACACTCAGGAGAAACGAACCTGCCGAATCCGGGAAAGCACCTGTTCAGTGATCTGCTTTGACTCCTGGATGAAAGGATTGTCATCAAGGCTGCCAAGCACCGCGTTCCGTTCCTCCACCGTACGGTAGGTACTGAAACGGAACCGGTTGTTGAAATCCTTCTCCTTGGTCTTGAAGACCTGGTTTTCGATTTCAAGGCGAATGGCGGCTACCTCATCAACCACCTGCTCCCATTGCCCCTGGTTGATTTCACTACACCCTAACACCTTGAGCAGTGTTGCCAGGGCATGCAGAGCTTTGTCTTCCTCATAGAGAGAAAACCAGTAGGAATAAGCATCATGTACTTCATCCCAAGAGGTGATAGAGCCTTCCTTCAAACCATCCCTGAGAGCCTCAAAACGATACTCAGGAACAAGTTGCCCTCCGATATTGAGCCAAGGCTCGAGCACTGTATCATGGGCCTGCTGGAACTCACTGATGGTAACTTCATGGGTGGTGCAATACTCGCTGAGTGTCTTCACAGCGTAGTAACGAAGCATCTGTTGATACGCCTGGTATGCTTCCACCGTCTTGAGTACCTCAACCGGCTCGTTGCTGTTTTCCAACTCCCAGACATACATTTGCATTGACTGTACTTCTGAAGGCTTCGTGGTGATCAAAGTGCGACCTTGGGTGATCAGGTCACTTCGCTCCTGGGATGAGGGCCGGGTCCTGTTGTAATTGATCCCCACCCACTCACAGAGCAGGTCACAGGCCGCAAAAATCTCATTGACTGTATCAGGAGCAAGATAGTCGGTCTCTATCTGTTGACGGATAACCTTTCGCTTGTCACGCTTACGATATTTGTAACTATTGCGCTCCAGAGCATAGAGGTTGTACATCCACCAATATGCAGGCATAACCACCCTTCTTCCCTCCTTGGCGTCTGCACCAAGCAGGCTGAATGGAAGGGGGATGTTCAACTCATGGGGATAGTTCCCCTTGGCGATCAAGACATAGCTTGCAAACTTGCAGTCATATTTGAGCGTACTGCTCAGGGCTGGCCAGAATCCCCTGCCGGCAACCATCTCCCCGTCATTTCCACGACTGTTGTGATTGGAGCCAATATTCGCACCGGCAGCCATATTCGACTGTCCCATGATCATACTTGCAATCAAAAAGGAGTTGTTGTGGTGTTGTTCGTGTCCCCCAAAGATAAGGTTGCTCAGTAGCTCACAACAACTGACCGTTGAGTTGTCCCCAAGGAATGAGTGAATAAGACGTGCACCATATTTGAGATTACAGTTATCCCCCATGATGAATCGGATTGCCTTGCATCCATAGAACACCCTGCTTCCTGCACCGATTATGCCGTTTACCAGCTCAACGCCTTCACCGATCTGTATCGGCTCGTCCAAGGTAGAGCGGAGACGGAGATTCTTGAGTTTGTTGGCTCCTTTGATATAGGCTCCTTCCCCAACCCAGACATCCTTCACGGTATCGCATGATTTGATGACCGACTGTTGACCGACAAATCCGTAGTACCCACGACGTGCGTCGCACGTCTTGTCAGTCAACGTCTCAAAGATCTTCATCAACGCCTCATCATCGCGATAGGTACCCCAGAGGTAGGCATCGGAGGGAAGCATTCCATCAAAGGGCCTAATCGTCCTTCCTCCTGCTTCATTCATGATATCCATGGTGGTCAACACCTCTGGGTCTTCCCCGTCCTTGAGAATACCGCTGCCGAACTTTGCATGGTTGGTAGTCTGCATCTCTCCAATACGGTAGATGATGACATGATGGTCAAGAATATAGTGGCTGAGATAGCTGCAATCGAGAATGGCGCAACTGTCCCCGATATCACAGCTGACAATTCTGCTGTTGGTAATCCCTACAGGTACAGAGAAGTCATGAAAACTGACAATCTGACGCGCCATGCTTCCAATACGTACCAGCCCATAGAATTCGCTGTTCTTGATCAAGGAAGGGTCAAAGGGATCACTCACCAGCACATCATCCCAACAGGGGGAAGTATTCAGGTTCTCCTCGAGCAGGGCTATTTCCTCTTCCTTCAGATGCCGATAGCTTCCTGGATCCTTCTTGTTCTGGATGTTCCTTAGATAATACTCATCCTTTCCCTCGGGAAGAAATTCCGGGGGGATGAACCCGTATCCGAACCGCACTTCTGGCAATACCATCACTTTGTCATTCATACATGAAGTATAGCAACACCTTTCACGCATGCGCAATAAACTTGGGCATCGCCATTGCTTGTTTCATTTTTTTCTTTTGGGTACAGTACCGACATGCGACAAATAACTTCCTCACTTGGGACGGAATCGATAGGGAAACTGTTGCTTCGCCTTGCTGTCCCTACCATCCTGGCACAAGTGATACATATCCTCTATACCGTTATTGATAGAATCCATGTTGGGTTTCGGTGTTCCTACACTAAGCAGACTCGGATGGAGCTTCCCGATTATCATGCTGGAAAAGGAATAAACCCATTCCCTAGTGGGAGCTATTACAACATTGTTATTCTTGAATTATTAGGAAACCATGGCAATAAGTGGCAAACAAGGCGTACTTTGTGTTTGATAACTACCAATTGAATATACAAATGGCCCACCAGTACGGACTCAAATACTTGCGTCACACTGGTGGATATACTACCATATGTCCACTATGGCAGACTATGATTTGTCTCCGAAGATGAAACGTATGGTCGCCCTGATAAACAAGATCGCAATAAAAGATCCTGAAGGGCTTACACCAAAACGCATTGAGGAGCTTAACGATATATCTATCCCTAATAACCTGGTGATCCGCAAACTGCTTGGCAAGAGTGCGAAGAACATCACCACCAAGACCTTCATCATCCCGGTTACCGATGGGATGATCAGTGGATATCTTTTTGAGAAGCAAGGCTCACGTGGTATCAGCGATCTCACCCCCTTAATCATCTTCTACCATGGTGGTGGATGGGTTTGGGGTAATATGGATCTCTACAACTTCCTCTGTGCCCATCTAGCCGATATCACTGGGGCAGCAGTTCTCTCTGTGGATTATCGACTTGCGCCAAAGTACAAGTTCCCCACA